>JANYAU010000080.1 GCA_025361165.1 Betaproteobacteria bacterium | reverse complement strand
GGCGAGGTGATATCGCCGATCCGACACTTGGTGCGCAAGGCCGCGAGTTGCGCGCTCGCGGCTTGCTGGTTTAACGCCGCGGGCACCAGGCGCGCGACGACTCGGCCGCGCGAAGTAATCGCGACTTCTTCACCAGCAACCGCGCGCGCGAGATATTCCGCCAGGTTGTCGCGTAATTGAGTGGCTTTGACGGTTTCCATGAGCTTGTCCTATATGTACGGTTTAAGCGTACGTATTGCCGTGCGAAAAGTCAAGTTGGCATGCACATTACAGAAGCAAGCTATCCAGGAATTGCGCGACAGTTTGAATCACCAGGCCATCAGTTACGTTTCTTGGCCACCTTGGGTGCGTGCTTCGCTAGCCGATTCAGCAGCGCCTTGCGTTGCGCATCGCTGAGTCGGTCTTGCTGATCCCACGCCGCGACTTGTTCCGGGCTATACATCTCAATCGCCAGCACGGTTGCGGGTTTCAGCACGAGTTCGCCATTGCGATCCTCGATGATGACCGGCTCGCCACCCTTGATGCCGAACCGCTTGCGGATATCGGCGGGCAAGGTGATTTGCCCATGGGTAGAAACAATCAGAGTCTGGCGCATGATGGATACTCCGTCAAAATCAGACTTCATCATGGCATGAATATCCGTATTGCGGAAAATCCGTAGCTAATGTCAATTAGCTGCTTTCGGCCAGGCATGATCATGCGTCAAGTGCAGGGAATAACCGGTTGGTACTGCGAGCGGATGGTGATTCAGAGAGTAATCGGCGGTAGGTGATCCATTGCGGCCATACCCGCTTCTCGAAAGCAGGCGTTCAAAGGTCCGCTTAGCAAGCGCATTTGTAGTGAACGCAGCAAGCGAAAAATGCGTCCTTATTAAAGCTGTTGTTAGCGGTTATATGCAATTTCATTTCTCTGGTCTAAAGGCTTTGCTTCCGAATAACCTCACGTCCTCGCTCATAGCTCTGAGCGACTCTGAATTCGTTGCTCTATCCATACCTTTCCGGAAGGATTCCTCAATTCTCTTATTTTGTTTCTCTGATATTCTTCCTTGTATATCGGCAGATCTTCTGGCCTTATCCATGAGGTACGCTCCGAACTGAATTGGCAAAGTATAATTAGATGCTCCAACAGCACCGTGCTTGACATGCACTTTAGTACCTACCCACTGACGTGGCTGTGGCATTTCAATAAACCCTAAAATGATGAACCGTCCCAGTTTCGAATACACGAATGCCGATTTTCCACCCCAAGCTGCGTCAATATCCACGGACCTTAAGATGTACCGATTAATGTTCGATGGCATATTCGGGTCTGTGAAGCTCTCGATTGTATTGAGAGGCAAAAAATGCTGCTCATTTCTGTCGGGGTGCTCTCTTTTATCTAAAAGGAATTCCTTCCATATTTCCCGTGCCTTCAAGGCAGAATCTTGAAGAGTCTCGGGATAATGTGAGATATCGTGTTCCTCAAGCATGAGGTTCATTATTCGCCACGAGACTGACGCACAGAACTTTAAAAGCCATGGCCCATAGGCAGCTTTTTCTATTGCCCCTTTGTTAAATGGATGAAAAATCTCATTGGCGAACTTGGTTTCCCAATCATTTAAACGGCCTTCACATTCATCACATAACCAATAAAGCTTGTAGCCATCCTGCGCCCGTTTATTTGGCTCCAGGCCAAACCGGAGAAATCCAGTTCCAGAAGTCTCTTTTAGCCATTTATACACAAAGCCAGGAATGACATGACTCTCCCGTAAATCTCTATCTTTGTCACATAAGCGGCATATGCCCTTCATTCGTTATTGCGCCCATTCACTGATAGGCAGCAAAAGAAGGAAAACGGGTTAAGCCGTAATCTCATCGATCAGCTCAGGGTGTTTGTCCAACAGCCGGAACAAGTTGATCACCGCAGCGACAGGTCTCGCTTTGCCATTCTCATATCGGGAAAAAGCATTGACCCCGCCGCCAGCGATTACGGCGGCACGCCGCTGTGAGAGTTTGAGTTTCTTGCGAATACGGGCAAGCTCTGCCGATTCTTCCGCGTCGACTTTCAGTCGTAGCTTGTCTAATGCTTCCGAGTACCGCGTACCCTCCTTACCCGCAAACTCGATCTCTCCGCACGCTGGACAATGCCAACCGTCTACTGCCCGAACAGTGGCGCCGTGACCGCGGTATTCAATAACCGCATCTTTCTTGCCGCGAACCATATCGCCTTTCTCACAATTCAGGCACAGGTGTTTCATTTCATTTCTCCTTGAATTGGATAACCACGGTTCCGTTTTCACGCAAAGTAACTTTGATGTAAGCCACCCAGCCCGCTTTTAGTGCGGCATGATATACGTCTTGCCAAATTTTATGATCGGCATTCGTGGTCATGCTTTTATAAAAGTCCTTCTGTTTGAGTCCTAAAACCACCGCCACCGCCTGCTCACCAGATAGTCCCAATGCGGCAGCTCCGGTCAACGCGGTCGCGGTAAAAGCATTTACTCCTCTCTCTTTAACGGCCCGCTGAACTTCGGATAGAAGGTAGTGTGGCTTCTTTTTCTCCATGCAGAAATATAACCTATTAGGTTAGAAATAACAATTAAACAGTCGCGCAAGCCCGCAATCGGGAAAAGTTGCGAACGTCAGGTTTTGGCGGAACGGACATTCAACGAGTAAAGCATGGGCTGTCGCGGGTTGGTTTCAGCCAATCACGCTACAAAATGTAGCCATAATCAATGACCAACGGCGCATGGTCCGAGAACCGTTCTTCCTTGTACACCGCCGCGCGCTGCGCCGTGGCCGCCACACCCGGCGTGGCGATCTGGTAGTCGATGCGCCATCCCACATTCTTGGCCCAGGCTTGGCCGCGGTTCGACCACCAGGTGTAGGCCTCGCCCGCCGCATCTGGCTTCAGTTGCCGATGCACATCGACGAAGCCGATTTCATCGAATAGCTGCGTGAGCCAGGCGCGTTCCTCAGGCAGGAAACCGGAGTTTTTCAGATTACCTTTCCAGTTCTTGAGGTCGATTTCTTTGTGCGCGATATTCCAATCGCCGCATAGGATAATTTCCCGGCCGCAGGCGCGAAGCGATTTGAGTTGCGGCAGAAAGCGTTCCAGAAAACTGAATTTTACTTGCTGCCGTTCATCGGACGAGGAGCCCGAGGGCAGATACAGCGAGACCACGCTTAAGTTGCCGAAGTCGGCTTGCAGGTAGCGGCCTTCGGCGTCGATGTCGGCGATGCCTAAACCTTCGATAATCTTTTCCGGCTGTTTTTTGGCGTATAGGCCGACGCCGCTATAGCCTTTTTTCTCGGCGTAATGAAAGTAGCCGAAAAATTTATCCGGTTGCAGCATTTCGCGCGTGAGATCGGTAGCGTGGGCTTTCAACTCTTGCACGCACACTACGTCGGCATGCTGCTGGTGCAGCCAGTCGAAAAAGCCCTTGTTGGTGGCGGAGCGGATGCCGTTCAAGTTCGCGGTTATAATGCGCAAATTACGTCTCTATGTAATCGCTATGGAAAATTTTCGGCAGGAGTTCATCGCTTTCGCCATTGCTAAGCAGGTTTTGATGTTCGGCGAATTTCAAACCAAGGCCGGGCGCTTGTCGCCATACTTTTTCAATACCGGATTGTTCAACGACGGCGAGTCGCTCGCCAAGCTCTCGCAATTCTACGCGAAAGCGATAGAAGCGTCGCAGTTGCCCTACGACATGCTATTCGGCCCGGCGTACAAGGGCATTCCCCTGGTGGCGGCGATTAGCGTGGCCTTAGCCGGCCTGGGGCGCAATCTGCCGTTTTGCTTTAATCGCAAAGAGGCGAAGGATCACGGCGAAGGCGGGGCGACGGTCGGTGCTCCCCTCAAGGGAAGGGTGTTAATTGTCGATGATGTTATTTCGGCTGGTACTTCGGTGCGCGAATCGGTGAGCTTGATCCGCGCCCAAGGCGCCAGCCCATGCGGTGTAGCGATCGCGCTGGATCGGCAGGAACGCGGTCAAGGCGAGCTATCCGCAGTGCAAGAAGTGACGCGCGATTTTGGTCTGCCGGTGATCGCGATTGCTACGTTGGAAGACTTGATCGGGTATTTGCGCGGCCAGCCTGAGCTTGCCGCGCCGCTGGAAAAAGTGTTGGAATATAATCGTCAATACGGTGCAAGGAGCACATGATGAATCGTTCGGTAATAATGATTTTGCTGGGTCTCGCTTTAAGCTGCGGCGCGCACGCCACGATGTACAAATGGGTGGACACCAAAGGTAAGGTGCACTATGGCGATACCATCCCGCCGGAGTACGCAAACCAGGGCAATGCACAACTCAACGACAACGGCCAGGTGGTGAAGAAAGTCGATGCCGCGTTGACCCCGGCGCAAATCCAGGCGCGTGACGAAACCGCAGCCAAAGCCAAAAAAGAGAAAGCGGAGGCAGTGGAGCAACAGCGCCGCGACAAGGCACTGCTCGCGACCTATACCGAGGTGGAAGAAATCGATTTGTCCATGCAGCGCAATCTTGGCCAGGTGGATGTGCAGGCCAAGAGCAACGAATTACGCATCAAGTCAGTTAAGGATCGTTGGGATGGGTTGATGAAACAAAGAGCGGGGTTCTTGCAAAGACAAAAATCCGCCCCCCCCGATTTGCTTAATGACATCAAAAATACCGGGGATGAAATCGCGCACCTGCGCAACAACCTAGCTGCTTTGGATAAAGAGAAAGCGGCGATGCGCGCCCGCTATGCTTCGGACCGGGCGCGGTTCCGCGAGTTGAAAGGTTTGCCGCCGGAGACAGCGGCGACACCCGCGATTAAGAAATAAGGGCGCCGCGCGCGGTTCTAGCGCGCCCCTCGCTCATACCACGCCTGGCTGGCATTGACGATGCGCACCACGGACAGCATGACAGGCACCTCGATCAGCACACCCACCACTGTCGCCAACGCGGCGCCAGATTCGAAGCCGAATAGACTGATCGCAGTGGCCACCGCCAATTCGAAAAAGTTACTTGCGCCGATCAGCGCCGAGGGTCCCGCCACGCAATGCGCCACGCCGAAGTGCCGGTTGAGCAGATAAGCCAGCCCGGAGTTGAAGTAGACCTGAATCAAGATCGGCAGCGCGAGCATGGCGATAATCAGCGGCTGCCGCAGGATCGCCTCGCCCTGAAAGCCGAATAGCAGTACCAGCGTCGCGAGCAGCGCCGAAAGCGAATAGGGGTGCAGCCGGTCGAGCGCTTTTTTCAGCGCCGCTTCTCCCTGCTTGAGTAGCGACTGGCGCCAGAGTTGGGCAATCACCACGGGGATGAAGATATATATGAGCACCGAGAGAAACAGCGTATTCCAAGGTACGATAATGGCGGATAAGCCCAACAGCAGTCCCACCACCGGCGCGAACGCGATCAGCATGATCGCGTCGTTCAGTGCCACTTGAGTCAGGGTGAAATGCGGTTCGCCGCGCGTGAGGTTGCTCCACACGAACACCATCGCGGTGCAGGGTGCCGCCGCCAGGATGATGAGCCCGGCGATATAGCTGTCGAGCTGAGCGGCGGGGAGATAGGGCGCGAACACATGGCGAATGAAAATCCAGCCCAGCAGCGCCATGGAGAAGGGTTTTACCGCCCAGTTCACGAACAGGGTGACGCCCACGCCGCGCCAATGTTGCCCAACCTCGTGCAAAGCGCGAAAGTCGATCTTGAGCAGCATGGGTACGATCATCACCCAGATCAGCACGCCCACCGGCAGATTGACCTGTGCTACTTCCAGCGCACCGGCAGCCTTGAAAAAACCGGGGGAAAGCTGCCCTAAAACCACGCCGGCCGCGATCGACAAAAACACCCAAAGCGTGAGCCAGCGTTCGAAAAAGCCCAGCGCCGCGCCGTTCGCCGCTTTAGCCGTGATGTCGCACTGCACGCTCATGGGCACTTAACAGCAGTGGGTTTTTTCAAGCGCGGGCGAACAGCAGGCCGATTGTCCCGAAGCGGTTTCTTCGGCGAAGACCGGCACGCTGCCCAGCGTATGAAACGCTTCCCACGGAATACCCGCCGGGTCTTGCACCCAGTATTTGTCGGATGCGGCGTAGCAGCACGTGCTGTTCTTCTGTTCGAGCACGTCGTTGCTTGCGCGCTTGAGCTGCATTTCGATGCCGGCCAGTTCATCGCTATTCTCGGCTTGCAAACCCAAGTGGTCCAAGCCAGCGCGGCCGGAGCGGGTCGAGATGGCGAAATTAATGCGCGGATCATCCAGCATCCACTTCGCGTAATCTTCCTTGCGTACGCTCGGCGCGGCGCCGAATAGGGCCGAATAAAACCCGATACTGGTATTCAAATCGGTGACGCCGACATGCACATGAAATCGTTTCATTGCTTTCTCCTTCGTTGGTTTACGACACATTGAGCCGCCGTGCCACTTCCGGCACGAGCTTGGCCCGAATCTCATTCATCACCCGCACGAAACTTTCTAAAGGCTCGCCATGCGGGTCGTGGAAGGGCAGATGCACACTCGGAATCGGGCGCGGGAAAATAGGGCAGGATTCGCGGGCGTTGTCGCACACCGTGACGACTAAATCGATAGACTCGTTCATCACCGATTCCACATCCTTGGGGTAGAGTCCCTCGACCGCAATGCCCGCCTGTTGTAACGCCGCAATCGCACCTTCCGCCACCTTAGACTGCGGCCGGGTGCCGGCGGAAAGGGCGCGCACCTGCGGCCCGAGATCGTGGTTCACCAGCGCCTGCGCCATTTGGCTGCGGCAGGAGTTGCCGGTACAGAGAATCAGAACGGTCTTGATCTGAGGCATTTCACTTTACCTGTTGTATGATATATATCCGTTATTTCGAATTTACTACTTGGGCCGGTGTGGTACATCTGGCGTCGGGGCCGCAGCATGCATCGACTTGCTGCTTGTCCGCGCGATAGGGCTCCAACCGCGCTACCCCATCGGCCATCGCGCTCAATATCTGCGCCGCCCACAACGGCATGTCCGGGTTGAGCCGGTAATGCACCCAAGTACCTTGTTTTCTTGATGTTAGCAGGGCTGATTCACGCAACACCGCGAGATGACGCGACACCTTGGGCTGAGGCAAGCCCAGCACGCCGAACAAGTCGCACACGCACAATTCTCCGCGTATGAGCAGCAAAGCCAGAATGCGCCGCCGGGTTTCGTCTGCCAGCGCTTCGAAGAGGAGTGTCGGATCGATCATGTTCGCCAATATATTCGTTATAACGAATATATGCAAGTGTAAAAAAGCGGGTGGAGAATAGGCGGGCGCGTTGGACGTAGCGCCGATTCGCCGGCAAGGATGCCGGCGTTACAGTAGGGGCGAGGCATGCCTCGCCCGCACGAGGATTAGGGCGAGATATATCTCGCCCCTACAATCCGGCGAAACAGAAAGGCGAAACAGAAAGCCGATTAACCCGCGAGTTTTTTCTTGAGCAGGTCATGCAACTGCTGCGGGTTGGCTTTGCCTTGGGTGGCTTTCATCGCTTGGCCGACGAAGAAGCTGAACAGCTTGTCTTTGCCCGAGCGGTATTGCGCTAGTTGTTCCGGGTTGGCGGCGATGATGCCGTCGATGATTTTCTCGATCGCGCCGCTATCGGTGATTTGCTTTAAGCCCTTAGATTCGATGATCGCATCGGCGTCGCCTTCACCGTTCCACATCGCTTCGAATACTTCTTTCGCGATTTTCCCCGAGATGGTGTTGTCGGCGATGCGCGCTACCAGTCCCGCGAGTTTGTCGGCGGGCACGGGGCTGTGCGTGATCTCTAGGCTATCGCGCTTCAATACACCGGCGAGGTCGCCCATCACCCAGTTGGCGGCAGTCTTGGCGTTTGGCGCGCCGACACTATTTACCACATTCTCGAAATACGCGGCCATGGCTTTGGTGGCGGTTAATACCGCGGCGTCGTAGCTGGATAAGCCGTATTGCTGGATGAATCGACGGCGCTTGGCGTCGGGCAATTCCGGCAAGGTTTTTTGAATCTCGGCGATCATCTCGGCGCTGAGCTTCATCGGCAATAAATCGGGATCGGGGAAGTAGCGGTAGTCGAAGGCTTCTTCCTTGGAGCGCATGGCGCGTGTTTCGTCTTTGTCCGAATCGTAGAGCCGGGTTTCTTGCGCGATTTTGCCGCCGGACTCCAGAATATCGATTTGGCGCACGACTTCGTATTCGATGGCGCGCTCTAAAAAGCGGAAGGAGTTGAGGTTCTTGATCTCGCAGCGGGTGCCGAATTTTTCCGTGCCCTTGGGCCGCACCGAGACGTTGGCATCGCAGCGGAACGAGCCTTCCTGCATATTACCGTCGCAGATGTCGAGATATTGCACCAGGGAATGCATGGTCTTGGCATAGGCCACCGCCTCGGCGCTTGAGCGCATATCCGGCTCGGACACGATTTCGAGCAAAGGCGTGCTGGCGCGATTGAGATCGACACCCGTCATGCCGTGGAAATCTTCGTGTAGCGACTTGCCAGCATCTTCTTCCAAGTGTGCGCGGGTGATGCCCACGACTTTTTCTTGATCGCCGACTTGGATGGTGATGTCGCCTTTTCCCACGATCGGCAGCTCGTATTGACTGATCTGGTAGCCCTTGGGCAAGTCGGGGTAGAAATAATTTTTGCGCGCGAACACCGATTCGCGATTGATATTGGCGCCAATGGCCAGGCCGAATTTAATTGCGCGTTCGACCGCGCCTTTGTTCATCACCGGTAACACGCCAGGCAGCGCGATATCGACCGCGCAGGCCTGGGTGTTGGGCGCGGCGCCATAGGCGGTAGCCGCGCCGCTGAAAATTTTTGATGTGGTGGAAAGCTGGGCGTGAATTTCCAGCCCGATCACTGTTTCCCATTCCATTAGGCAGCCCTCTTCTTGGCGCAGCCGGCGCCAGTATTGAGCATCGCATCCATCACCCCGTCCCAGAACGCGATGCGCGCGGCAATGGCAGATTCCGCCGCCGCTTGCGCTTCGACGATGCGGGTGGCATCGCCGGCACACAGTGTTTCCAGCAAGCGCAGAGACATCGGACCATGATGATCTTCATCCAAATGCACGTGCCGGTGCAGGTAATAGTGAAATGCCGGTGCGGCGGATTCTTCAATCGCCATGTCGCGCAACAAGGCGCGGAACATGTCGGGGATAATGTGTTCGCGGCCCACCGCGAGGGACGCCATCACTACATGTGGCTTGCCGCTGGCGAGGCAATCGAAGGTGGAGCGCATGAACTGGCGCGCGGCAGGCGGCGCGACATTCGCGGCGAGCGCGGCATCGATACCCAAGCTATCGACTATTTGCAGAAAATGGCTTGAGTGCTTGATCCCGGCGCCGACCTCCAGCATCGCGTGCTGGTAGAGCTCGAAATGGCTGATATAAGTGGTTTGCCCGTTCTGTGGCCATTCGTCGCTTTCTTCGCCCAGCACCAAATCGTTGATGAAGCGGCGCAGGGTGGTATCTTTTCCTGGCATCCAAGGGTGGCCTGCGGGCGCGACTATGGCTTGTATGTATTTCACCAACGACATGAAATCCCATACCGAAAAGATATGGTGCTGCATGAAACAACGCAGACGCGGCAGGCTATCCACCGCCCCATAAATCGGGTGTTGGTCCAAACGTTTGCGCAAACTCAGCAGCGCCGGGCGATTCAACATTTCCATGAAGTACTCCTTTTAAACGACTTGCGGTGCGCGCAAATGCCAATCGGTCGCTAGCTGGTACTGATGCGCGACGTTGAGCATTTTCGCTTCCGCAAAATAATTGCCGATGATTTGCAAGCCCACCGGCCGGCCATTGGCACCGAAACCGGCGGGGATCGACATGCCCGGCAAGCCGGCAAGATTCACCGCAATGGTGTAAATATCAGAAAGATACATCGATACCGGGTCGTCGCTTTTCTCGCCCAAATTGAAGGCGGTGGTGGGCGCAGTCGGCCCCATGATCACATCGCATTGTTTGAACGCTTCGGTGAAATCTTGTGCGATCAGCCGCCGCAGTTTTTGCGCTTTCAGATAATAAGCATCGTAATAGCCCGCGGACAGCACATAGGTGCCGATCAAAATGCGGCGCTTCACTTCCGCGCCGAAGCCTTGCGCGCGGGTTTTTTTGTACATGTCCATCAGGTCGGTGTATTCGGGCGCGCGGTAGCCGTAGCGCACGCCATCGTAGCGTGAGAGGTTGCTGGAAGCTTCCGCTGGGGCGAGCACGTAATACACCGGGATGGAGAGCTGAGTGTTGGGCAGACTCACTTCCACGGTTTGCGCGCCGAGTTTTTTGTATTCGGCAAGCGCTGTCTCGACGGCCTGCGCCACATCGGGGGCGAGACCTTCAGCGAAATATTCTTTGGGCAGACCGATTTTCAAGCCCTTGAGCGGCTGCGCCAAATCGCGCGTGTAGTCTTCCGGCGGCCGGTCGAGGCTGGTCGAATCGCGGGTATCGAAACCGGCCATGGTGTTCAACAACAGCGCGCAATCTTCCGCGCTTTTGGCCATTGGCCCGCCTTGGTCGAGCGAGGAGGCGAAGGCGATCATGCCGTAGCGCGACACCACGCCGTAAGTCGGCTTGATGCCGGAGATGCCGGTCAGCGCCGCAGGCTGGCGAATGGAACCGCCGGTGTCGGTACCGGTGGCGGCGGGCGCTAGGCGCGCGGCCACCGCCGCTGCCGAACCGCCGGAACTGCCGCCGGGCACGGCAAGCGGGTCCCACGGGTTTTTCACTGGGCCGAAATGCGAGGTTTCGTTCGACGAGCCCATGGCGAATTCGTCCATATTGGTCTTGCCGAGATTCACCGCGCCCGCCGCGTCGAAGCGCTCGATCACCTGCGCATCGTAGGGTGCGGTAAAGTTGGCGAGGATTTTCGAGCCGCAGGTGGTGCGCCAGCCTTTAGCGCAAAAAATGTCTTTTTGGGCGATAGGGATGCCGGTAAGCGGCCCGGCTTGGCCTTGGCCGATGCGCTTATCCGCCGCATCCGCCTGCGCCAGCGATTTCTCGGCGTCGACCGTGATGAAGGCGTTGAGCACCGGGTTGAGCTGCGCGATGCGGTCGAGAAAGGCTTGCGTCAGCTCGCGGCTGGAGATTTTCTTGGCGGCAAGGGCGGCGGAGAGTTCTTTTAGGCTGTTATTAATCATGTTGGTCCAAAAATTATGAACCACGGAGTACACGGAGTACACGGAGTAAGGCTTAAAGGCTTTCCCTCCGTGTACTCCGTGTACTCCGTGGTGAAAAAACTACTCGATCACCTTGGGTACAAGATACAGCCCGGCTTCGACCTGGGGCGCGAGCGCTTGAAAGGCTGCGTGCTGGTCTTGCTCGGTGACTCGGTCTTCGCGCAGGCGCAAGGACAGATCCTGGGCGTGGGCCATGGGCGCGACGCCATCGGTGTTGACGGCTTGCATCTGCTCCACCAGGCCCATAATATTGGAAAGCTGGGCCAGCATAGGCGCGACTTCCTGTTCCTCGATTTCGATCCGGGCGAGGTGGGCCATGCGCTTCACATCGGCTTCGGTCAATGACATGGATTTCACCTGAACGCGTTAACTAAATAAGCGTTATAGGGTATCATAAACCCCTTATTTAACGCACCCCTACACGGTATCGAACATGTTTGGATTCCTTCGCGGTTACTTCTCCACCGACCTCGCCATTGACCTGGGTACTGCCAACACGCTGATCTATGTACGCGGCAAAGGTATTGTGCTCGACGAACCTTCCGTGGTGGCGATCCGCCAGGAAGGTGGCCCCAGCGGCAAGAAAACCATTCAGGCGGTCGGCATCGAGGCGAAACAGATGCTGGGCCGCACCCCCGGCTCGATCACCGCCATTCGGCCGATGAAAGACGGCGTGATCGCCGATTTCACCATCACCGAGCAAATGCTCAAGTATTTCATCAAAAAAATTCACGGTTCGCACATGTTCGGCCCCAGCCCGCGCATCATCATTTGCGTGCCTTGCGGCTCGACCCAAGTGGAGCGGCGCGCGATTCGTGAATCGGCCATCGGCGCCGGGGCGCGCCATGTGTACCTGATCGAAGAGCCGATGGCCGCGGCTATCGGCGCCGACCTGCCGGTGGCGGAGGCGACCGGCTCGATGGTGGTAGATATCGGCGGCGGCACCACCGAAGTCGGTGTGATTTCGCTCGGCGGCATCGTGTATGCGGCCTCGGTGCGCGTCGGCGGCGATAAATTCGACGAAGCCATCATCAATTACATCCGCCGCAATTACGGCATGCTGATCGGCGAATCCACCGCGGAAAACATCAAGAAACAAATCGGCTCCGCCTTCCCCGGTTCGGAAGTGCGCGAAATGGAAGTCAAAGGTCGCAACCTGGCGGAAGGCATTCCGCGCAGTTTCACCATCTCCAGCAATGAAATTCTGGAAGCGCTGACCGATCCGCTCAACAGCATCGTGTCGGCGGTGAAATCGGCCTTGGAACAAACCCCGCCCGAACTCGGCGCGGACATCGCGGATAAAGGCATGGTGTTGACCGGCGGTGGCGCGCTGTTGCGCGACATCGATCGCTTGTTGATGGAAGAAACCGGCTTGCCGGTGATCGTGGCCGACGAGCCGCTCACCTGCGTGGTGCGCGGCTCGGGCCGGGCGCTGGAAGAGATGGAGCGGCTCTCTACAGTCTTTACCAACGACTGAAATAGTCTGGAACCCCGTGCTTCCCGTGGTTAAATAAGCGGCTGATGGACAGCACTTCACCCCCGTTTTTTAAGCGCGGCCTACCGCCTCCGGTGCGGCTTGCGATCTTCTCCGGCCTGGCGCTGCTGCTCATGGTGGTGGACGGCCACTATCATTATCTCAACACGCTACGTAATACCCTGGCAGTCGTGATCAACCCCTTGCAACACGTGATGAATGCCCCGGTGCGGCTGGCTTCGCAAGTAAGCAGCTTCTTCGTGGTCCAAGGCCGCTTGAGAGGCGAGAACGCCGATTTGAAAGATAAGCAGCTTCTGCTCGCCGGGCAGATGTTGCAATTTCAAGCCTTGCAGGCGGAGAACGCGCGTTTGCGCAGCCTGCTTGCCGCGCAAAAACGCTACACGCAGAAAACCACCATGGCGGAAATTCTCTATTCCGGACGCGATCCTTTCGCGCGCAAAATCATTATCGATCGCGGCAGCTTGCATGATGTGAAACCAGGTCAAGTCGTGGCGGACGATGTGGGCGTCGTAGGGCAAATAACGCGAGTCAATCTGGGGGTGAGCGAGGTCACCTTGGTCACCGATAAGGACCAGGCCGTGCCGGTGCAGAACCTGCGCAACGGCTTGCGCGCCGTGGTGTTCGGCAATGGCCAGGAAGGAACGCTGGATGTGCCCTTCATGCCGGTCAATGCCGATATGCAACCGGGTGACCAGCTCGTGACTTCCGGCATTGATGGCATTTATCCGCCGGGATTACCGGTCGCTATCATCAGTAAAGTCGAACGTAATGCCGCTTATCCCTTCGCAAAAATTTCTTGCACGCCTTCCGCCGGTACGGATCGCGAACGCCAAGTACTGATTTTGAGTGCGGTGCAGAGTGCTCCGATACCTCCACGTCCGCAAGAACCACCACCGCAAACGGTCAAACATGGCAAGCGCTAAAACCACACTCAGCAAGCCCGCCTCGGGCCGATTTATTTTGTTTACGCTGGCGCTCGGCTTGCTTGCGAATCTGGTGCCGTGGAATGGCATGGCCAAGTTACTCTGGCCGGATTGCATCGCGTTGCTTCTGGTGTATTGGATTATTTACCAGCCGCGTCACGTTGGTTTGGGCACGGCATGGTTTCTCGGCTTGCTGATGGATATCGCCGATGGTGTGCTATTTGGCCAGCACGCGTTAGCCTATACGCTGATGGCCTATATGGCGCAAATTTTACACCGGCGCTTGCAAATGTTCAGTCCCTGGCAGCAGTCGCTCTACGTCTTCGGGCTGTTATTGATTTCGCTGGTGATCATGCTGGTCACTCGGCTCGCGTTCGGCGCCGCGTTTCCTGGCCCGCTGTATTTCGCCAGCAGCGTTATCGGCGCGGTACTGTGGCCGAGTTTGTCCTTGCTGCTGCGCTTACCGCAACATCGCAAGCCGCGTCCTGACGATACTTATACAAAGCTCATTAACAAGTGACGCGCGGCACAGAACTTCGCAATCATCAGCGTGAACTGTATTACTTTCGGGTGCGGCTCACGGTCGCCGGCAGCGTCGCGCTATTTTTATTTCTCACCTTACTCGCGCGTTTTGCCTACCTGCAAATTTTTCAGCATGCGCACTACCAAACGCTGGCGGAGCAAAACCGGATCTCGATCGTCCCTATTACGCCTAACCGCGGGCTGATTCTGGATCGCAACGGTGTGGCGCTGGCGCACAATTTCACCGCGTTCACTTTGGAAATCACGCCAAGTAAACTCAAGAATATGGAACAGACGATTGACGAGTTGGCAACGTTGATCGAAATTACGCCCAAAGACCGCAAGCGCTTTAAGAAGCTGTTGGAAGAAAGTCATAATTTCGAAAGCCTGCCGATCCGCACGCGTTTGAACGATGTCGAGATCGCACGTTTTGCCGCGAATCGCTATCGCTTCCCGGGTGTCGAGATCAAGGCGCGCCTGTTCCGGCACTACCCGCAAGGTGATATTACCTCGCATGTCGTAGGCTATATCGGCCGCATCAATGATGCCGACGTGGACCGGCTCGAAGCGAGCGGCGATCTGGCCAATTATCGCGGCACGGATTATATTGGCCGTGCCGGGCTGGAACAGAGCTACGAAAAAGAGTTGCATGGCGCCACCGGCTTTGAAGAGGTGGAAACCGATGCCGGCGGTCGCGCGGTGCGCACCTTGTCACGTACGCCGCCGACTTCGGGCAGCAACCTCACTTTGCATTTGGATTTAAAATTACAGCAAGTGGCGGAAAAAGCTTTTGGCGAGTTTCGCGGCGCGCTGGTCGCTATCGAGCCCAAGACCGGCGGCGTGCTGGCGTTTCTCTCCAAGCCCGGATTCGATACCAATTTATTCGTCGACGGTATCGATTCGCAGAATTGGGACATGCTCAACAATTCGCCTGACAAGCCCTTGATCAATCGCGCGATGCACGGCATATATCCCCCCGGTTCCACGTTCAAACCCTTCATGGCATTGGCGGGGCTAGAGCTGAACAAACGCACGCCGGGCTATACCATCAACGACCCAGGTTATTTCACCCTGCCCGGCAGCAGCCATCGCTATCACGATTGGAAAGCGGGAGGACACGGCGCTGTGGATCTGCATAAATCCCTCGTGATTTCATGCGACACCTACTACTATGGGCTCGCGGTGGATCTGGGTATCGATAATATTTTTAATTTCATTAGTCATTTCGGGTTCGGCAAGAAAACCGGGATCGATCTCGAAGGCGAACGCAGCGGGGTGTTGCCGTCGCAGGAATGGAAAATGAAACGATTTAAGCAGAAGTGGTATCTCGGCGATACCGTAAGCATCGGTATCGGCCAAGGTTATGACTCGACCACGCCCTTGCAACTGGCGGTGGCGACGGCGACGCTCGCCAACAACGGCACGCAAATGCGGCCGCAACTGGTGCGGCAAATCGAGAACGCGAAGAGCGGCGTGGTCATACCACGCCCGCCCGAGATCGTTTCCACCTTACCGATCAAACCGGAAAATTTGGCCCTGGTGCGCGATGCCATGATCGACGTCACGCGACCCGGTGGCACCGCCAGCCGTGCCGGCGCCGGCGCACCTTACAGCATCGCCGGCAAGACCGGCACCGCGCAAGTGATCGCGATGAAGCAAGGTGAAAAATATGTGGCGAGCCGGATCTCCGAGCGGAATCGCGATCACGCGCTGTTCATTGCTTATGCGCCGGCGGATGATCCCAAGATCGCCATTGCCGTGCTGGTGGAAAACGGTGGCCACGGCGGCACCACCGCCGCGCCGATCGCGCGTGCCCTGTTCGATTATTATTTGCTCGGTAAATTGCCCACCAGTTCCGTGACGGAACAAGCCGCAGGCGAGGCCGAGCATGATTAGACGGATTAGACTCTTTCTCACTCAGCATATCGACGGTTTTTTGCTGACGGTATTAAGTGTAACCATGTTGCTGGGCCTCTTCGTGTTGTACAGTGCCACGGGCCAAAATATGGACCGCGTGATGAACCAGTTCATCAGCATTGTGGTCGCGCTGGGGCTCATGTGGGGGCTGGCAAATTTGCCGCCGCAGCACATGATGCGTTTCGCGTGGCCGACCTATGTGGTGGGCTTACTGCTATTAGTGGGTGTGGCACTGTTCGGCGAAGTCAGCCACGGCGCACGGCGTTGGTTGCATATTGGCGTGGCACGCATCCAGCCCTCGGAGTTGCTGAAAATCGCCGTGCCGCTGATGCTGGCGTGGTACTTCGAGAAACGTGAGCGGACCATGCGCCTCTCCGATTTCGCCGTTGCCGCAGTCATGCTGATGGTGCCGGTGGCGCTGATTGCAAAGCAGCCGGATTTAGGCACGGCGCTGTTGATCGCCGCATCCGGGTTCTATGTGTTATTCCTGGCCGGCATCGGCTGGCGCGTGATTTTAGTTTTAGTCGTGGCGGTCGCGGCATTCGCACCGGTCGCGTGGTCCTTAATGCATGACTATCAGCAGCAGCGCATTTTGACCCTGCTCGATCCAAGCCAAGATCCATTGGGTGCGGGATATCATACGATTCAATCCACGATTGCCCTGGGCTCGGGCGGCATCTTCGGCAAGGGTTGGCTAGCGGGTACGCAAGCGCATTTGGATTTTTTGCCCGAGCGCCACACTGATTTTATTTTCGCGGTGTTCGGTGAAGAGTTTGGCTTATTCGGGGTGCTGGGCCTGATGGTTTTGTATCTGCTCATCGTCGCGCGCGGACTCTACATCGCCGCTAATGCCACCTCGATGTTCACACGTTTGCTCGCCGGCAGCATCACGCTCACCTTCGGCACGTACGCCTTCGTGAACATGGGCATGGTGTCGGGCATTCTGCCCGTGGTGGGCGTGCCGTTGCCGCTGATTAGCTTTGGCGGTACCTCGATGGTGACATTGCTCTTGGGTTTTGGCATCTTGATGAGCGTGGCGACGCACCGACGATTAGTGAAAAGTTAGCGAGGGGAAAGACGTGAGGGCTGAATTAATGGGTAGGGATCGTGCGCGAACGGCCCGTATGGCGGTGTTGCTGGCGATCGGCACCACTTTAATTTCCGCTTGTTCCACCGCACCCGCGCCTAGCGTGCGTGTCGAAGCACCACCGAAAATCGAGAAACCGCCAGCCACGGCGAGCAGCCGTCCCGGCGGCTATTACCAAGACGATGGCCCGGGCGCGAACCCGCCACCGAATCTGGAGTCCATTCCCGACGCCGAGCCCAGAGCCGAGCCGCTGAACAAATTCGCCAACAAGCCTTACACCGCGCTAGGGCAAACCTATGTGCCGGACATGAGCGGCAAGCCCTACCAAGCGCGCGGCATCGCTTCTTGGTATGGGCGCAAGTTTCACAATCAGCGTACCGCCAGCGGCGAACCCTATGATATGTACGGCATGACGGCGGCGCACCCCACCCTGCCGATCCCGAGCTATGCGCGCGTGACCAACGTCAAGACTGGCAAATCCGTGATCGTGCGCATCAACGATCGCGGCCCGTTTCACGCCGACAGAGTCATCGATCTCTCCTACACCGCCGCCTATAAACTCGGCATCGCCCAAGCGGGGAGCGGGGTGGTGGAAGTCGAGAACATCGACGCCGCGCACTCGGCGCCTGCGACGACCAGCGTCGCGGCCAAAGAAGAAAAACTGGAACCGGCGCGCGTCGCGAGTAGCGAGAGCTATTGGCTGCAACTCGGCGCGTTCAGCGTGCAAGCGAATGCCGAACAACTACTGGCGAAAATGAAAGCGGAGCTTGGCGCATTAGCGAATGTAGTGCAGATTCAAGCGGCGGAGGGTTTATACCGGCTGCGCGCCGGGCCATTCAAATCCAGCGTTGAGGCGAGCGATGCAGCGGCACAATTGAAGCGGGTGACGGATATTCAGCCGGTGTTACTTCGGTGATTTATTAACACGAAGATGGATTACGAGTGACCGCTGGGCCTGTGATGGTGTAGATAATCGCGCAATTCTGAAATTTGAGGTCAAAGCTTGTTTGTGACGCATTGGGGGTATAGGTAGCAACCGCGTTGGTCCACTTGTTGGGGTCCCAGATTGTTGTGGATGTGTTGAGACCAGAAAAGGTGGAAGGATAATAGGACGGTGAATTTAGACTAGCTAGGTCTTTTGCCATTCGGAAAGTAACGACAGAAAAGAGTTCGCTGGCGGTAATTGTGATCATCCGGTCATTGACAATGGCATTGCCGCTCACGTCCTTAATGACGCCTGCAATGAATCCATTGGTAGTACCGGCAACAAAATCTTGATTATCTTCACTGCCTGTTAAATCTAGATAATTGATCGGATTGCACTTGGGTACAGATATAAATGGGCTGTTGCAGACTAGCTGCGCATCGCAGGTTGTGCCAACAATACATGTGCGATTCTGGGGACTTGCTGCACCTTGCCGTACTAAAACCCCGCCTGGTGCTATAACCACGGCGATTACTCCGGTACTCGTGCTTGCATTGTAGGTGATTATGCCGCTGCCATCTTTGATTGTGATTTGCCCAGAATAGGTGCTATTCAACTTTGTCCCGCTATTTGCGTTGAATACCGGAGAAACAGCATACCAAAGGCGTTCTCCAGACCCATCACGAAGATCAGGTAAACGGAGCAGGCGCCACGGTAATCGGCCGACAGGTGCCCTGCAATTGGGGCCAGCATAGTCAGAAATATCACTGGTACCATCATCGTTGGCATCAGGACAGGGCAAACTTCCAGGATGGTTTGTGTCTTTTGCCGCATACCCGAGCAACGCTTCCTTCGCCTGCGCCAACGCCAGCGCCGTCTTGCGGTCGGCATCCAGCTCCGGCCCCTTGCGATCCATGCGGAAGGTGAAGAGAGTGATGAGGCCAAGCATCACAATCATCATCAAGATCAGCATCGCCGCACCACGCTGGTGACGGTGATGTTTATTGCGCAGCGGGTTCAGGCTCGGCGTTGTCATCGCGCACATCGGGGGCGGGTGCTTTAGCAGGGACTTTGGGGGGAGCTGGTTTCGCGGTGGCCGGTTCGGGTAGCGCGGGTGGTGGCGCGCGGCGATAGCCTTCTTCTACTCGGCCGGTAGCAGGATTGAAGCTTTGGCCGACTTTTAATTTAATTTCGCCACCGGGTAGTTTAACGTGCGCTTGGGCGCGGTCGTGTTTGCCCGGGCGTGCGACGCTTTGCTGCAGATGGCCGTTGACCCAGGTGCTGCGCTGGCCATCGCTGCGGGTGACCACGCCATTCACCATGAAACCTTGCGCACCGTTGGTGTCGGCTTCGCCGCTGGTATTGAGCGGAGCAGTCTTGCGCGCGAGATCGAGCATGGCGCGTTGCTCGGGAGTATAAAACAAACGTCCGAGCGTTTCCGCTGGCGCGGGCAGCGCGTATACGCAGAACAATAGAATCAAGATTCGACTCATTTCTTTTTTACATCCAGGCTCGCTGCATCGGCTAACGATAGCCACGCCAAATCGCACTCGGCGTTGAGCTTAGGTTCAAAGCGCACGCTGAATACGCCGCCGCTGGTGCTGCGGCTCACGTTGCAGCCTTGCAGCAAGTATAGACCAGCGTGCTGATTATCGAGCGCACGCAGGAAGTTGAGCAGGTCTTCTTCGTGCAAGAGTTTGATGCGCAACTTCATCGTCGTCTGTTGCAATTTGTAGTTGCCGGTATCGATTTTGATCGGCGCGGCGGTTTGCTGGCTTAACTGATAATCGACGCCCAAGGTGTGCGCCTCTCGGTTCGCTGCGCGCAAGGCGTCTAGCCAATTGACGCGCTGTTCTGGGCCAATGGTGCCGCTGCGGCGCAAGTCTTCATAGGCCTCGCGATAGCGTTGAATGAGTAGTTTTTCCTGATCCGCTTGAGTGGATTTTTGGCGGATGCCGATGAGTGCCGCCTGTGCGTGATCCAACTGTGCTTGGGTCGCGGCAGTCCATTGGTGCGTGAAATACACGGCAGCGATGGCAGCGGCGCTCGCGCTGGTCAATACCAACAACGGTATGCGCAAAATTTCCCAGCGAATGTCAGCCAGTTTCATAATGTGCGTTTCAGTACGATGCTGAGTTTGAATTGCGCGGCGCCCGGTGCGGTGTCCAAATTATCCTGGGTGCTGCCGCTTAGCGTGCTGCTTGAGTCGAGGTTGACCGGTAGTTTGACGATGGTTACCTCTGCCACTGGTGCTTGCGTGCGCAGCGTGGCGGCGAAGCGTTCGATCAAGGCCAGCGCCGATCGATAATCGCCATTGAACGGGTGAATCTCTGCCTCCACTTCACCGCGCTGCTGCCAGTTGGCAGGCTCGGTGCTCGCCGCTTGCTGGGCGCTTGGCGTGGTGGAAGCGTATTGCCACTCGATGCGCTTAAGCTCGATTTGTGGAAACACATCGAGCGTTTGGGATAACGCAGTCATGAAAGATTCTGGCGTACGCACGAACTGTTTAAGCTGACGCGTGACTTCGACCGCTTTGCGCAAGTTGTCGGCGGAAACCGGTGCGGTGGGAAACTGCCGCGCCGCTTGTTCATATTGCGCTCCATAGCGCGCGGTGTCGGCAATCGCGCGTTGTGTTGCGTCTTGATTCGCATAGCCGCGATAGATGTTATAACTGCTCCACAACAAGGCCACGCCAGCGAGCGTGGCACTCGCCGCATACAGGCCCAACCGCAACTGATGCAGGGTGAAATCGCTGGTGAGCCGGGGTGCGGCAAGGCTTGCTGGTGGCGGATATTTGCCGAGCAGATACAGATGCAAAGCTTCGGTGTCGCGCGGGAGCGCGCTAGGCGCGACGCCGAGCGCGGCACAAGCTTGGTTGAAGCCGATGCGCTGATAACTGAAGTTGGTTTCCTGCGGCAACTGTGCCGGGAGTTGCGTTAGACTGCCGTCGAAATCCAATACTTGCGCCGTGAGGCGCGCATCGCGCGGCAGTTGCCGGCTGTTGTAGAGGAACAAGCGGCTTTTTTCGATTTCCTCGGCGTAGAGTTCGGCCGAAGCCGGATCGCCGAGCGGATCGAAGGGCGTCAAGCGGCTGATGCGCAAGCGGCCATTGAGAAAAAAACTTTGGCGCAGTCCACCTTGTTGGCGCGATACCAGCAATGCGCCGGGCGTGTCGCACTTGAGCCGCGCGGCCAGCGCTTGGGTGACGAGTGGCAGCAAATAAATGCCGGCCAGCGGCGCACGCTGGATTTGAATGCGTTCGAGATAGGGGTGCAACAAATCGCCCGAATTCAGCGCGAGGAAAAGATAGACGTCGTCGCGCCGTTTGCCGCGCGCGGCTTCGGCCCCAGTCTCGCGCCCTTGTAGCCACGTTGCGCGGTAGGGCGCGGTGCGCAGCATTTGGCTCAGCTTGCGCTTCAGCATCTCGCGCCGCGCGCGCCCACGCACATGCGGTAGCGCTTCGGTGCGATATTCTTCTTCCACCGTATCCACCATCAGATAGACCGGCGTATCCGGGTAGCGATGCAGGAGCGCATCGAAAGCGCTCCAAGCGCGTTCGTCGTTGTCGTAGGTGGCGAGTTGCGATAAGGCGCCGCGCTCGAAGAACGCGAAGCTCGCGGTGCGCGACGAAAGGCTGGCGAGAATTTTGGCGGACATGGCGGGTTAAAGAGTCAGCTTGCCCAAAATATCATAAATCGGCGACAGTACGGCGAATATGATGAAGGCGAGTATCGAGGCCAAGAACAACGTTAGCCCCACCTGCAAGATTTTAAGCGCGCGCTCGATCCAGTCTTCCACGCTGCGCTGGTAAAAGTGGCCGACGTTCAACAGCGACTCATCCAGCGCGCCGGTGGTTTCACCGATGCGGATCATCCGAATCACCAGTGGCGGGAACAAGCCCAGGTTGCGCAAACTTTCCGTGAGACTATCGCCCGCGCTGATTTGCTGCGCTGCGCGATGCAAGCCATCGGCTACATAGCGATTAGCCACCACTCCCTCGCACGCCGCCAGTGCGTCGAGGATGGTGATGCCAGAGCGGTAGAGCAGCGCAAAGTAATTGGCGAAACGCGCCATCAATAATTGCTGCATGATCGGCCCGATCAGCGGCAGATTGAGTTTCATGTAATCCCAATACAAGCGCGCATTGGGATTGGTGCGCACCGCCGCCACTGCGCTCATGATCAGCACCAGCGGCAAGCCGATTAATAACGGCCAGTAGCTGGTAAAAATATCTGATAGGCCAATCAACATCCGCGTTTGCAGCGGCAGCGTTTGGTTCATGGTGGTGAGGAAGGTCACCAGCTTTGGCACTAAATACAGCATGAGAAAAAACACCACGCCTGTGACCACCACCAACACCATCGCCGGGTACAGCAGCAACAGCTTGGTTTTGGATAGCAACTCGTCTTGCCAGCGTTGGGTAGTAGCTAGATCGCGCAACACTTCCGGCATATTGCCGGTTTGCTCGCCGGTGCGGATCAAGCTGGAGAATAGCCGGTCGAATACCGCCGGGTGCTGTTCGAGCGCCTCCGAGAATAACTTGCCGCCTTCCATGTCTTCATGCACCGCGGCAATGACTTCGCGAAAACGTTTGTTATCGGTACTTGTCGCGAGATCGGATAGTCCGTCGAGCAAAGGGATGCCACTGCGCGAAATTTGCTCCAAGTGAAAGCAAAAATTAATCAAGTCTTGGCGCGAAATGCGGCTCTTGAACGAGAACGGTTGCGACTTCGGTTTGATGTGGCTGGTAACCAGATCGAGCCCCATGCGGCGCAGGCGTTGCTCTAAGTCATTATCGTTCGCGGCGTCCATGCGTCCGCGCACATGGCGCCCGGCGCGGTCGACAGCGA
>JANYAU010000005.1 GCA_025361165.1 Betaproteobacteria bacterium | reverse complement strand
TCGTCTGCATATCATCCACCGCGACATCAAGCCCGCCAATCTACACAGCGGTGCCGACGGTAAGCTGCGTATTCTCGATCTCGGCGTTGCGCTCAACCCGTGGACCGCAGAAGAGGCGCGCGGCAATGCGGGTACCCCCAGCTTCATCGCGCCGGAATTATTCAGCGGCGCGGTGGCGAGCGCGCAAACCGATCTGTATGCGGCGGGGGTCACGCTCTATCACCTGCTTACGCGTAAGTACCCGTATGGTGAGATCGAGCCGTTCCAGCACCCGCGCTTCGGCGAGCCGGTGCCGCCGACGCGCTATCGTCCCGATATCCCGCAATGGCTGGAAACTATTTTGCTCAAAGCCGTGGCGCGCGATCCGCAAAATCGTTTTGAGACAGTCGAAGAAATGTTACTTGCCCTGGAACATGGTGAGATGAAACCGCTGGCTACACTGCCGCCGACACCGCTTATCGAACGCAACCCGCTGGCGGTTTGGCAAGGCTTGGCGCTGCTCTCGTTCGTGCTTAATTTATTGCTGTTGTACTGGTTGTTGGCGGGTACTTGATACCCGCTTCATTTAGGCCGCCCTATTCCTGGAACCCATGCGCGCGATAAGTCAGCACCAAGGTGTCACGGTAGCCGCTTTCAGCCGTAGGTTGAATGGGCGTGGATTCGTGAATAACGCGCTCGTCGTCGAGTAAGAGTAGCGACCAGGGTTCGGTCAGGGTGAAACGCTGCCCACTGGTACCCGTTGCTTCAAAGATACGGCTTTCGCCGCCTTTTACCTGCGTGCGTTCCACGAGCAGGATGGCCACAAAGTCCACTCCGTCCCGGTGCGCGCCTTCGGGTGTTGGCCGGCCGATACCGCCGGTGGTATCGATGCGGAACTGGTGTGCTTCTACATACCAAGGCTGCACGCTTTTGATTTGTGAACAAACCTTGCCCACGGCTTGAAGCAGTTGCGGCCATACTGGCTGATTCACCGTAGCCGGTGCGATGGGTTCGAATAAACGCTTCATGCCGCCGTGCAAGGCGTTGTACTCCAATGGCTGCCAGTGCGCGCGATGGGGTGTTTGCCTGACTTCGGAACCTGTTACCACAAAGCAGGAATGTCTGCGGCGCCGATAGTGGCCACCGTCTTTAAGAAAATTATCCAGCGGTAGATCATTCCAACTTGATTTCAATGCCTCCAGATTAGCCAGCTCACAGTGCGTGAGTTCGCACACATCAGCCGGGCTCAGCGCGGCATAGCCATTTGCCTGCACGGTATGCGCTAATTGCGCAGGCGAAGTAAAGCAGGGGGAAAGTATGACGTTTGTCATGGTAGTAGGGGGGCACGCGATGTTAGGAGCGTATACCGTGCCCACGATTGAGCAGGTACAAGGCAAACCCGAACAAGCCCGCAATAAAACCCACAATGGCCATATAGGCCGCAGCAAGATTCACATCCGACACCCCGAGCAGCCCATATCGAAATGCATTAACCATATATAGGATCGGATTTGCTAATGAAATGCGTTGCCAGAACGGCGGCAGCATAGCAACGGTATAGAACACCCCGCCCAAATAAGTCAGCGGCGTCAGCACGAAAGTGGGAATCACGGAAATATCATCAAAGCTCTTGGCGTAAATCGCGTTAATCAGCCCGGCCAGCGAGAACAAAATACTGGTGAGCATCAGCACCGAAATTGCGATCCACAAGCTATGCAGCGGGATGGGAGTGAAGAATAGCGCTACCCCAGTTACCGCCACGCCCACCGCCACGCCGCGCGCTAAGCCGCCGCCGATGAAGCCGAGCATGATCAGGTAATTGGGCACCGGCGCGACCAACATTTCCTCGATGTTGTGCTGAAACTTCGCGCCGTAAAAAGACGACACCACATTGGCGTAGGAGTTGGTGATCACCGTCATCAAAATTAATCCCGGTACGATGTACTCCATGTAGGGAAAGCCATGCACATCCCCGATCTGGCTGCCGATCAAGCGGCCGAAGATCAGGAAATAGAGTGCGGTCGTGATCATCGGCGGCAGAATAGTTTGAATCCAGATGCGCGTGAAACGCAGTACCTCCTTCACCAGAATCGCCCTAAAAGCAATGTACTGCGCCCGCCTGTTCATGTTGCATTTCCCTTATTGCCCACCAAGCGCACGAACAATTCCTCCAGTCGGTTGGTCTTGTTGCGCAAGCTGCTCACTACCATATCTTGTGCCGAGAGCGCGGCAAATAAGGTGTTGATGTTGGCATCGCGCGTCACCTCCACTTCCAAGGTGTGATCATCGATGCGACGGGTAGCGAAACCGGGCAGATCGGGTGAGGCAGCGAGCGGATGCAGCAAATCCAGCACCAGCGTTTGGGCATCCAGGCGATTGAGCAACTGGCGCATGCTGGTGTTCTCGACGATGCGTCCATGATCAATAATGGCGATGTTGCGGCACAGCTGCTCCGCTTCTTCCAGATAGTGGGTGGTGAGAATAATGGTCGTTCCCGCCGCATTGATTTCGGCCAGAAAATGCCACATCGAATGCCGGATCTCAATATCCACGCCCGCCGTTGGTTCGTCCAGAATTAACAAGCGCGGCTCGTGCACCAGCGCGCGCGCAATCATCAAACGCCGTTTCATTCCGCCTGACAGCATGCGCGCCTGATCGTGGCGCCGCTCCCACAAACCGAGTTGATTCAGGTAACGCTCCGCACGTTCAAATGCCAAGCGCCGCGGCACGCCGTAATAGCCTGCTTGGTTCACCAAAATTTCCACCACCGGCTCGAACACATTGAAATTAAATTCCTGCGGCACCAGCCCAATACATGCCTTGGCCGCCGCCAGATCGGTATCAATGTCATGCCCAAACACCTGCACCGTGCCCGAAGTTTTATTCACTAAGGAAGAGGCAATGCCTATCGTCGTCGACTTGCCCGCGCCGTTAGGGCCCAACAAAGCAAAGAAGTCGCCCTGCGCCACTTCGAGATCGATCCCGTGCAGAGCGGTGATGCCGTTCTTGTAGACCTTGACGAGATTGTGTAGAGAAAGGGCTGGCAGCATGATGTTGTGATTACGTGTATCGAAAAATAGAATCCAAAGATACGCCAGCCGGAATCGGCGGGAATAATCTGTAGTGCGCTTTCGCGTGGCTCAGGGCGCAACGCCCGCAGCCATATGTTAAGCCACCGAACAAGCACGTGAAGCTTTTGACTGCACGTCCTCGCTATTCAGGCTGGGTATCATTTACCGCGGGAGCTTGCTCACCATTTTCCGCAGGCGGGGTACCTTCCTTAAGCGCTTTGCGCTGTTGCAGCTTTTCTTCTTTTTTCTTTTTCTTGGCGAGGTCTTTCTGGCGTTTCTCGTATTGATAATTAGGCTGAGCCAATTTGCGATCCTCTTTAACTAGTGTTCGGTTACGAAAGATTGATTCGAAGGGCGGCGCGTAATCCGCTGGCGCCCGTTCGTATCAGCTTAAGTCACATTATAGGGGCTTGCGCTACAAAACGCCCATGTGGCTTATCCTGGGCGGCTTTACCCTTGAAAAGCCTCTTTTGAGTCGAGGTAGTTTAGTTCCTCCGCGGTGCTGGGCCGGCCTAAAATCGCATTGCGATGGGGAAAGCGGCCGAAGCGGCGCACGATCTCTCGATGGTGCTGGGCGAAGCGCAAGTTATTTTCGAGCCCTGCCGTTGCAAATAACTGCACGCATAAGTCTTGATCCGCCAAGTTTTCGCTATGCATCAGCGGCATATACAGAAACGCGATTTGCGCGCGGTCGATCAGCTGGTCATAACCTTGGCCGATGGCGTGTTTGGCCACTGCAATAGCCTTATGCTCGCTCGAAAAGCTTTTGGCCGTCGCGCGAAACATATTCAAAGGGAATTGATCAAGAATAATGGCTAAGGCCAGACAGCCTTCGGGGGTGTCCAGCCAAGTATCTAGCTCGCCGCGTAAAGCCGCCTCCCAAACCAGCGCGTATTTTTCTTTGATCGCGGCATCAAGTTGCGGCGTGGAGGCAAACCATTTCGACCGCATTGCTTCCGCATACCAGAAGTCCAAAATTTCGCTGGGGGCGGTCATTCTTCTGACGATTTTCCCAGCTTGAGCGCCGGGTGATCGGCGCACGGCGTATCGAGATAATAGCCTTGTACCATATCCACGCCGAATTGTTGCAGCATCGCCATCGTCTCTGCGCTCTCGACGAATTCCGCGATGGTGCCTTTGTGCATGCCGCGGGCGACATCGACGATGGCTTTGACGAAGACTTGATTGTCGCGGTCGTTGGGCAGGTCACGCACGAACAGGCCGTCGATTTTGAGCATGTCCACCTTCAGGTGTTTGAGATAGGCGAAGGAAGAAAAACCTGCACCGAAATCGTCGAGGCAGACGATGCAGCCGGTTTTCTGTAGCGCTTCGATAAAACGCTGGGCATCGTGTAAATCGGTCACCGCGGAGGTTTCGGTTAGCTCCACCATCAGCCGCTGCGGCGCAACCTGGAATTCAAGCAACTGCTCAGCGATATAGTGGGGTAAGTCGGGTTGATCGAAGGAGCGGCCGGAAATATTGACGGCAAGCGGCGGGACGTGCGGCGAGTGTGAGAGGAGTCGCACGCTTTCCCGAATGACCCAGCGGTCGATTTCCACAATCTTGCCATTGCGCTCGGCGAAGGGTATGAAATGCCCGGGCATGATGAGTTGCGTAGGGTCGGCTTCGTCGATCATTCGCACCAGCACTTCCAGATGTGTCAATGCCCGGTTGCTCGCCCGATACACGCCCTGAAAATGCAGGCGCATCAAATCCTTGTCGAGCGCGTTACCGATGCGCTCTTGCCACGATAAACGATTGAGCATTTCGCGCGAGCTGTCGCGGTCGGGATGGTACACGCGCCACGCGTTCTTTCCGGCTTCTTTGGCTTGGTACATGGCGGCATCGGCGCGCGAGACCAACTCCTCGGCACTCGCCCCATGCTGCGGATAAAGCGCGACACCGAGGCTGGTGGTGAGGCGCAGATTTTGTCCTTCAAAGCGGAACGGGATCTGGGCGATGCCGCGGATGATGCGTTCGGCTAGTTTAACGGCATCTTCTTTGCTCGACTGGGGCATGAGCACAGCGAATTCATCGCCGCCGAGGCGGCTGAGAATTTCCTTGCGCCGCACCAGGTTGCTGACCTCGCCCGCTACGCGAATCAGCATGGCGTCGCCGGCACGGTGACCATAAGTGTCATTGATGTACTTGAATTCATCCAGGTCGAAGAATAGCAGCGCGCCGTAAACATCGTCGCGGCCCAAGTCGCCCAGCGTGTGCCCGAGTTCGATCTGGAAGCGGTGACGGTTGTAGAGGCCGGTGAGCGAGTCGCGCTCGGCGAGGTAGATGAGCTGCTCGGCGGTCTGCCGCTCGTGCGTCACGTCTTCGTATATCCACAAGCGGCCGATGGAGCGTCCCTTCGTGTCATGTACCGGATAGGAGAGTTGTGTGAGAAGCCGCCCGTCGGCGGTGCTTATTTCGAAGTTCTCGCTGATTTGGTGGGTGTTCAGGACTTCGAGAATATGTTGCGAAAAGTGATCGGGATGAGCGAGTTTGTTGTTCGAATTGTGCAGTGCTTCAGCGGTCGGTAGTCCGATCAAATCGACTTGCTCCGGAATCACCCAAATCCGCCGGAACGTTGGGTTAACGTAAACGACGCGGTTCTGGGTATCCTCGAACAAGACGCCAACCGTCATGGCGTTGAGCAGTGAGTTGAGCCGGGCATGCTCTTGTTGCGCCTGGTTCGCGAGTTGCCGCTGCTGTTCTTCGGACTGGCGCAAGGCGGCGATT
This sequence comes from Betaproteobacteria bacterium, assembly GCA_025361165.1. Classification (GTDB taxonomy): domain Bacteria; phylum Pseudomonadota; class Gammaproteobacteria; order Burkholderiales; family Thiobacteraceae; genus RBG-16-58-11. Next base: position 1,276 of record JANYAU010000005.1, on the reverse strand, counting down.
TGATTGCGCACCGCATCCGACATCACGCTGAATGCTTGGGTAAGCTGGCCGACTTCGTCCTCGGTTTTTGCCGGCAACTGGATATCGAAATTACCGGCCGCGATTTGTTCGCTGGCGCGGCTTAGCATGACCAGGTGCCGCGTGAGCCAGAACCCAACCAGGGTGAGTAGCGCCAGTGACAGCAGGACTTCGGCACCGGCGATTAACAGGCTCTGTTGCAGCAGGCTCGAGCGCGCTTGGCGCAGGAATTTTGTGGAGATGCCATAGTGCAATACGCCGAGGCGTTGGCCGGCGATAACCATCGGCGTCTCGGTATCAAAGCGATCCAGTTTGTCGGCAACTTCATCCCCGATGTCGCGTTTTTCCACGGCGGGTAGGGGTAGGCGCATATCCCAGCCGGAGGAGGCCACCACCTTGCCGCGATCATTGTAGAGCACCAGATAAGTGACACCTTGACGCTGTTGGATATTGTTCAGAATGTCTTGCATGGTGCCGAAATCCCGTTCCGCCAGCGGGCCGGAAATCGACGCATTGAGAAGCAAATTCAGTTCTTGCACACGCAGCCGGGCTTGCTCGACGAGGTTTTTTTCGACCAGGCGCATGCTATTAACGACCAGCAGCGTGAGCAGCAGCACTTCAACGACCAAGCTGGCCAGTACCAGCTTAACGCGCAGCGATTTGCGTTGCGGCAGCCAGATCAAAGGAGGGCGCCCCGCGCCCGTGGGGACGGGCTGCTTGGGATAAGGTTTCGCTGGAAGAATGGGGTGGGCATAGCTGTCTCGTCATCATTGCGCGGGGGGGGGGTAAGCACGGTGAAACTTGATCAGCGTATCCCAGGACGCGTTATGCAACAAGTAGCGCACCCCAGTAATCGCTCGCCGCTAGCTAAGGCAATGTGTTTTTTTAGGGAAACCGCCTATAGTCCGATTTTAATGTGGGGATAGCACTTTGCGGCACGAGACAAAACAGCTTATTAGACATTTTCTCACTGCGCTGGCCCTATTATCGTCAAGCCTGGCGGCTGCTGCGGAAAATGCCGATGCCATCGAGTTCGGCATCTTACCCACCCTCAGCGCCCGCACGATTCTAACGACCTATCAGCCGCTGCGCATTTACCTCGAACAGCATCTCAAAAGGCCGGTCCAGTTTGTGACCGCACCGGACTACCGCACCTACGTTGAGCGTACGCAGCGCGGCGAATACCGCTACGTTATTACCGCGTCTCATTTTGCACGGCTGGCGCAGAAAGAAGCCGGCTACCAGCCGCTGGTACGGG
>JANYAU010000127.1 GCA_025361165.1 Betaproteobacteria bacterium | reverse complement strand
GTTGGTGTCTTGATATTCGTCGATCAAGAGATAGCGCAACTTATCTTGCCATTTGCCTAGCGCGTCATTTTCGCGCTCGAACACTTCCACCGGCACCCGGATTAAATCGTCGAAGTCGAAGGCCTGATAAGCGCGCAGCGTATCTTGGTAGCGCTGATACAGTTTGGCACTGGCGTGTTCGGCGTCGTTCTCGGCATTCAGGGCGGCAAACTCGGGCGCGATCAAATCATTTTTCCAGCGTGAAATACGATATTGCACACGCTTCATTTCGGCTTTGTCGGTGGTCTTCATAATGTCCGACAACACGTGCAAGCTATCCGCGGCATCGAGAATAGAAAATTGCGATTTATAGCCGATGAGCTTGGCTTCCTGGCGCAGGATCTGCATCCCCAGCGAATGGAAAGTGGTGACTGTGAGCCCCTTCGCCGCTTGCCCGGGTAAAATCTTGCTCACGCGCTCCTTCATTTCGCGCGCGGCTTTGTTGGTGAAGGTAATGGCGGCGATATGCGCGGGCTGATAGCCGCAGTCGCCGATCAGGTAGGCAATCTTGTGCGTGATGACCCGCGTCTTGCCGCTGCCGGCGCCGGCCAACACCAATAGCGGGCCGTCGAGGTACTTGACCGCGGCGCGTTGCTCGGCATTCAGTCCATCAAAAGGCGAGTGGGAAGTGGTGCGAAATTGTTGCTGTGACACGCGGTAATTCTATCATGGGCAGCGGCGCGCGCTGCCGGTAAAATGGCACGATTAAAATCAATCGAGCATGTATGTCCACTTACGCCATCGGCGATATTCAAGGCTGCTTCGAAGCACTGAATCAACTGTTGGAGAAAATCCAGTTCGACCCGGCGCAAGACCGCTTGTGGCTGGTAGGCGATCTGGTCAATCGCGGCCCGGATTCGGTGGATGTGCTGCGCTGGGCGATGGGCCTGGGCGAGCGGGTGGTCACGGTGCTTGGCAATCATGATCTGCATTTACTCGCCGTGGCGGAGGGCCATGTGCCGCCGCATCGCAGCGACACGCTGGATGAGATACTCGCAGCGCCGGACCGTGACGAATTGCTCGACTGGCTACGCCGGCAGCGCATGATTTATGCAGAAGGCGATTGGGTACTGGTGCATGCCGGGCTGTTGCCGCAGTGGACGGTGGCTCAGGCGGTGCGCTTGGGCGCGGAAGTGGAAGCGGCGCTGCGCGCGGATAATTACCGCGATTTTCTCCAGCATCTTTACGGCAATCAACCCGATCATTGGGAGGATGCATTTACCGGCATTGAACGCCTGCGCGTGATTACCAATGCGATGACGCGGCTACGCGTGTGTAGCGCGCAGGGCGTGATGGAGTTTAATCATAAGGGTGCGCCGGATGCGGCGCCAAAAGGCACGCTGCCGTGGTACGAAGTGCCGGGACGCAAAAGTGCGGAGGCCAACATCGTATTTGGCCATTGGTCGGCGCTTGGGCTTAATGTGGGGAGCCGCCATGTGGCTTTGGATACGGGCTGTCTGTGGGGAGGGGCGTTGTCGGCGCTGCGTCTCGAAGACCGGCAGGTATTTCAGGTGCCTTGTGCGGGGCTGGCAAGTTCAATGCTTTGGCAATAGTAGTTTCTGCCGCTAAGGATAATTCACGCCGGGTTTTACCCGCACTGGCGAGTGTGTCCAGATACGTTGCCTCCACCCTAATCCGGCGCCGCGCCAGCACCGCGCGCAAGGAATCCGCGAGGCTGAGATCGCCGTAATAGGCGGGCGCGGTGTCAATGCCGCCATCGGGCAAGCGATAGCGGATCGCGATCAGCACGATAGGCGCTTGCTGTGCGACTGCCGCTTGAAACAGCGAGGCGTGGAAGGGCAGCAGCCGCAGCCCATCGGTGGTGGTGCCCTCGGGGAAGAGCCCGATGCAATCGCCCTGCGCCAGGGCCGCTTCGGCTTGTTTGATGATGGCGGCGGTGTGGTGACGCCGCTCGCGGTGGATAAACAGCGTGCCGGTTTTTTCCGCCAGCCAGCCGATGACGGGCCAAGCACGCACATCCGCTTTGGAAATGAAGCGCACCGGACGCAGTGTGTAAATCAGCCAGATATCCAGCCATGAAACATGGTTAGCGACGAATACCGCGCCGCGCGTCGAAAGATCCGGCATCGGCCCGTAGACCTGATATTCGACACTGAAAATAGCCAGTAATTTTTGTGACCAGCTTTGAATGATGCGACTGCGCAGCGGTTCATGCGCAAAGCGCAGCACGGCGCCTGCGATAATGACCCCTTGCAATACGTGCAATCCAACGCGTATCAGCCGTACTAGTCGGATGGCGTAAGGGGTCGGGGTCTGCGTCATGTAGGTTCGAGAAAATGCCTCGCGTAACGTTTGTTCATTAAAGACATCGGCAGCATGACCAACAGATCCGCGGTATTGAAATCAGGATCGCATGCCGGTTCACCGCATACATAGCAGCCGAGCCGCATATAGCCTTTGACCAGTGGCGGCACCGGTGCGTTCATGGTGCCGTCGAGCAACTCCAGCGGCAGCCGGTGGCGCGGAAAAGCGCGCCACTCGATGGGGCTCATGTGTTCCATGCTCAGGCGGCGATACACGCTCGCCGCGGCATGGCCGCCATCCGCCATGCTGATACTCGCGCAGCCGATCAGATAATCATAGCCGCGTTGCTGCATATAGTTGGCTAGGCCCGACCATAATAGCCCGATGGTCGCCCCGCTGCGATAATTCGCATGCACACAGGAGCGGCCCACTTCCACCATGCGCTCGTACAAATGCGCGAGGCGCGTAAGATCGAACTCGGTTTCCGAGTAATAGCCACCGATGCGGCGTGCCAGCACCGGGTTTAAAATACGGTAAGTGCCGACGACTTCCCCGGTGTCGTTGTCATGCACCAGCAAGTGATCACAATAGGGATCGAAAATATCCTTGTCAATGCCGGGCTCGCGCGTTGCAAGCCGTGCGCCCATTTCCTCGCAAAATACCGTGTAGCGCAGACGTTGCGCGGCCCGTACTTCATCCTCGCTTTGCGCAAATGAAACGCTCAAGTGCGGCGTTTTGCGCGCTGCCAGCAGGTGAAAATCTTCCCGTAACATGATGATCCTCATCGTGATTGCGATGGGGGGCAAATTACGCAGGGGGCGTGACGGCGGCGTTACGCCAGGATGAAGCTTCGATGAACGCCGGTTTTGATTAGGTTTGCTTGCTTGCCAGCCACGCGCGAAACGGCTCCAAGGCCAGCGGCGGACTGAGAAAATAGCCTTGCGCCACATCGCAGTCCATTTCGATCAAGCGCTGTAGCGTGGCTTCGTCTTCCACGCCTTCGGCTACCACGCGCAGGTCCAGGCTATGCGCCAAGTCGATAATGGTGCGCACGATTTTTTCGTCGCGCACATCGCGCAGCATATGCTGCACGAAACTGACATCGATCTTGAGTTCATCCACCGGCAAATGTTTAAGCCGCGCCAGGGAGGAATAACCGGTGCCGAAGTCATCCACCGCCAATTGCACCCCGATTTCTTTAAGCCGCTCGAGCGTCATGGCCCGGGCGCGCTGGTCATCCATAATGGCGGTCTCCGTGATTTCGATGATTACGCGATTCGCCGCCACGCCCCATGTGCTGAGCGCCTGAGTCAACAGGTCCGGCGTTTCGGTATGGAGCAGATCGTGAGCGGAAAGATTGATACTGATAGACAGATCGTCGGCGGCCGACCCCAACTCCTGAAACTCGCGCAGCGCCGTATTCAAGACGCGTACGGAAAGGCCATGCATCAAGCCGGCGGCTTCAGCGGCCGGGATGAATATGGTGGGCGATACTTCGCCGCGCGTGAGTGAATGCCAGCGGCTCAGGGCTTCAAATCCCACCACGCGCCCGCTGCTTAAGTCGGTTTGCGGTTGGTGTTTTAGGGTGAGCGTGTTTTCGTCCAAGGCATGACGCAAATCGGTTTGCAGGTGCAACTGTGCTTGGGTCGCGGTATCGGCTTCCTGGCTGTAGACAAATACCGGTTCTTTTCTGAGGCGGCCTTCTTGCAGAGCGCTGCTGGCGCGCTGAAGTAGCGTGTCCGCATCCTGAGCGTGGGCTGGGAACAGCGCGACGCCCACGTAGGGGACGTTATGCACGGTGTACTGATCGAGTGCAAGCTGGCTGCCGAGTTCACGGATGATCTTGTGCGCGGCCAACACCGCTTGCGCTTCGTTCGCGAGCGTCGGCAGCAGGCAGGCCACCACGCTGCGCCCGACACGGAAAACACGATCGGTGTCTTTGAGTATCGCTTGGATGTGTTGTAGCGACTTGGCACAAACAGTATCTCCGGCACGGAAACCGAAGATCGCATCGATGCGATAGACGCTATCGAGCCAGAGCAGACAAATTCCCAGGGGGCGCGATTCGGCTGCGGCTTTCTGTAAGGCGTCTTCTAGCGCTTCGAGGAAAATGAAATGGTTGGGGATCAGCGGCATGGCATTTTTCTTAGGTGTGCTCTATAAGTAATAGTCGCGTGGATCGATGCCATACATGCCATTCTCAATCGCGCGAGCGATTTCGTAGGGCTGCTCATTCACCAGCTTCGGTGCGGTGAGTAGATCGAGCGGCACCGGCGCGTGGTAGGGCTGTTTGCGCGGGTCGAGAATCACCAGCACGCGTGGTTTCAAGCGCCGCACCCGGTTATGCGCCAAGACCACGGCCACTTCGCCCGAATTCAGTTCCACCAGGCTGCCGACAGGATAAATCCCCAAACACTGAATGAATTGTTCGACCAGTTCCAAGTGAAACAGATGGTGACGCCAGCCATACAAATGCTGGAGCGCTTCGTAGGGCGAGAAGGAGCGCGCGTAGGGACGCTCGCTGGTGAGCGCATCGTAGCAATCGACGATCGCGACCATCTTTCCCGGTACGCCGATTGCTGTTCCGCGCAGACGGTGCGGGTAACCGCTGCCATCTTCGCGTTCATGATGACAGGCGACAATGTTGAGCAATTTTTCCGATATCCCTTTGGAGTCGCGCAGCAGATCGAGGCTCCACTGGACATGCTGTTTAACGGTTGCATATTCCTCTGGCGTGAGCCGGCCATGCTTATTTAGAATTTCCGGTGGCACTTTGGCTGTGCCCACATCCAGCAATAATCCCGCTGCACCCAGCAGGTGCATGTGGTCGCGCGGAAAACCGAGATGGCGTCCAAACAGCAGCATATTGATGGCGACGCTGACGGAGCGGCCATACACATAGGAGCTGGCGCGCTTCACCCGGCTCAGCAGGGCGAGCGCATCCGGATTGCGAATAATGCTTTCCACCATACCGTCCATCACCTCGTGGGCGCGATTGAGGTCGGTGGTGCCGTGCTGTTGCAATTCGTCGAACAAGTGTTGCACCGCCTGTTCCGCGTGGAGATGGATTTGCTTGGCCTGCGGCAATTCTTCTTCAAGCCGGGTGCGGTCAGGGTAGCGGTTACGGTTGCGCGCGAACGGCCCGTCCCCGCGGTCTGCGAGCTCTAAGGGCAGTGGCGCCAAGTGCGTGTAGGTGTCTGGTTCCTGGCGATCCAATATGGCGAGGCGGCGCAGGGCTTCTTGACGTTGCGGCGTATTGTCCCAATAGTGGCAGCCGACACTGCGCAAAGGATCCACTAAGACATAGCCGCAGTACTGGCATAGCTCCTGGATTTGTTCGTCCGATTCGATTAAAAATCCTTGGAACAAGAAGGGCGTGTCGAGCCATGGCCGGTCCAACTCGGCCACAAACATGCCGACTTGTAGCGCTTCGACCTTAATTTGTTCGTGCATATTCTGGTCTTATAATCGCCGTTAAAGGGCTGGTGTTCGGCCTAGTGTCCATTGTGCATTGCGCGGATTGCAGCGTAGCGCGGGCAGGACACCAGATGATCGTTCATCATACCGACCGCTTGCATGAATGAATAGCAGATGGTGGAGCCGACAAAGCTGAAGCCGCGTTTTTTGAGTGCGCGACTCATCGCATCGGATTCGGCGCTGGTGACAGGGATTTCTTGCGGCGAGTGAAAACCATACTGTATGGCTTGGCCGCCGGCAAAAGACCAAATATAACGGTCGAAGCTGCCGAATTCCGCTTGCAGCGCGAGGAAAGCGCGCGCGTTCTTCACCGCTGCGTTGAGTTTTAGGCGATTGCGAATAATACGGGCATTGCCCATCAGCTTTTCGATGCGCGTCGGCGTGTAGCGCGCAATGCGTTCGGGGTCGAAGCCGTCGAGCGCGGCGCGAAAGTACTCGCGTTTCTTCAGAATGGTGATCCAGCTTAAGCCCGCTTGCTGGCCCTCCAAAATTAACATCTCGAACAGATGCGCATCGTCATGCGACGGCACGCCCCATTCCAAATCGTGATACGCGATATAGAGCGGGTCAGTGCCGCACCACGCACAACGAGCGGGCGCAGTCACCTGGCGCTATTCTCCATCTCTGGAGCCGGTGCCATGTTTAACGTGGTGCGTGCCTTCCGCAATCCGATCCATCAGGGCGAACAACACGCCGGAGAAAATCAGCACCACATGGATAACCACTTTCCAAGCGAGCGGGCTGTGCCAGGAAATTTCGGTGACGCCGAGGTTGCCGACATTCACGAACGCTTTTAATAGTTCGATGGCGGAAATGGCAACAATGGAAGCAATGAGTTTTAGTTTCAGGCCGGAGAAATCGACCTTGCCCATCCATTCCGGACGATCCACGTGGCCGGCAGTATCGATTTTGGATACAAAATTTTCATACCCACTGAAGATAATGATGAGTAGCAAGTTGGCGACGAGAGAGATGTCCACCAGGGTCAAGATGGCAAGGACGACTTCACTTTCGGTGAGCTGAAAGATGTGTACCACGACATGGAAAAATTCTGCGCCGAATTTAACCAGCAGCAAACCGATGGCGACCACTAAGCCCAGATAAAACGGCGCCAACAGCCAACGGCTGTTGAAGATCCACACTTCCAGTAAATGTTCGAGTCGTTTCATGCGGGATATTCCTTAGGTAGCTGGATAGGATTACACGCAAAAAAACGCACGCCCCGGCAAGCGTGCGTGCGCGCATTCACAGTTTAGTGCGAGACGCGGGTGACGCCGCCGCCGGTCAATACGCGGATGCGTTCGCCGGGATGGAACACTTCGTCCGCGTTCTGGGTGATGGCCAAGAGCTTGCCGTTATCCAGCTTGACGGTGATTTCCAGCCCTCTTTGCCGAGTGACGCCTTCTTCGATCGCGCCGCCCGCCAAGCCACCTGCTACTGCACCGATCACTGCGGCGACGGCGCTGCCCCGACCGCCGCCGACAGTACTGCCGGCGACACCACCAACGACCGCGCCTGCTGCCGGGCCAATCGGGGTTTTAGTGCCTTCGATAATGACTTCGCGCACGCTTTCCACCCTGCCCATTTGCACTTCTTGCGGCTGACGCGCTTGCTCGCGGGTATAGGCGCCGCCCGAGGTGCTGGCTGGGCAACCGGCGAGCAGGGTAGTAGTCGCTAATACGCCGGCAAGTGCGAGTTTAGTCGTGATGTTCATGATGTGCCCTCTCTCTATTTAAATGAAAAATCCAAACTCGGAACGTATTTGTTCTGCGATTTCATCGCGCCGCAAGCTGTGGTTTTGCGCGCCGCGCTGGGCGATTTTAAGTGCGCCCATAAAACTTGCAAGCCGCCCAGTAGCCGCCCAGTCGAATCCCCGTACGATGCCATATAACAGCCCGCTGCGGAAGGCATCGCCGCAGCCGGTAGGATCGACCACTTGTTTGGCTTTAACGGCGGGGATGGCAAGCGATTTACCGCCGGTATAGATGACGGAACCTTGCGCACCGAGCGTCACAATTAAGGCCGTGACACGTTGAGAAAGTTCCTCGATCGTGCGCCCGGTACGCTCTTGCATTAATTGCGCTTCGTAGTCGTTGAGCGCCACATAATCGGCCAATTCAACGAATTGTAGTAGCTCCTCGCCATTAAACATGGGTAATCCTTGGCCGGGATCGAAGATAAAGGGGATGCCCGCGGCGTGAAATTGGCGCGCATGCTCGAGCATGCCCTCGCGTCCGTCCGGCGCAATGATGCCGAGCCGGATATCCTGTGCATCAGCGACCTCGTTTTCGTGCGAATAATTCATCGCACCCGGATGAAAAGCGGTGATCTGATTGTCGTCCAGATCGGTGGTGATAAAAGCTTGCGCGGTAAAGGTATCGGCAATCGGCCGCACGTGCGTTTGCTCCAGCCCAAAACGCGCCAAGCGCGTGGCATAGGGGCTGAAATCGTCACCGACCGTGGCCATGATTACCGGCGCACCGCCCAAGAGCTGTAGGTTATAAGCGATATTACCCGCGCAACCACCGAATTCGCGCCGCATTTCGGGCACCAGAAACGACACATTCAGAATATGAATCTTATCCGGCAAGATGTGATTCTTGAACCGGTCGGGGAACACCATAATATTGTCGTAAGCGAGCGAACCGCAGATCAGCGTGCGCATGTTTTCTCCAAATAGCCGAATGTCGATGAGCCCGGCAGTTTAGCAGTATTTACTGCGCGCCTTGTCACGCTCGGCGTCGTTATGCTTACGGTTACTCTCATACGCAGCATCCGGGGACATTTCCGGCCTGACCACCATTTCGCCCTCGAAGCGGTAAGCTGGTACTGGCACTTCGTCGACGTGGTCTGGCTGATGCTGTTCATTTTCGTGTATTGGTTGTGAGTGTCTCGGATCACGCTCGTATTGATCAGTTAGAGTGGCTGCATTTTTGCCCCAAAGAATGCAAGGGGGAGTTGAGCTATTTG
>JANYAU010000125.1 GCA_025361165.1 Betaproteobacteria bacterium | reverse complement strand
CTCATAGATATCGCCCGCATGCATCAATAATTTCACGTCTGCGATTTCGGTCGGCACCGTCTTCTCCAAAAGCGATTAGGCGCCGGCAACGAGGCCGATTGGCCTCGCCGGCCAAACCTTAAGGGGGACTTAATGTCCTCGCCTCTGGGTTGTGGACGCGCGGGAAACATAAATGAGCGGTGCGGGGCGTGGTCTTGCTCGCCGTGACTGCGGGCGGCCAGACACTATGCCTGACCGTGGCGGGAAGTGTAGACGTCGAGATTAAAGTAGAAATGCGGAGGAGTGGCAGTACAGAAAAGCGGTGTTCCGGCACAAGGCCGGATACGGGTAAAAAATAGCCTAACTCAGCCGCGGCGCATGGAATCGAAAAACTCCGCGTTATTCTTGGTCGCGCGCAGTTTGTCGTGTAAAAACTCCATCGCTTCCAAGTCGTCCATGGGGTACAGCACTTTGCGCAGCACCCAAATTTTTTGTAATACATCGGGCTTAATCAGCAGCTCTTCGCGCCGGGTCCCGGAGCGATTTACGTTGATCGCGGGATAGAGGCGTTTCTCAGCCATTTTGCGGTCGAGATGAATTTCCATATTGCCGGTGCCCTTGAATTCTTCATAGATCACATCATCCATGCGCGAACCGGTATCGACCAAGGCCGTGGCGATGATGGTGAGCGAGCCGCCTTCTTCAATATTGCGCGCCGCGCCGAAAAAGCGCTTGGGACGTTGCAGCGCATTGGCGTCCACACCGCCGGTGAGTACCTTGCCGGAAGCCGGGACGACAGTATTGTAGGCGCGCGCCAAACGGGTGATGGAATCGAGCAGAATCACTACGTCTTTTTTATGCTCGACCAGGCGCTTGGCTTTTTCCAGCACCATTTCCGCCACTTGCACGTGACGCGTTGCCGGTTCATCGAAAGTCGAGGCGACCACTTCACCGCGCACGGTGCGCGTCATTTCCGTGACTTCTTCCGGGCGCTCGTCGATCAGCAACACAATCATGACCACGTCCGGATGATTCGCGGTAATGGCGTGCGCGATATGTTGCAACATGACCGTTTTACCGGACTTGGGCGAAGCCACGAGCAAGCCGCGCTGGCCTTTGCCGATGGGTGCAATCATGTCGATCACACGCCCGGTAATATTCTCTTCGCTGGCGATATCGCGTTCGAGCTTCATCGGCTTGGTCGGGAATAGCGGGGTGAGGTTCTCGAACAGGATTTTGTTCTTGGCGTTCTCGGGCGGTTCGCCATTGACGGTATCCACTTTCACCAGGGCGAAATAACGCTCGCCATCTTTCGGGGTGCGAATCTCGCCCTCGATGGTGTCGCCGGTGTGCAGATTGAAGCGCCGGATCTGCGAGGGCGAGACGTAAATATCGTCTGGCCCGGCCAGGTAAGAGATATCGGGCGAGCGCAGGAAACCGAAGCCATCCTGCAGCACCTCCAAGGTGCCATCGCCGGAAATGCTTTCGCCCTTGCGCGCCTGATTTTTCAGCAAGGCAAAAATCAGGTCTTGTTTTCTTAGGCGGCTGGCACCTTCGATTTCATTCGTGACCGCCATGTCCACGAGTTCTTGCACGTGGAGGTGTTTAAGATCGGATAAACGCATAGACCTGTAGTGTGATGTAAGGAAAAAGAAGTTTGGATGTTTGGAGCAGGGCCCGGACGATGTATCCGGAACTTGAACAAGCGCCCCTTTGGTAATCTTATCGGGCGCAGGTTCGGGAAACTTTAGGCTAGCCTAGCGAGTTCAAACGTTGCTGTCAATAAATGCCGTCAATTGCGATTTCGACAGTGCGCCGACTTTGGTTGCCTCGACATTACCATTCTTAAAAATCATCAGGGTAGGAATACCGCGAATGCCATATTTCGGCGGGGTTTGCTGATTTTCGTCGATATTAAGTTTAGCCACTTTGATGCGGCCGGCGTATTCCTGCGCCACCTCGTCCAAAATCGGTGCGATCATTTTGCACGGGCCGCACCAATCCGCCCAGTAATCGACCAGCACCGGCACCGTGGATTGCAGCACTTCCAACTCAAACGAGTCGTCGCTGACGTAATGAATATGTTCGCTCATGGCTTCCTCAGACGTCAAATCCGCCCGGGGTAAGGCGGCAGGAGATTGAAACAAAAAGGGTTTTTTGTTATAGCTACGGACAAGAAATTCTATCCTAACCAAAAAATTAACTAATGGGAAGCTTTCCCTGTGGAAAAAATAGAATCGCTTTTGTTCGGGCGCGGCCAAGGCTAAAATTGCGGCAGCGCTATTTCCGAACAAATCCTCAATAAATCCCAAGAAGGGTTCAGCATGACCTATGTAGTGACCGAAACGTGCATCAAATGCAAATACACCGATTGCGTGGATGTCTGCCCTGTTGACTGCTTCCGCGAGGGACCCAATTTCCTGGTCATTGACCCCGACGAGTGCATCGATTGCACGCTGTGCGTGGCCGAATGTCCAGTCGAAGCGATTTTCGCCGAGGACGATGTACCCGAGAATCAACGTGCCTTTACCGCGCTCAATGCCGAGCTCGCCAAGGTCTGGAAACCTATCATCGAACGCAAACCCGCCCCGCCGGATGCAGACGAATGGGCAAAAAAGACCGATAAACGCGACCTGTTAGAGCGTTAATCGACCACCGGCGTGAGTCATCCCCCACCCACACGCCACTTCCTTGAAACCGAATTGCTGCGCGGCGCGGCTGAAGCGATCATCGCGGCCGAGCAGGCGCGGCTGCCCGATTTAAGCGCCTGCACGGTGCTCCTCCCCAACTTGCACGCGGCGCCCGCCTTGGCGCGCGCACTGGGGCAAGCGGCGGGCTTGCCCACGCTACTGTTGCCCACGCTCACCACCCTGCCGCAACTCGCCAAACAGGCGGCGCTCACCCAGTCCAGCGTACCCGACAGCGTGCGCCAGAGCTTGCTCTACAGCGCGCTGCGCGCGCGCAATTGGTTCGACGCCACGCTGTTGTGGCCGCTCACCGGGGAGTTGCTCAAATTATTCGACGAACTCACGCTCAACCAAGTTCGCTTGCCTGACTCTTACGACGATTTCGTGCAGCAACTGGCGCACGCTTATGCTGCCACTGCCGGGGCATCGCTGCAATTTGAAGCGCGGCTGGTGCATGAACTATGGCACGCCCTACGCCACGATTTAGGCGTGCGGCTCGACCCTGCCAGTGCGTATGTGTTGCAGCTCGGGCAGCTTGCGCAAACCCCCGCCGCGCCGCTGTATGGCGTGGGGCTGGCCGATCTCGTGCCGGTGGAAATTGATTTTTTTGCGCGCTATGGCGAACGCCAACCGCTGATGTTGTTTGCGGCAGACACGCTCACCGCGGATGACTGTTCGGCCAGCGGCACCGTGTTAAAAGCGGCATGGGAAGATCCGGGCTCAGAAGATCAGGTGTCTGAAACACTCTCTAGTTTATTCGAGCGGGCACAGCACTTGCGCGCATCTGTTTCGCTTAGCCCACTCGCGGGCAAGCTGCGTTTGTTCGGCGCGCAATCGCTGGAAGAAGAAGCGCGCGCTGCGGCGACGCAAGTGCGGCTGTGGCTGGCGGAAGGCAAACGCGACATCGCCATCGTGGCGCAAGACCGGCTCACCGCACGGCGCGTGCGTGCCCTGCTGGAACGCGACCAGGTGCTGGTGAAAGATGAAACCGGCTGGACTTTTTCCACCACGGCGGCCAGCGCGCTCATCATGCGTTGGCTGGATTTGGTGGCCGACGATTTTTATTACCAAGACTTGCTGGATTTTCTCAAATCCCCGCTGGTGTTAAGCCAGATCGAGCGCGAAACGCGGCGCGATGCGGTATCCGCGCTAGAGTTGCTGATCCGCGAGCACAATGTGGTCTCGCGCCTCGCACATTATCTCGATCTAGCGCGCGCCAACGATCAAGCAGCCTGCGTCACTCTGCTGGAAGCGCTCGATGCCGCGCGCGCGGGATGGCAGACGCGGCGCGCAATGCCCTTGCGCGATTGGCTCAAGCTCCTTACCGATACGCTCTCGCAACTCGGCATACTCGCCCCGCTGGCGCGTGATCTCGCCGGCGGGCAAATGCTGGAAATGCTAGCGCGCGCCGCGACGGAACTGGAAGCCGCGACAGAAACCTTCCGCTTTGCCGAATGGCGGCATTGGCTGAATCAACGCTTCGAGAGCGCCACTTTTCTCGATACAGGAATCGATAGCCCCATCGTGTTCACCCATCTGCCCGCGACGCGCTTGCGCGCCTTCGATGCCGCCTTGCTCTTGGGTTGCGATAGCGCCCACTTACCCTCACCGCCGCCGGCCAGCGTGTTTTTCAATCAAGCGGTGCGCGCCAGCCTCAAGCTTCCCACCTGGCGCGATGCCATGCAAACCGAGCAGCGCGATGTCGCGGGCCTGCTGTCGCGCGCGCAGACAACACTCGCAACCTGGCAAGCATTTCAGCAAGGAAAGCCCAATCTCTTGAGTCCGCTATTCGAGCTACTCAGCACCTGCCATGAGCAAGCGTATGGCACGAACTTATTCGATACGCGTTTGCGTGCGCTGCTCGCAGCGCCGGACGCACCAAGCACCGCGCACGATTTTCCCGCGCCACATTTGGATGCGTCTACTATTCCCAAGGAAATCTCCGCTAGCGGCTACGGCAGTCTAATGGCCTGCCCTTATCAATACTTCGCGCGTCATATACTACGACTGAACGAATTGGACGAAGTACAACTCGCGCTGGAAAAGCGCGATTTCGGCACGCTTGCGCATCGTATCCTGCACACTTTTCATCGCCGCTATCCGCTGCTGAGCGAGGACGATCCTGCGCAACTCGATGCGGCCTTACGTGAAGTCAGCCTACACATTTTCGCGCCGCTGCTGCGCATGAATTATTTAAGCCGCGCTTGGCTCACACAGTGGGAAAAATTAATCCCGGTCTATTTAGAGTGGCAATTGGCGCGTGAGGCGCAAGGCTGGCATTGGCAGGGTGGCGAGCAATCCGGGCGCATCATTTACGCGCTCGCTAATGGTGAACAAATTACCTTGAAGGGTAGGCTAGACCGGCTCGATACCTCAAGCGACGGACGCGCGGTGATCGACTACAAAATGAAAGCTAAGAGTGCTTTACTTAAGCAGCTCAAGCTACCCGGCGAAGATGTGCAGTTGCCCGTCTACGCGCTATTGGCGGGCGAGCGCGCGACCGAAGCCGCCTACCTGAGCTTTGATCAAGACCAAGTGCATGCTGTAAAACCGGACGGCGATATCCAAGAGCTCGCGCAGCAAGTCGCCGCGCGGCTGCGAAGTTTATTTGAAGAATTGTATGCGGGCGCCGGCCTCCCGGCGCACGGCGCAGAACAAGTCTGCGACCAGTGCGAAATGGAAGGCCTATGCCGGCGCAGCTATCGAATGAGTCGCAATGCAAACGGGTAACGATAACTTTCGCCGGAATATGCCTTGACCCCAGCCACGATGCACAACACCAGATTCGCAATAGCCAGGACCCAAAGCAGGAAAATGCCAATCAACACCAAGATCAGCACGTACGCAATGGCAAACGCGATCAGCATCGTGATTTGGAAGTTGAGCGCTTCCTGCGCTTGCCCGGCGACAAAGGGGCTACTGTCTTTCTTGATCAGCCACACTATGAGCGATGGGATGAAGCCGAAAAAAATGCCACCCAGATGGGTGAGCAAGGCGATGATTCTGTCTTCTTGGGGCGCTGTTTCGGTATTCATAATTACGTCTCCTTTCACGAGGTCAGCGAAAGCGTGCTGGATGCTTAGTATGAATCAAAACGCCCTACTCATGGCAATCATACGATGAACGGCCCAATCGATCCCTTGGTTGAAGGCGCGCTCGATCCGACCCGCAGTGTGGTGGTGGAAGCCTGCGCCGGGAGCGGCAAGACCTGGCTCTTGGTATCGCGCATCGTACGCCTGCTGCTGGCAGGGGCTGCGCCCTCGGAAATTCTCGCCATCACGTACACGCGTAAAGCGGCGCAGGAAATGCAGGCGCGGCTCAACGATTGGCTGCGGCTATTAGCAACCGCACCCGAAAATCAGGTGCGCGATTTTCTGCGGCAACGCGCTCTCACTGACGACGAGATCGATCGCAGCCTGCCGCGCGCGCGCCGTTTGTTCGAGATCACCGTGAACAGCCGGCCCTCGGTCACCATCAACACCTTCCACGGCTGGTTTCTGGATTTATTGCAGCGCGCGCCGCTCAAATCCGGCGCAGCGGGCGGCGTCGCCCTGCTCGAACAAACTTCACCGCTGATCGAAGAAGCCTGGCAAGGGCTGGCCGAGCAATTGCTCGATACGCCTGATTCCGCCGCCGCGCACAGCCTCAACAATCTGTTTCGCGACTACGGGCTGACCAATACGCGCAGCCTATTGCATCACTTCATCGCCAAACGCGCCGAATGGTGGGCCTACAGCCAGGGACAAACCGAGCGAGTCGCCTTTGCGCTCGATCAGCTCACCGAGGAGTTGGGCATCACCTTCGACGAGCCAATCTTGGAGCCGCTGTTCGCGGATGAAGTGTTTGTGGCGGCACTGGAGAAATTCGCCGGGCTGCTGGAGAAAAATCAAATCGACGCCGATCTCGGCCATGCGGCGGCGATTCGGTACGGGCTAACAGAGCCCGATCTACAGCGCCGTTTCAAGAGGATTTGTCGTGCCTTCTATACTGCGAAAGGCGAACGGCTGGCACGCAAATCCAATGCGGCGCGCGCGAAACGCCTCGGCGCGGAGGGCGATGAGCAATACCTCAAGCTCAACGAGCGCTTGAGCGAGCGCCTAGATCAAGCCAAGGTGCAGCTTGCCGAACAACGTGTGCTGCGCTTCAATCGCGACGCCCTGATCTGCGGCGAAGCGCTGCTCGCGCATTATCAAGCGCTCAAAGACGCGCGCGGCGCGCTCGATTTTACCGACATCGAATATCGTGCACGTGAGTTGCTCACCGAGAGCGATCACGCCGCCTACATGCAATATAAATTAGATGCGCGCTACCGCCATATTCTGCTCGACGAGTTCCAAGACACCAACCCTTTGCAGTGGCAGATTTTAAAAAGCTGGTTCGATGCCGCCGTCGGCGCGGGGCGCACGCCGCTGGTGTTCGTGGTGGGTGATCCGAAGCAATCGATTTACCGCTTTCGCGGCGCGGATGCGCGCTTATTCGAACTCGCCACCGACTATCTGAAGGCGCATTTCGGCGCGCGCCATCTCACCCAACACGAATCGTGGCGCAATGCGCAGCCCGTGCTCGACACCGTGAACCGCCTGTTTGCCGCCGAACCGGTGTTTAAACATTTTCAAGCGCATCAGGCCAAGCAAGCCGCTTTGCCGGGACAAGTGTGGCTATTGCCGCTTGCAGCCAAACCGGCGGCGAGCGAGGAAACACCCGCGGCATTGCGCAATCCCCTCACCACGCCGCTGGACGAGGAAAGCGAAACCGCACAACAAGGCGAAGCCGAGCGCATCGCCATGACCATTCAAGCCATCGTCGGGCAGTGGGCGATCATCGACAAAGGCGTGCGCCGTGCCGCCGACTATCGCGACATCATGCTGCTCACGCGCACGCGCACCCATCTGCGCGTGTACGAAGAAGCATTGAAGCGTGCCGGCATCCCTTTCCTCACCTCGCGCAAAGGCGGTCTTTTGGAAACCTTGGAAGCGCGCGATCTCAGCGCGCTGCTGGAATTCCTGGTGCTGCCTTGCGCCGACCTCAAGCTGGCGCAAGTGCTGCGTTCCCCGCTGTTCAACGCTAGCGACGATGATCTGCTGCTGCTTGCACAAGATGGCGAAGGCGGTTGGTGGCAACGTTTATGCAGCCTAGTCGAAACCAGCGGCACGAGCGCAGCGCTCAAGCGCGCACAAGCGTTGCTGGATAGCTGGCGGCAGCACACCGATCAACTACCGGTACACGATTTGCTCGACCGCATTTTCCACGCCGGCGATGTGCTCGCCTGTTACCAGCGCGTGGTGCCCGCTACCATGACCGATTCGGTGCAAGCCAATCTGCTGAGCTTTCTCGAACTCTCGCTCACGTTGGAAGGTGGGCGCTATCCCAGTCTGCCGAAATTCATCGACGAACTGAATCTTTTGCGCCGCGCGCGCGACGAAGAAGCCCCCGACGAAGGCCAAGTGGCCGACGCTGAAAACGCCATCCACATCTACACCGTGCACGGCGCGAAAGGCTTGGAGCGCCCCATTGTCTGGCTGGTAGATGCCAACCGCGTCCCGCCCCCGAAAGATTCCTACAGCACACTGGTCGATTGGCAACCCGGTGCCGAGGCGCCCGCGCATTTCTCGCTCACCACCACCCAAGATGAACGCGGCCAAGCGCGCAACGCCCACTTCGCACGCGAAGCGGAACTGCTGGAACGCGAAGAACTGAACCTACTCTACGTCGCCATGACCCGCGCCCAGCAATATCTGATCGTCAGCGGCGCGGAAGAAACGCGGACAACGCAACGCGCGAGTTGGTACGCACGCTTGGCCGGCGTCATCGAGCCGAATGGCGATCTCCCCCCACTCGATCGCGCACCCATCGATCCGCCCTCACTCGTAACGACTGCGCCCGTCATCAGCATCGAGGCGGAGCGCCGCCTGCTAGCATCCGCGCCCGCCTGCGGCCAGCGCATCCCAGAAATCGAAACGCCCGCCATGCGCCACGGCACGCTCCTGCACCGCTTGCTGGAACAACTCGCCCCGCCCGCCGCGACCAAGGATAAAGCGCTCTTGCGCCGAGATTGGGCTATGAACCAAGACACCTTCGAGACCCTCTGGCGCGAAGCGCAAGCCATACTCGCCGCACCTCACCTAATCCGCTTCTTCGATCCGCGCCACTATCGCCGCGCCTGGAACGAACTGCCCTTTCTCACCGCGAACGGCGATTTCCTGCGCATCGATCGCCTGGTCGAATTCGAAAATGAAATGTGGGTATTGGACTACAAAAGTACCGAGACCGCGACGGACGCGACGCTCATCCAAGCCGCGCAACCTCATCGCGCGCAACTCAGAAATTATATGGCCGCGATGCAGGCGTTATTTCCGGGCAAACAAATGCATGGCGGGTTAATATTCAAGGGGGGATCGCTGTTTGAAATTGCCGGCTCAGCCTGAATCGAACCTTCATCAATCATTTTCCAGGAGCAGCTATGAGCTTTACGCCAGAGCTAGTAGAAGAGTTGAACATCCTTGCACTCTATGATTTATCCACGCTTGAGGAAGGCATTAAAGTGCATAAAACGGCGGAACCGGCTGCGATTGCCGCCACCAAGCGTCTGTATGAGAAAGGCTTGATCACGCTGAGTGATGGTGGCTATCTGACGAGCTTGGGTCTGGGTGCGGCAGAGCATACTCATGCGCTCCTGACTATTCTCAAAATTGCCTGAGTCGATCCAACCGTAATTAACATGCAACGGGGTGTTTGCCGGCTTGATTGACTTCGGCCATTGGGCGCGCCACTATGCCAAATCACTGTGGGTTAATTAAACAATAGACGGATCAAAAGGGGGAGCGCCACATGCGATCGTTGCTTATCTTGGCCTTATTTTTGTTACCCGCACTCAGCCACGCCGGCACGATGTATAAATCCGTTGGCGCCGACGGGAAGATACTCTATAGCGACCAGCCCCCCGCTGGCGGCAAAGTTGAAAAGACGCTCAACTACGTCAACTTGCCGGCGACGCCCCTGCCGGAATCGGTGATCCGGTATCGGAATGAACTCGAAAAAAGCATGCAAGGCAGATTGTCGGAAGCGCGGAAAAGTCCCGACACAAAACAAGTTTCCCTCCTAACGGCTCAGTGGTGTGGCTACTGCCGGCAAGCGAAGGCTTATCTCGCCGAAAAAAAGATTGCTTACAAAGAATACGACATCGATACGCAGGAAGGCATGCGCGCCATGGTGGAGTTTGGCGGCGGCTCCGGCGTCCCGGTTCTCCTCTGGCATGGCCAGAAAATAAAGGGCTATTCTGCCGCAGCCTATGATGCATTGTTTAGCAAATCACCATAAGCATTCCGGCGCACTGATCTCGGTAGTTTCGACCAGGATTTTTTTATTCACGCGCGAAAGGGGTAACAAATGCATTTTCACCAACGGATAATTTCCATCGTCTCTCTTGCCCTGCTTTTCGGTTGTGCCTCACAACAAGCAAAAACCGACACCTCGTCAACGAATAGCACCGCGCCAGCAGAAACTGCTCAAAAAGCCAAATCTCCAACGGCACATACCGAACCCGCTACCGCCGGCGTCCGGAAAGTGAAAACGAAAGATGGCCTTGAAGGGGAGATCGTCGGCACGCCGGCGGTAAAAAGCAAATTTGCCAAACTACAAATCGGCATGCCTCAGCGGCAAGTAGAAGACCTGATCGGCGCGCCCTCCGATATGAAAACCTATGTCACCGGGAAAGCTTGGATCCCATTTTATTTTGGTAAAGATACTTATCGATTCGAGACTTTTTACAAGCATGAAGGTCGTCTCACTTTCGAAGGCGGTGGTATAACCGGTAGCAGTGGCAAGCTGATACGCATCACCGTCGATACCAGCGAAAATGGCTATCAGTAATTCGCTTTATTACCGGCAAGATCAAGCACACGCGCACGACTGACGAACCACGCGCCGATAAGCAGCGGCACGCCCCAGAGCGCGGAAGCGAGATAGAGGTGATCCAAGCGCTGCGCGTGTTGCAGCAAGCCCAAGCCGTAAGAGCCGAGCCCTTCGCCAACCATCAGCGCGGCAACGATGAGTCCCGCGACCTGGGTTTGTTGCCGGGGAAAACGCGCCAGACTCAAGCTCATCGCAAACGGATAATAAATACTGCTCGCCGCACCGGCCAGCGCAAACGCCCCCACCAGCGCCCACTTGCCTGACAACCACGGCAAGGCGGCAAAGCAAGCGGCGATACCCACGGCCGATATAAACAGCAGACTACGCTGCGAAATCCAGCGTTGCGGCAAGGGCGCC
>JANYAU010000055.1 GCA_025361165.1 Betaproteobacteria bacterium | reverse complement strand
CAGCAATCGTTTTCAAGCCTGCCACATGGCCGATGTTGTTGATGGCTTGCACGATGGCGGCGTCCATCGGGTCTTGCAACATATCGCGCACGAAGCCGCCGTCTATCTTGAATCCGCGGCCAAGGTTTTGTAGAGGAACCTTAGGGGTCACATCTTGTATCTTGTATTTCAACAGCGGCGCAGTCAGAACTTGCATGATCTCCCCCTTGGATTTGGCGTGCTGCGCGGCCGGGTTTCTTCATTAGTGAACTGCTTGGCCGGTACGCACGATGACATCATTCTTATCCAATGACGGCAGGATGGTCAAGGGAGAAGACTTGGGCGGCATGACGCTCAGGGTGCTTTTGCAGAGTTCTCTTAGGCTGCTTTCCGCACGGTGAGCTTTACGCGCATGCCAGCCTTGGCCAACATATTCACCAGCGCATCTAGGCTGAATTTTTCAATTTTTCCCTTGAGTAGCAAATTGAGGCGCGGTTGTCTCAGGCATCAGGGTCAAGTCTTGACATAATAGTTTCCCTGCTGACCCCTTGACCCTGGCGGTGTTGCCGAGATGGCAAAAGGCAAGACTTGGGTGACCCTAAAGCGCTAAAGCGAAGCGTTTGTTATCGAAGCACAGTAAAACGCTTGACATTTAACGTTTCGCGTTACATGATCAAAATCATGACGATCCGTTCTTTCCGGTGTGCTGACACCGAGGCTCTGTACGATGGTAAAAAATCTCGGCGCTTCAGGAATATCGAGGCCGTTGCACAACGTAAGCTGCAGATGCTTGATGATGCAGAAGAGCTTAGAGACTTGGCTTCTCCTCCTGGGAACCGGCTAGAGGTACTAAGCGGCAACCGCGCTGGTCAGCACAGCATCCGAGTCAACGGCCAGTGGCGTGTGTGTTTTGTTTGGACGGCAGCGGGAACTGAGAACGTTGAAATCGTCGACTATCACTGAGGGGTAACGATTATGGCAACCAACAAAATGCGTCCGATTCATCCGGGTGAGATTTTGCGTGAAGAGTTTCTGGTCCCGCTAGGAATGAGCGCAAATGCACTGGCGATGGAGTTGCGCGTACCCGCGCCGCGTATCAATGACATCGTGCGCGAACGCCGAGCCATTTCGCCCGACACCGCGCTGCGTCTTGCGCGTTTCTTTAAGACCACAGCGCAGTTTTGGTTAAATCTACAAAGTTCGTTCGATCTCAAACAGATCGAAAGCGAGCGGGGTAAGAAAATTGAACGAGAAATTAGGCCTCTGGAAAGCGCTGCTTGAACGCAAAGCGACCAAGAGTGTAGCGCACCTCGCTTAAATCATAACCTCAGCCGAATTCCACATCGTACGAAGAGAAGCGCGAGACCGAGAGCGAGCAATCGTTTCATGGCAAGGTCACAGGTTTGAAGCACCGGTTAAAAAGGCCACGGGCGGACGCGCGTGGTGCCGGAACCAAGGGCAAAGGTGCGGCCCATGGAGCGATCATGGTGGAGCGTGAATTCACCCTATTTACCCGGAGCGCCAGCCGCCACCCGGCTAACTGTCACAATAAGTTCATATTAGGCGTACACAATGCGGTCTGCCGTCGATGCGCATTACCGCGACGCTTTCTACACTTAATATGGAGTTCACTATGCTCAAACGTATTTATCAACCCCTGGCCCTCGGCTTTGTCGCCCTGGGTCTAAGCCTGGGCACCCAGGTTGCCGTGGCGGGCGACACGCTGACCGGTGCCGGCGGTACGGCGATTTATCCGGTGCTGTCCGTGTGGGCCGCTACGTATCAGAAAGAAACCGGTACCGCGATCAATTACCAGGCGATCGGCTCCGGCGGCGGCATCAAGCAAATTCAAAGCAAAACAGTCGCCTTTGCCAACAGCGATAAGCCGCTTACCCCTGATGAATTGAAAGCGTCTGGGCTGGCACAATTTCCGGCCGTCATTATTGGCATTACGCCGGTGGTTAATCTGCCGGGTGTGAAAGCCGGTGAGATGGTGCTGAACGGTTCCGTGCTTGCGGATATTTACTTGGGCAAGATCACCAAGTGGAATGATCCAGCCATTCATACCCTGAACCCGCACCTGAAATTACCAGATACGGCGATTTCTACTGTGTACCGTTCCGACGGTTCGGGCACTACCTTCAACTTCACTAATTACTTGTCCAAGGTTAGCCCTGAATGGAAAACCAAAGTCGGATCCGATACCTCTGTCTCCTGGCCAAAGGGCATCGGCGGTAAGGGTAACGCCGGGGTCGCAGCTTATGTGAAGCAGATTTCCGGAGCGATCGGTTACGTGGAATATGCCTACACCATGGAAACGAATCTCGTCTACACGCGCATGATGAATGCCGATCACGCAGTCGTGACACCAGATATGGCGAGCTTCCAAGCGGCTGCGGGCAATGCGGACTTTTCCAAAGTCAGCGATTTTTACCTCATCCTGACGGATCAGCCGGGTGCGAAGAGTTGGCCCATTACCGCCGCCACCTACATCCTCATGCGCAAGGATTATCAGCTAGCCGATAACCAAAAAGTGTTGAAATTCGCCGACTGGTTCCTCAAGCACGGTCAGCCGGAAGCAGAAAAGCTAGCCTATGTGCCGCTGCCCAAGCGTACGGTTAGCTTGATCGAAGATTACTGGAAAAAAGAATTAGGTATTTAACGTTGTCTCACGGAATATCGCTTTAATTTGGGGCGGCGCAAGCCGCCCTTTTTTATGATCAGGATCCGCCGCGACGAGTGAAGATGTGTATGGGGTACGGTGCCAAAGTAGCGCTACTCTGGTATTTTCGCTTGGGCTTGCTGCTTCCTCAAAAAGCCTCTCGCCAAGGAACGATAAAGCGGCGTTGGGCAGACCAGCTTGGAGACGGCGCTGGCGATCATCGCGCTGACCATTAGCGGGATGAGCAAATCGTGTTTGTCCGTCATTTCCATGACGATCACAAAAGCGGTGATCGGCGCTTGCACCACCCCCGAAAAATAGGCGACCATCGATAACACGACAACGGCTCCGCCGGCCACCGTTGGCAGCAGCACCGCCAGATTCGCGCCAAGCCCCGCCCCTGCCGCAAGCGCGGGCGCGAAAATACCCCCGGGGATGCCACTGGCGTACGATATTATGGTCGCCCCCATTTTCATTAGGCCATACGCAGCGGGTAATGCGGCGTGACCTTCTAGAATCTGTTTGGCTTCGTAGTAGCCGGTGCCATAGATCGTGCTGCCCGAGGCGATGCCGAGCAGCGCTAGCAATATTCCGCACACGGCTGCGGCGGTCAGCGGGCGGGTTGCGAGGAAGCGCCCGACAGACCCCTGCAGACCTTTCCCCAGCGCAATCAGGATACGACTAAAAATACCGCCCAGCAGGCCGCCAATAACGCCGCAAACGAGTGGAGCAAACCATCCGGACTTAAGATCGAGCGTGGCGGTCGTGTGGCCGAAATAAGTATAGTTGCCGAGGATGGCGAGGGAGGTAATCCCGGCAATGATGACGGCAGTCAGAATGATTCCGCTCATCCGGTGCTCGAGGGAGCGACTCATTTCTTCGATCGCGAAAACTACCCCGGCGAGCGGCGTATTGAATGCGGCAGCTACGCCTGCCGCGCCGCCGGCAATGATCAACGCGCGCTCTGCATCATGACGAGAGAAACGGCCTAGCACGCCAATCGCATGCAGGATAGAAGCGCCGATCTGAACCGTTGGCCCTTCGCGGCCTACCGAGGCGCCGCATAGCAAGCCCAGCAGCGTCAGGCCGATTTTGCCGATCGCGATGCGCAGCGAGAGGACGCTATTGCGTGCTTGTGGATCAGTAAGCTGAAGCGCTGCAATCGTTTGTGGAATACCCGAACCTTGGGAGCCCGGAAAAAAGCGGCGGGTAGTGAATACCACTAACACTAAGCCGGCGGGGGTGATTAGGAGCGGCGCATAGGGAGAAAAGGCGATTACCCGACGGAAGCCCTCATGCGCATATTCGCTGCCGATAGTGAACAGGATAGCGATGACGCCGACCGCGATCGCACCGCTCCAGAATATTAAGCGGCGAATCCAGCGTGCGCGAGAAAGCCAAGCGTATTGGGTGCGGCGCAGAATGCGGCGGGGCATAGCGTGGTCACGGTGTGGGAATGCTTCGATTGTATGAGAGTGACGCTGGACGAAGCAAGTGATGCGTCAAATGGAGCTGGGCACCGCCCGCTATGCTATTTGAATTATGTAGTCGATGGACGAAAATCGCGCAGCGGAACGCATCGCTAGCGGGCGTCGTACACCGCCATAATTACTTTGAGTTCGGAAAGAACTTGAGCGCGTTCACTCGGGTTCAAGCCCTCGCTTTCCACTGTGATGTGGTCTTGTTCCCATGCCGCGATAATTTCCCTTACGCACCTGCAGCCAAGTCCGCATATCTGGGCAACGCGTTGTTCCAAGTTCGGATTATTCATGATTGAAAGATAGCATAGGGTGGGCGTATCACCTATGCGCTGTGGCACGCGCCACCACCCAAATGCTAATTTCGCGCGCTCCGGCCTGTTTCAAGGTTTTCGTTAGCTCGTTGAGGGTCGCGCCGCTAGTCATCACGTCATCGACGAGTGCGATGTGCCGATCTTGGATATCGCTATTGCATGCGAACGCGCCTTTGACGTTTTCCCTGCGCGCATCCAACGGCAGCGCGGCCTGGGGTGGGGTATTGACGGCGCGCGTTGCGATAGCGGGTACTAACACCAGACACAATTTTTTCGCGATGATCTTGGCGATTTCATGCGCTTGATTGAAGCCACGTTCGCGCAGTCGCGCCGGATGCAACGGCATGGGGAGAATGCTATCCGGGCGGGGCTGCGCGCGGACGGCCACCGTCATTAATTCGCCAAGCAAATGTGCGAGCGCGAGCTGGTGCCGGTATTTTAAGGTTTGAATCAGCTTGTCTACCGGAAAGGTGTAGTCGAGCGCTGCGAACGTTCTGTCGAATGCGGGCGGGTGCGTGAGGCAAGCGCCACATACTTGACCATCACTGGGTGCGGCGCAACGCGGGCATGCGTTCACGATGCGCGGCAAACCAGCATAGCAAGCGGGGCAGAGCATATGCGCGCCGCTCGCTGCGTTACACAGCACGCAATCTTGCCGCAGAAAGGGCTGTATAATTTTTAGGCGGCTGTTCAGAGCAAGGACATCGCGAATTGACTTAAGCTTAAAGATCATTGATTATTTGGTAAATTATCTAATATTCCTGTAAAGCTTAAAATATTTTGAAAGTCAAACGTGCTATTCCTGCCGAACGCAGCCGGTTCGCGGCCCAGATATTCAATATCGCGAGCATTATCGCCGTAACGGTGCCACTTCCGCTGCTGATGATTTGGGTGGGCGCATCCATGTTCGTGTATGCCGCGAACGCGCACCACCCGGACGAGCGCGTCGCGCAGTATACGCGCCGCGCCGGCTATCGCTTTTATGGCGTGACCGGTGCGATGGTGATTCTCGGCCAACCTTTGATCAGTTGGCTGGGTGCGTTTAAAGGCGCATTCGCTATTTGGGCCATTATCGCGCTAGGCGTGATCCCCGCGGCAATTTGGGAAATTTTTAAGGCGCGCCGCGAGGTGTGGCGCGATCTAGTCATCGAGGTACCAGTCAATGAATGAAGCGATGTTGCAAATGAAACCCCAAACCGAATGGAGCGTGGCGCAAGTGGAAGCGTTGTTCGCGCTGCCGTTCAGCGATCTGATGTATCGTGCGCAAACCACGCACCGCAACCACTTCGATCCCAATGCAGTGCAACTTTCCACACTGTTGTCGATCAAGACCGGCGGCTGCTCCGAGGATTGTGGCTATTGCCCGCAGGCGGCGCGCTATTCCACCGGGGTGGAAAATCAAGACCTGCTGCCGCTCAGTGAAGTGATCGCGGCGGCGCAAGCGGCCAAGGCCAATGGCGCATCGCGCTTTTGCATGGGTGCGGCGTGGCGCGGCCCGAAGGATCGCGATCTTGAGCCGGTGGTGGAAATGGTGAAAGCGGTGAAGGCCCTGGGGATGGAAACCTGCGTTACGCTCGGCATGTTGCGCGATGGGCAAGCCGAGAAGTTAAAAACCGCTGGACTGGATTACTACAACCACAATCTCGATACCGCGCCGGAATTTTATGGCGAGATTATTTCCACCCGTGAATATCAAGACCGGCTCGACACCTTGGGGCGCGTGCGGAATGCAGGCATCAACGTTTGTTGCGGCGGCATTGTTGGCCTAGGTGAATCACGCGCGAGCCGTGCCGGCTTGATTGCGCAGTTAGCCAATTTGGATCCGCCGCCGGAATCGGTGCCGATCAATATGCTGGTGCAAGTCGAAGGCACGCCGCTGTATGGTGCCGAAGCGCTCGATCCGATCGAGTTCGTGCGCACCATCGCCGTGGCGCGCATCACCATGCCGCAGAGCTTCGTGCGCCTCTCCGCCGGGCGCCAGGAGATGGGCGAAGCGATTCAGGCGCTGTGTTTGCTCGCCGGCGCGAATTCTATTTTCTACGGCGAGAAGCTGCTGACCACCGGCAATCCCGAAGCGGAGCGCGACCGGGCCTTGCTGGACAAGCTCGGCATGCATCCGCTCGTTTGAGGGCGAGGCGTGCCTCGCCCCTACGTTCATGCCATTTATTGACCTTGAAGAGAATTTGCGCGAACTCGAAGCGCAAGGCCTGCTGCGCAGCCGCCGCATCTTGGAGAGTGCGCAAGGCGCGCATGTGACGGTCGATGGCCAAGCGTATCTCGCCTTCTGCAGCAACGACTATCTCGGGCTCGCAGCCCATCCGGCGCTCGTCGATGCCGCATGTCAAGGCGCTGTGCAATACGGTGTCGGTGCTGGTGCATCGCATCTGATCATCGGCCACACCGCGGCGCACCACCAGCTCGAAACCGAACTCGCCCAATTCTTGCAGCAAGACGCGGCGCTGTTGTTTTCCACCGGCTACATGGCGAACCTGGGCATCGTCTCCGCGCTCATGGGGCGCAACGATCTAGTGCTGGCGGACAAACTCAACCACGCTTCGCTCAATGACGCCGCGCAGCTCTCTCGAGCGCGGCTTGTGCGCTACAACCATCTTGACCTCGGTCATCTGGAACGCTCGCTCGCAACCGCCAGCGAACGCAAAAAATTAGTGGTGACCGATGCCGTGTTCAGCATGGATGGCGATATCGCTCCGCTGCCGGCCTTGTTGGCGCTGTGCGAGCGCTACGACGCCTATCTGCTGGTGGACGATGCGCATGGCTTCGGCGTGCTGGGCGAGCAGGGGCGCGGGATTCTCGAACATTTCGGCGTGGATTCTCCGCGCCTGATTTACATGGCGACCCTGGGTAAAGCGGCCGGCGTATTCGGTGCTTTCGTCGCCGGCAACGCAAGCTTGATTCAAACGCTGATGCAAGGTGCGCGTACCTACATCTACACCACCGCTTTTCCGCCGCTGCTTGCGGTGGCGTTGCGCGCCAGCCTGCGACTATTTCGCGAAGAAGCTTGGCGACGTGAGCATTTGCGTGAATTGATTGCCGACCTTAAACACTATTTGCGTACTGAGTGCTGGCAATTATTGCCCTCGGAGACGCCGATCCAGCCCTTGCTCGTGGGCGGTAATAAAGAGGCGGTCGCCTTGAGCGATGCTTTGCGCAGCCGCGGCATTTTAGTGCCGGTGATTCGACCGCCGACGGTGCCGAAAGGTCAGGCGCGGCTGCGGATTTCGCTGTCGGCGGCGCATAGCAAGGACGATGTGCGAAAGCTGGCCGAAACCCTGAATGCACTTGCCGCTGAACGTTGACATGTCGGGAACAGGTACCGATCTTGCCTTGCTCCACGGCTGGGGCATGCACGGCGGCGTGTGGGACAGCGTGCGCGATGATCTCGCGCAACATTTCCGGGTGCATGTGGTGGATTTGCCGGGTTATGGCGCAAGCGGTGCGTGCGCGCCGTATAACTTGGAAGCCGTGGCGCGCCAGGTGTTGGTGGCGCTGCCGGAGCATACGCACGTGGCGGGTTGGTCCTTGGGCGGGCAAGTGGCTTTGCAAATGGCATTACTGGCCCCGGCGCGCATTGAAAAATTGGTGCTCATCGGTACGACGCCTTGCTTTCGTATCCGCGCCGGTTGGCCGCACGGCATGGATGATGCTGCGCTGGCGGAATTTTCACGGGGGATCGAACAAGACTATGAGGGCACTTTGAAACGCTTTTTGTCCTTGCAGGCGCGTAGCGGCGAAGAAGCGCGCGCGGTGATTGCGCGGCTGCGCGAGACACTGTTCGCGCGTGGCCGGCCCACGCATGAAACCTTGCGCGCGGGCTTGAAGATTTTATCGGACTTAGATTTGCGCAACGATGTCAGCGCAATCATGCATCCCACGCTGATTATTCATGGTAGTCACGATACCTTGGCGCCGTCTGTGGCTGGCGCGTGGCTGGCGCAAGCGTTGCCTAACGCTACGCTTGAATTGATTCGGGGAGCGGCGCACGCGCCTTTTTTGTCGCATCCCCAGCAAACACTAAAATGCATGAAACGGTTTCTAAATGGCTGAAGAACTTTCAGTGCATATCGATAAGCGCCTGATGCGCCGGGCCTTCGAGCGCGCCGCACAGTCGTATGATCAGGCAGCGGTACTGCAGCGCGAAGTGAGCCAGCGTATGCTTGAGCGCTTGGATTTGGTGAAGTTGACACCGGCGTTAATTCTTGATGCAGGGTGCGGCACCGGCGTGGGTAGCCGCATGTTAGCCCGCCGTTATCCGGATGCGCGCGTGATCGGGCTCGATATTGCCCCGGCTATGCTGCACATGGCGCGCCAAAGCGATCCCTGGTGGAAACGCAGTTTGCCATTTTTAAGCGGCAACGTGCCGCAGTATGTGGGCGGCGATTTGGAGCGGCTACCGCTGCCGGCTGCCAGCGTGAATTTATTGTGGTCGAATCTCGCGCTGCAATGGTGCGACGATTTGCCTGCGGCCTTTGCTGAATTTCAGCGCGTGTTAGCCAAGGGTGGTTTGCTCATGTTCAGCACGTTTGGCCCGGATACACTGCGCGAGTTGAAGCATGCCTTCGCCGGGCTCGACGGTCACACGCATGTGAATCGCTTTTTGGATATGCACGATATCGGCGATCAGTTGGCGTATGCGGGTTTTAGCGCACCGGTGATGGATATGGAGTTCATCACGCTGACCTATTCCGACTTGATGGGCTTGTTGCGCGAATTGAAAGCCATTGGCGCGCACAACGTCACCAGCGGCCGCAGCCGCGGCTTGATGGGCAAGCACACTTGGCGCGCGATGCTGGAGAACTACGAGAAGCTGCGCAAAGATGGCCGCCTGCCGGCTACTTACGAAGTGGTGTACGGGCATGCCTGGGTGAATGAGAAAAAACCAAAGCTTACCGATGGCCGGCAGGTGATCGAGTTTCAAATTCAGGCGCGCCAGATGGGATTGCGATGAGTGGGTATTTTATTGCCGGTACCGATACGGGCGTAGGTAAGACCTTGATCGCGACCGCGCTGATATCGCGCTTAGTTGCAGCGGGGCAGCGCGTGGCGGCGATGAAGCCGGTTTCTGCCGGTTGCATTCGAAGTAGTGAAGGGTGTTTGAACGACGATGTGGCTCAATTGCGGCAAGCCGCCAATGTGGCATTACCGCTTGACCTCATTAACCCCTATGCATTTGAACCCGCGATCGCGCCGCATATCGCGGCGCAACAAGTGGGCGTGGAAATTGATCTCGCGCGCATCGAGCAGGCGTATCGCGCAATTGCGGCGCAAGCGGACAGCGTAATCGTGGAAGGCGTGGGTGGTTTTTTGGCGCCTTTGAATCGTAAGCAGACCGCCGCAGATATGGCGCAGCGTTTGAACCTGCCGGTGATCTTGGTGGTTGGCATGCGCCTCGGTTGCTTGAACCATGCGCTGTTGACAGTGGAAGCGATACAGCATCGGGGAATCACCCTCGCGGGGTGGATCGCGAATCGCATTGATCCGGATATGCAGGCGTTCGATGCAAATCTGGTGAGTTTGCAGGCGCGCATTTCTGCCCCGCTGTGGGGCGTGGTACCCCCGTTGATGGTAAAAGAATATCCCATGCCTGGTGAATGGTTTATCCCATTTCCAGTGCCTTAGTATTTTTTATTAGAATATTATAAATTAATCATATAATAACTTTAAATGCCTGGAATCATAAGGATTTATTTGAACTTTTTACTTGCGAGGGTGGGGTCGCTGTGCTAACTTAGCGGCCTAAAAAAGGCAATGCCCGACCCAAACAAGGCAGTATCCGCAGGATGGAAGGCAGCAACGCAGAACCGCTGGCAGATTTCATCATCATTGCCCGCCCCAATTGTTCGTTGTCACCCGCAAGCCGGGCCCTTTTCCTGCGCTTGATCGCCTCGCTTACGTTTGGAATTGCCTTGATTTTTGCGTGGATGGGCGCGTGGCTGATATTGCCGTTCGCGGGCTTGGAGTTTGGCGTCTTGGTGTGGGCGTTCCAGCATATCGCACAACACGCGCAAGACTATGAAAAAATAACACTACAGGGCGATTGCCTGACAGTGGAATGCCGAAGTGCG
>JANYAU010000053.1 GCA_025361165.1 Betaproteobacteria bacterium | reverse complement strand
GAATGCGAAACGGCTCCATCACGAAGGAACGCAGCACGAACACGATCAAAATCACGGGGAAGAAACTCTTGGCGTACTCGATCAAGAGCGGCTCTTTTTCCGTTGTGGCGCGATGTTTTTTAAAATAGACCAAATCCAGTAGCCCGATGAAGCCGGTTACCAGCAACGCGATCAGCAAAATAAGCGCAAAATTCATTGAAGTTTCCTATGGGATTATTTGTTGTCTATTTGCAGCACGGCGAGGAAGGCCTCTTGCGGAATTTCCACATTCCCCACCTGCTTCATGCGTTTCTTGCCGGCCTTTTGTTTCTCCAGCAGCTTCTTCTTACGCGTGATATCGCCGCCATAACATTTTGCCAGCACATTCTTGCGCATCGCCTTGACGTTTTCGCGCGCGATAATGTGCGAGCCGATGGCAGCTTGGATCGCCACATCGAACATTTGGCGCGGAATCAGTTCGCGCATTTTTGCCGCCAATTCACGCCCGCGTGACTGCGAATTGGCGCGGTGCACGATGGTGGATAGCGCATCGACTTTTTCGGCATTCACCAAAATATCGAGCTTGACCAAATCCGCTACCTGGAAAGCTTTGAAATCATAGTCCAGCGAGGCATAGCCGCGCGACACCGATTTCAGCTTATCGAAAAAATCCATCACCACTTCGTTCATCGGCAGTTCATAGGTCAGCATGACTTGCCGCCCCATGTATTGCATATTCTTCTGTACGCCGCGTTTGCCAGTGCACAGCGTGATGACATTACCGAGATAATCTTGTGGTACCAGAATAGTGGCACTGATAATGGGCTCGCGAATTTCGGCGATTTTCGCCGGATCGGGGAGCTTGGAAGGGTTCTCGATTTCCAGCACCTCGCCCTCGCGCATCAACACTTGATACACCACCGTCGGCGCGGTGGTGATGAGATTCATGTTGTACTCGCGCTCCAGCCGCTCCTGCACGATATCCATGTGCAGCAAGCCCAAGAAGCCGCAGCGGAAGCCGAAGCCCAGCGCATGCGAGGTTTCCCCTTCGTATTGCAGGGAGGAATCGTTAAGCTTGAGCTTTTCCAAGGCATCGCGCAGCGCTTCGTATTCGTGCGAATCAATCGGATACAAGCCGGCGAACACCTGCGGTTTGATTTTCTTGAAGCCCGGCAACGCCTCGACGGCCGGTTTGTCGGCGCGGGTAACCGTGTCGCCAACCTGCGCGCTTTTCAGTTCCTTGATGCCGGCGATAATGAAACCCACTTCGCCTGCGCCTAGCTGTTTGCGTTGCACCGATTTTGGCGTAAACACGCCGACTTGCTCGCAGGGATAAGTCATGCCGTTGGCCATCAGCAAAATTTTATCCTTCGGCCGCAATACGCCATCCACTACCCGCACCAGCATCACCACGCCCACATAGTTGTCGAACCAGGAATCGATAATCAGCGCCTTGAGCGGGGCATCTATATTGCCTTTGGGCGCCGGAATTTTCGTGATCACCATTTCCAAAATGTCGTCAATGCCGATACCGGTTTTCGCGCTGGCGTGAATCGCATCGGTTGCGTCGATGCCGATAATGTCTTCGATCTCTTGAATTACACTCTCGGGATCGGCCGAGGGCAAATCGATTTTATTCAGCACCGGCACCACTTCCACCCCCTGCTCGATCGCGGTGTAGCAGTTGGCCACGGTCTGCGCTTCCACGCCTTGCGACGCATCCACCACTAACAGCGCGCCCTCGCAGGCGGCAAGCGAGCGCGAGACCTCATAGGAAAAGTCGACGTGGCCCGGGGTGTCGATCAAATTCAGGTAATAAATTTGGCCGTCGCGCGCCAGATAGCGTAGCGCGGCGGTTTGCGCCTTGATGGTAATGCCGCGCTCTTTTTCCAAATCCATGGAATCGAGCACTTGCTCTTGCATCTCGCGGTCGGACAAGCCGCCGCAGCGTTGAATAAAGCGATCGGCAAGCGTGGATTTGCCGTGATCGATATGCGCGATAATGGAAAAATTACGGATGAACTGCTGCATAGCGTACCAGCAAAAAAGGGCACACTAGGTGCCCTTTGGCATGTTGAAAAGAGCGCGCATTTTAGCCGATTTTCTCTAAAAAATCATCCACTTTTCACAGCCGGACGGGTGTCAAGGAAGGCTTTCAAGGCAGGAAAATCGAGATGGTGGTGACAGATTTCTTGGCCATTGCCTAATAGCACCGGCACCAGACTGCCATAGCGCAAGACCAGCCGGGGATTTTCATCGATGTCCACGAAGTCGAACTTGAATGAGAACGCCTGTTGTAAACCTTCCAGCGCCGCCACCATGTCTTGGCACAAATGACAGTCCGGACGGCCATAAACAGTCAATTTGAAACGCGCCGGCCGCATGCTACAGACGCCGCAGGATGATAGGCTGCACGCCGCAAGCAAACAGCCTTGGCATAAAGAATTTGATGGCGAGCGCGCTTCCAATCAAGCCCACGAGCCCGCCCAAACCGGCGTAAAGATCGCGCGCTTCGCTTGCGTCAGCGAAATGCATTCCTAGCACGGCGCCCGCGATTAACGCCACTAAAGGCAACAAATACGCCACGACCGAGCTCTTGAGAAAAGCGCCCTCTTCCAACCCGACTACCACATGCTCGCCGACGAGTGCGTCGATCGGGTTGTTCACTTGTAAGGCTTTAGCTTGCTGGCTAAACAGGCGCGTTAATACTGCCGTGCTGCAACCTTGCGTCTCACAGCGATTGCCGCCGCAACCGCCGCCGGTTTGGGCCTCGACAAAGGTGGCGCCGTTTTCGATTTTTACCACAATGGCTTCGGACTCTAACATGGCTATTTCCTAAAACTCACCGCGTCACCGATTTGCATCACCGTGGCTGAGGGGACTTCACCCAACACTTTGACTTGGTAGTCCGCTACTTTGCGCGTATACATGTGCATCGCCCCCTGGTGCGATAGTCCCGGCGTGGTTTTGTTCGAAGCCGGTTCGATAAACACCGAAGCAGCGGCCAAGCCATCGGAGAACACGATGTGATTCACCGGCACGCTCGCGCCCGGCAACACCCGCTTCACTGCCATGATTTTCTTGAAGCCCGGCGGCGTAGGGCCGATCTCCCAGCCGGGGTCGATGGGTAATGGCTGCGCATTGCCCTCGCCAGTCGAACGTATCAGCTTCTTGCCGTTCAAGGCCGGTCTGACGTCGTTGCGATCGATCGGCGCGCCGATCTTGATATCGGTAAACGTGAACTGATCGACGATATCTTTTTGGTCGCTCCAGGTACTGGTTTTCAGTAGCAAACCGGTTTGGATATCGGCCCACAAGCGATGACCATAGCGAAATTGATCTTTGGGCGCGAGGTAGATGACTTGGCATTCACGCCCGGCCACGCGTTCTCGCCCATCAAGCCTGACGTCGTAATACTCTTTCAAGTCGGCGATTTGCTGCGGCAGGAGCGCCGGAAAGCCGGTGGTTACGTGGTGTTTATCCACCATCACCGTTTTATCGTCGGCGAGAAAGCAATACACTTCATCGTTGTTGCGAAAAATCTGGCGCGGGCTGCCATCGAGCGTGACCAGCTTCTCATGTTCGCCAGACGCATCCGTCAAGTGCGTAATGCGCGACGTTTCTACTTGTTGCCCATGTTGATAGACGAAGCTGCCGGTGTAATTCAATTGATGCGCGGCAGTCGCCATGCGTTGCAGCCAGGCAAACGCCCCATCAGGAACTTCGGCGCCATAGGCACTCGCTGTGACAAACCCTAACAGGCAGGCAAGCCATGCCTGTTTCATGGCTTGCTTTCCTGTTGTTCGGACAAGGTGCGCACGTAAGCGGGAAAGCCTTCCATGCTATAGCTCGGCGAGAACTCTTGGTGGGCGAGAAGATAAGAGCGCGACGCGGCGCTCGAGAACAGCACACGCTCCGGGACCTTTGGTTGCGTTGCCGCTGTTTCAGTCAATGCCACGCGTTGCACAGTGGGGGCCGCAGCCAGGCGCACTGTCGATTGGTCCGGTTGATTCATTTGCGTCATTTGCCAAGTCAACACGCCTACCAAACTCACTGCGGCGAAGGAAGCTGCAAGCGGTAAGGCAAAGCGTGGCGATGCTGGTTTAGCTTTGCGTCGCGGCGCCAACACGGTCGGTTCGCTCGCTAAGCGTTGCATTACCTTGGCGCCAAAATCGGCAGACATCTGCGGTGTTTTGCGCAATGCATCGCCCAGCAGGTGATAGGTATCCCAGGTTTGATTAAGCGGGGCATTGTTTTTCAGCGCGCCAAGCACACGCACCGCTTCCGCTTCCGTCAGTTCACTATCCATGAGTGCAGAGAGTTGTTCATTCATGATTACCACCTCCGGTCTTTACTCGTTCCCAACAAGGGACGTAACTTATCCGCTACCGTCTCGCGCGCACGGAAAATGCGCGAACGTACGGTCCCGATCGGACAATTCATGACTTGAGCAATCTCTTCGTAGCTCAAGCCTTCCAGCTCGCGCAAGGTGAGCGCCGTGCGCAACTCCTCCGGGAGACTGCCTACCGCCTCATTCACGGTGTGTCCAATCTCTTTCGTCAGCAGCGCGGATTCGGGCGTATTGAGATCACGCAGTGCGTCGGCGTCTTCGAACGTTTCCGCTTCTTCGGCATCAAATCCGGTGCTAGTCGGCGCGCGCCTGCCTTGCGACACCAAGAAATTTTTCGCCGTATTGATGCCGATACGATAGAGCCAAGTATAAAAAGCGCTCTCGCCGCGAAACGACGGCAGAGCGCGATAGGCTTTGATGAAGGCTTCTTGCGCGACATCTTCTACTTCCGCCTGGTCGCGGATAAAGCGCGACAGCAAACGCGCCAGCTTGCGCTGGTATTTCACGACCAAAAGCCCGAACGCGTGCTTATCACCTGCTTGCGCGCGCTCGACGAGTACTTGGTCAATCTGCCGTTCACCCATGACGGGTTCGTTCATACCGGGCCGATCCGTGAAGTTGGTTTGCGGGGCAATCGCCCCAACCGGGATGTCGTTTAAAAGGCCCAAAGTATACCGTCTATGTGAAAAAATCGAGAATGGAACGGCTGCTATTATACAAAGACAGGCGGATGGCCCGAGAGTTCACTTAGAATCAGTCTTAATCAGCGTGTTATTATTTATCGCAAATTTCACTGTGTTAAAACATGATGACCCATTCATTCGAAGTACTGATCGTAGGCAGCGGCCTGGCCGGCTTGACCACCGCTTTGCACCTGGCCGAACAACGCCGGGTGGGCATCATCACCAAGCGTAAGCTGCTCGACGGCGCAAGCGATTGGGCGCAAGGCGGGATCGCCGCAGTACTGGCGGCGGATGACTCGATCGAGGCGCATGTGCAAGATACCCTGATCGCCGGCGCCGGTTTGTGCGACGAGACAGTTACGCGCCATGTCGTGACCCGCGGCCGCGAAATGATTCAATGGCTGATCGATCAAGGCGTGCCGTTCACGCGCGATGCGGCGCAGGAGACCGGTTTTCACCTCACGCGCGAAGGCGGCCACAGCCAGCGCCGGGTGATTCATGCCGCGGACGCCACCGGACACGCGGTACAAACTACCCTGGTGGAGCGCGTCAAATCCCACCCCAATATCACCCTGCTGGAAGAGCACATCGCGATCGACCTCATCACCGATGCGAAACTCAACCAAGCCGGCCGCCGTTGCTATGGCCTGTATGCCCTGGATAAGCTTAATGGCCACGTGGTGACGCTGGCTGCCAACTTCACCGTGCTGGCGAGCGGCGGCACGGGTAAGGTCTATCTCTACACCACCAACCCCGATGTCGCCACCGGCGATGGAGTGGCTATGGGCTGGCGCGCCGGCTGCCGGGTGGCGAATATGGAGTTCATCCAGTTCCACCCCACTTGCCTCTACCACCCGCACGCCAAATCCTTTCTGATCACCGAGGCAGTGCGCGGCGAAGGCGGTCTATTGAAACTGCCCGATGGTACGCGCTTCATGCCCGAGCACGATGTGCGCGCCGAGTTGGCGCCGCGTGACGTCGTGGCGCGCGCCATCGACTTTGAAATGAAAAAACGCGGCTTGGATTGCGTGTATTTGGATATTTCGCACCAGCCAGCCGCCTTCGTGCGCGAGCATTTCCCGACCATTTATGAACGCTGCCTGGCATTGGGCATCGATATCACGCGCCAGCCGATTCCCGTGGTGCCGGCGGCGCACTACAGTTGCGGCGGTGTACTCACCGATTTGCAGGCACGCACCGCGCTCGATGGTCTGTATGCGGTGGGGGAAGTCGCCTGCACCGGCTTGCACGGCGCAAACCGGCTCGCCAGCAATTCGCTGCTAGAGTGTTTGGTATTCGGCCGCGCCGCGGCACAAGATATTTTGACGCGCCAGGTAACCGTTGCCCCGGCGCTACCCGCTTGGGATGAAAGTCGCGTCACGGATGCCGATGAAGAAATCGTGATTTCCCATAACTGGGACGAATTGCGGCGCTTCATGTGGGACTACGTGGGCATCGTGCGCACCAATAAGCGCCTGGAGCGGGCGTTGCGCCGCATCGAATTGCTAAATGAAGAAATCAATGAATACTACCGAAATTTCCGCATCAGCAACGATCTCCTGGAATTGCGCAATCTGGTGCTCACCGCGGAACTGATCGTGCGTTGCGCAGTGGCGCGCCATGAGAGCCGTGGCCTGCATTTCAGCCGCGATTATCCGAATTTACTGCCTCGCGCCGAAAATACCGTACTCACGCCTTAGCGCGAGTCACGCAATTTTTTTTGGATTTGCTCAAGCAGGCCTTGCCCGGCGTCTTCCACCATATCCAGCACTTTCTCGAAGCTGGACGCACCGCCGTAATACGGATCAGGCACTTCGCGCTCGAGAAAATTCTTGCTGTATTCCAAAAACAAACCGAGCTTGTGCGCGTGTTCGCTTGGGCAGCGGTCTTGCAGGCGCGATAGATTCTCCATATCCATCGCCAAGATGTAATCAAACTCGATAAAATCGCGCGGCCCGACCTGGCGCCCGCGCAGCCGTGACAGGTTATAGCCACGCTTTGCCGCCGCCGCTTGTGCGCGTCCATCTGGCGCATCGCCGATGTGATAGTCGTGCGTACCGACGGAGTCGATCTGGATATGCGGCGCTAATCCCGCCACAGCCACTTGGGTGCGAAATACCCCCTCGGCCGTGGGCGAGCGGCAGATATTGCCCATGCAGACGAATAAAACTTTAATCATGTTCTACCACGCCGAATAATTGCTTCTTGAGGATTTTCAATTGGTCGCGCAGTTGCGCGGCGGTTTCGAATTCCAGGTTCTTCGCCGCGTCGAGCATCTCTTTTTCCACCCGCTTCATTTCGCGCGTTAGTTGTTTCTCGCTCATGTGGGTATAGGCGGCTTCTTGCTGCGCGGCTTTGCGCAGTTGCTGCGCCTCTTCGTAATCGTAAGCGCCGTCGATGATGTTTTTGATGCGCTTGGTCACGCCGATAGGTGTGATGCCATGCTCGGCGTTATACGCCACCTGTTTTTGGCGCCGGCGATCGGTCTCACCGATGGCCCGCTGCATGGACTTGGTCATCTTATCGGCGTACAGAATCGCACTGCCGTTGATGTGGCGCGCGGCGCGGCCTATGGTTTGAATCAGTGAACGCTCGGAGCGCAGGAAGCCTTCTTTATCCGCATCTAAAATCGCCACCAGGCTGACCTCGGGAATATCCAAGCCTTCACGCAATAAGTTGATACCGACCAGTACGTCGAATTCACCCAGACGCAGATCTCGAATAATCTCTACTCGTTCCACGGTATCGATATCCGAATGCAGATAGCGTACTTTGACGCCATGCTCGGCCAGGTAATCCGTGAGATCCTCCGACATGCGCTTGGTGAGCGTCGTCACCAGCACGCGCTCGCCTTTGGCCACGCGTAAATGGATCTCCGAGAGTAAGTCATCCACTTGAGTCGCCGCCGGGCGCACTTCGATTTGTGGATCGACGAGCCCCGTCGGGCGCACCAGTTGTTCTACCACTTGGCCTGCATGCGTGGCTTCGTAGTCGGAGGGCGTGGCGGAGACAAACAGCGTTTGCGGCATTAGGTGTTCGAACTCGTCGAAGCGTAGCGGCCGGTTGTCCAGCGCCGAGAGCAAGCGGAAGCCATAGCCGACCAGGTTTTCTTTGCGCGCGCGGTCGCCGCGATACATGCCGCCGATTTGCGGAATGGTCACATGCGATTCGTCGATGATCATCA
Source organism: Betaproteobacteria bacterium (assembly GCA_025361165.1). Classification (GTDB taxonomy): domain Bacteria; phylum Pseudomonadota; class Gammaproteobacteria; order Burkholderiales; family Thiobacteraceae; genus RBG-16-58-11. Next base: position 10,765 of record JANYAU010000053.1, on the reverse strand, counting down.
GGGAATTCGCCGGCATGTAATCGATCAGCGTCGGCGGCGGTTCGCCCTCTTTGCGGCCGGATAGATGGCGCGAATAGTTTTCGATGCCTTTACAAAAACCGAGTTCGTTCATCATTTCCAAATCAAAACGGGTGCGTTCCGCGATGCGTTGCGCTTCGATCAACTTAGCGTTCTGCTGGAAATACTCGATACGCTCGCGCAGTTCGACTTTGACCGCCTCCATCGCGCGTAAGGTGGTGGCGCGCGGTGTGACGTAATGGCTGGAAGGGTAAACGGTAAAACGCGGCACATCTTGCAACAGGTGGCCGGTGAGCGGATCGAACAAGGAAATGCGTTCGATCTCGTCGTCGAACATCGACAGCCGCACCGCGGTCTCGGCGTTTTCCGCCGGGAAGATGTCGAGCACATCGCCGCGCACCCGGAATACGCCGCGCTTGAACTCGAATTCGTTGCGCTCGTACTGCATTTCGGTGAGGCGTTTGATCGCGTCGCGCTGGGCGAATTTCTCGCCCTGACGCAGGTGCAGAATCATGCTGTGATAATCCACCGGGTCGCCGATACCGTAGATCGCCGATACGGTGGCGACGATGATCGCGTCTTTGCGCTCCAGCAGCGCCTTGGTTGCCGAAAGCCGCATCTGCTCGATATGCTCGTTGATCGACGAATCTTTCTCGATGAACATATCCCGCGACGGCACGTAGGCTTCTGGCTGGTAGTAATCGTAATACGAAACGAAATACTCGATGGCGTTTTCCGGGAAGAACTCGCGCATTTCGGAATACAGCTGCGCGGCGAGGGTCTTATTCGGCGCCATGATGATCGCCGGCCGCCCTAGGCGTGCGATCACGTGAGCCATGGTGTAGGTCTTGCCCGAGCCGGTCACCCCCAGCAGAGTCTGATATTTGAGCCCGTCCTCGAAGCCTTCGGTGATTTTCGCGATGGCCTGCGGCTGATCACCCGCCGGTAGGAACGGCTGGTGCAATTGATACGGGCTATTGGGGAATGTGGCGATCAAAGGTAAAATTGCCGTTCTTACAAAACATTAGATTCTACCACGGGGCAAAAACTCAGCCCGCAGCAACCCCCGAGCAACTATATTAGGACCGCAATTGAAACTCTCGACACGCGTACAGGCCATCAAACCCTCCCCTACTCTGGCAGTGACGGCCCTCGCGGCCAGCCTCAAGGCGCAAGGCAAAGACATCATCGGCCTCGGCGCCGGCGAACCCGACTTCGATACCCCGCAGCACATTAAAGATGCGGCGTTTGCGGCCATCACCAAAGGTTTCACCAAATACACGGCGGTGGGTGGCACGCCCTCGCTGAAACAGGCCATTATCGCCAAGTTCAAGCGCGACAACGGGCTCGATTACACAGCGAAGCAAGTCCTGGTTTCATGTGGGGGCAAACAAAGTTTTTTCAATCTGGTGCAGGCGTTTATCAATCCGGGCGATGAAGTCATCATCCCCGCCCCATATTGGGTGTCCTATCCCGATATCGTCATTCTGGCCGATGGCAAGCCCGTTATCGTTGCCGCGGGCATCGAGCAAGGGTTCAAGATTAGCGCCGCGCAACTCGCTGCGGCGATCACATCCAAGACGCGTATGGTAGTGATTAATAGCCCCAGTAATCCCAGCGGGGCGATTTATACGCTAGCGGAATTGGCGGCGCTGGGGGAAGTGCTGCGCCGGCACCCCGACATTCTCATTGCCACCGACGATATGTATGAACACATATTGCTCGGCGACGTGCCGTTCAGCAATATCCTCAACGCTTGCCCCGATCTTTACGCGCACACCATGGTATTGAATGGCGTATCCAAGGCCTATGCCATGACCGGTTGGCGCATCGGCTATGCGGCAGGGCCGGAAGCACTCATCACCGCCATGACCAATGTGCAATCGCAAAGTACCTCTAACGCCACTTCGATCTCGCAAGTGGCGGCGGAAGCAGCGTTGAATGGCGACCAAGCTTGCATTCAACCCATGCTGAAAGCATTCCGCGAGCGGCATGTGTTCGTGGTGGATACCCTTAACAAAATCCCGGGTGTGAAGTGCTTGCCCTCGGGCGGCGCGTTCTACGCTTTCCCCGATGTGCGTGCGGCCATCGACCACCTGCACAAAAAAGGTATGATCGGCGCGGCGAATGACATTGCCCTCAGCAACTACTTGTTGGAAAAAAGCGGCGTTGCGGTAGTGCCGGGCTCGGCATTTGTCCTGGATGGCTATATCCGCTTGTCCTTCGCCACCTCGATGCAAAATTTAGAGCAGGCCTTAGCGCGCATTCATCAGGCTTTGGCTGCTTAAATCGCGGAATTTCAAGCGCAGCATCTCCCCCTTTGGTTGACCCTGCGGGGGGAAGCCGGTTATCATACGCGGCTCACAAATTCCCCGATAGCTCAGTTGGTAGAGCAACGGACTGTTAATCCGTGTGTCCCTGGTTCGAGTCCAGGTCGGGGAGCCAAAACAGTAACAAATGGGTGCCCTTGGGCGCCCATTTTTGTTTGGCGCAAAGACAGAATTGCCTCTCGCGGTTCTCGATTTTCACAAAGGCGCATATGCAACAACTCGAGTTTGATTTAACCGGCCCCTTCATCGAATTGCACTCCTTGCTGAAATTGACGGGCGTGTGTGACAGCGGTGGCGCCGGCAAAATGCTGGTTGCCGCTGGCAAGGTGATGGTGGATGGCAAGCTGGAGTTGCGCAAAACGTGCAAGATTCAAGCGGGTCAAGCTGTCAGCCTGGGAGATGTGCGTATCCAAGTCATCGCGGCTCCCAGCACTACTGAATAAAATTCCACCATGGCGCTCAAATCGATAATTTTCAAAGTGGAGCTGCAAATCGCCGATATGGAACGGCACTACTATCACACGCACACGCTGACCATCGCCCAGCACCCGTCAGAAACCGACGAGCGCATGATGGTGCGCATCCTGGCATTTGCACTGCACGCACATGAAGCCTTGACGTTCGGCAATGGCTTGAGCACCGATGACGAGCCCGATCTGTGGCAGAAAGATTTAACCGGCGCCATCGAGTGCTGGATCGATGTCGGCCTGCCGGATGAAAAACTGGTACGGCGTGCCTGTGGCCGATCTAACCATGTGCTTATTTACAACTATGGCGGCCGGGGTGCCGACATGTGGTGGGCGCAGTGTCGCGCTAAGCTCGAACGGATCAGTAATTTATCCGTGTTCAATCTTCCCGTGGAAACGACACGCGCCTTGGCCAAGCTGGCACAACGCAATATGCAGTTGCATTGCACCATTCAGGATGGACAGATTTGGCTGGCGAATAATGAAAATACGGTGCTGGTGGAACTGCATCGCGTAAAAGACGCCGCGCACTGAAGCGCGACTAAAGTGTTTTCGTGTTAAACGTATTGCACTGATTCGGGTCGCCCGTTTCCATACCGCGCTTGAACCAACGCACGCGTTGCGCGGACGATCCATGGGTGAAAGTTTCCGGGCGAATGGTGCCTTGGGCCTCTTGCTGTAAGCGGTCGTCCCCGATGGCGGTAGCCGCGTTCAAAGCCTCATTGATTTCACCCGGTTCGATAATATGTTGCATGCTGTCGGCACGCTTTCCCCATACACCGGCAAAGCAATCCGCTTGAAGTTCCAGACGTACCGACAGCGCATTAATCTGCGCCTGGTTACCGGCGCGTTCTTCCGCTGCACGAACCTTGTCGGAAATCCCAAGCAATTTCTGCACGTGGTGGCCGACTTCATGGGCGATAACGTAGGCTTCTGCAAATTCCCCTGGGGCATGGAAGCGATCTTTCAATTCCTGGTAAAAGGCCAGATCGATATACACTTTTTCATCCAACGGACAATAAAATGGCCCCATTGCTGCTTTACCGGCGCCACACGCGGTAGAGGTTGTACCGGTAAATAAGACCAATTTCGGATCTCGATATTCGCGTTTAGATTCGCGAAAAATCACCTGCCAGGTATCTTCCGTATCGGCCAACACTTTGGATACAAAGGTGGCCATAGCATCGTTTGCGGGTGGTTTATGCGCGGAGACTACTTGCGGGGCCGGTGCCGATCCACCGGAGAACAGACTCAGGAGCGTCGATGGGCTAATGCCGGAAAAATAGCTGATCACCAGGGCGAGGACAATGCCGCCGAGACTCAGGTGACCGACACCGAGACTAAAACCGCCACCCGAGCTTTCGCCACGACGGTCTTCCACATTGTCGCTTTCGCGCTCATCGTCGAGTCTCATGGCTTCTTCCTTTCAGCTATTTTGATGGGCGGCAGGTGTCATTCCCACTCGATTGTCGCTGGCGGTTTTCCCGAGATATCGTAGACGACGCGGTTGATGCCACGCACTTCATTAATAATACGGTTGGAAACTTTACCGAGCAGCGTATAGGGCAACTCCGCCCAGTGTGCGGTCATGAAGTCTTGCGTTTGCACCGCGCGGAGCGCCACCACGTAGTCGTAGGTGCGCCCATCGCCCATCACGCCCACCGATTTCACCGGCAGGAATACCGCAAAGGCTTGCGAGGTTTTTTCGTACCAGCCGGAGGCGCGCAATTCTTCGATAAATATTGCGTCGGCGCGGCGCAGTAAATCGGCGTATTCGCGTTTCACTTCGCCCAGAATACGCACGCCTAAGCCGGGACCGGGGAAGGGATGGCGATACACCATGTCATGCGGCAGGCCCAGCGCGACACCCAACTCGCGCACTTCATCTTTGAATAATTCGCGCAGCGGTTCTAGTAATTTCAAATGTAAAGTATCGGGCAAGCCGCCGACATTGTGGTGCGATTTAATGGTGTGGGCTTTTTTGGTTTTGGCACTGGCGGATTCGATCACATCCGGGTAAATCGTGCCTTGGGCCAGCCATTTTGCTTTGGGCAGCTTGGCCGCTTCGCGCTGAAAAACTTCCACGAATTCGCGGCCAATGATTTTGCGTTTTTGTTCCGGATCGGTCACGCCGGCGAGTGGATTCATGAATTCGGCGGCGGCATCGACGTGAATGACTTTTACCCCTAAATTCTTAGCGAAAGTTTCCATCACCTGCTCGGCTTCGTTGAGCCGGAGCAAACCGTTGTCCACGAATACGCAAGTCAATTGTGTGCCGATAGCGCGGTGCAATAGCGCCGCCACCACGGACGAATCCACCCCGCCGGAGAGGCCCAAAATCACTTCGTCGGCGCCGACTTCGGAGCGGACTTTGGCAATCGCTTCTTCGACATAGTCCGGCATATTCCAGTCGTGACTACAGGCGCAGATATCATGCACGAAGCGTTCAATAATGGCTTTGCCTTGCAGCGTGTGCGTTACTTCGGGATGGAACTGTACGCCGTAAAACTGCCGTGCCTCGTCGGCCATAGCGGCAATCGGCGTGGCAGCATTGTCGGCGATGACCTTAAAGCCAGTCGGCAAGGCGGTGACTTTATCGCCATGGCTCATCCAGACATCGAGAAATGCTTTGCCATCGGTATCGACGCGATCTTGAATATCGCGCAACAGCGCCGAATGGCCGCGGGCGCGCACTTCCGCATAGCCGAACTCGCGCTTGGCGGAATTTTCTACTCCACCGCCCAACTGCGCCGCCATGGTTTGCATGCCGTAGCAAATGCCCAGTACGGGTACACCTAAGGTGAACACACAATCCGGCGCGCGTGGCGTTTCTGCTTCGTACACGGAGGCTGGGCCACCGGAAAGAATGATGCCTTTGGGATTAAAGTCGCGAATGAATTGCTCGCTCACATCGTTAGGATGCAGTTCGCAATAGACGCTGGTTTCCCGTACCCGGCGCGCAATAAGCTGGGTGTATTGGGAGCCGAAATCGAGAATCAGAATTTTATCGTGAGCCATATTAAATTTCTAAGCACTTATAAAGAGACAGCGGCACAGAGAGACCAGAGAAACGGTTTTCTCCGTGCCACTGTGCCGCTGTGGTGAATCAATCACTCGACGTGATAGTTAGGCGCTTCTTTCACAATCTGTACGTCGTGTACATGCGATTCTTTCACGCCGGCAGAGGTGATTTCAACGAAACACGCGCGCTCGCGCATAATCGCGATGGTTTCGCAGCCGACATAACCCATGCTGGCGCGCAAACCGCCCATGAGTTGGTGGATGACGCTGACCGCTGTACCTTTATAGGGCACGCGGCCTTCCACTCCCTCCGGCACTAACTTGTCTTTGTTGACTTCATTTTCTTGGAAATAACGGTCGCTGGAACCCTGCTGCATCGCGCCCAGCGAACCCATGCCGCGATAGGATTTGTAAGAACGGCCCTGGAATAGCTCGATGTCGCCCGGCGCTTCTTCGGTGCCTGCCAGCAAGCCGCCCAGCATGACCACATGTGCACCGGCGGCGATGGCTTTGGAAATATCGCCCGAGTAGCGTATGCCGCCATCCGCGATCAGCGGCACATCATCGTTCTTCAGCGCTTCCGCCACGTTCGCGACGGCGGAAATTTGCGGCACACCCACCCCGGCGACAATACGCGTGGTACAAATCGAGCCAGGGCCGATGCCGACTTTGACGCCATCGGCGCCGTGATCGACCAGCGCGCGCGCCGCATCGGCGGTAGCGATGTTGCCGCCGATTACTTGCACTTGCGGGTAGTGGCGCTTGATCCATTTGACGCGGTCGAGTACGCCTTGCGAATGGCCGTGCGCAGTATCGACCACGATCACGTCCACGCCGGCCTCTACCAAGGCTTCCACGCGCTGGTTGGTGCCTTCGCCCACGCCTACCGCCGCGCCCACACGCAAGCGGCCTAATTGATCCTTGCATGCCAAGGGATGCTCAGTGGATTTCTGAATGTCTTTAACCGTGATCAGCCCGCGCAATTCAAAATCTGCATTCACCACCAGTACCCGCTCCAAGCGATACTGGTGCATTAGCGCTTTGGCTTCTTCGCGCGAGGTGCCCTCTTTCACCGTCACCAGCCGCTCTTTCGGCGTCATGATATTTCTGATCGGCTGGTCGAGATTGGTTTCGAAGCGCAGGTCACGGTTGGTGACAATGCCGACTACATTGAGGCCGTCCACCACCGGCAGGCCGGATATTTTGTGCAGGCGCGTGAGTTGCAGCACATCGCGCACCGTCATGTCGGGTGCGATGGTGACCGGATCTTTGACCACGCCACTTTCGAAGCGCTTGACCTGCAACACCTGCGCTGCTTGCGCTTGCGGAGTCATGTTCTTGTGGATGATGCCGATGCCGCCTTCTTGCGCCAAGGCGATTGCCAAGCGCGCTTCCGTCACGGTGTCCATGGCAGCGGAGACCAGCGGAATATTGAGTTCGATGCCGCGTGTGAGCCTGGTTTTGAGGCTGACATCTCGCGGCAGAACATTCGAATAGGCGGGAACCAGCAGAACGTCGTCGAAGGTAAGGGCTTTTTGGTGAATACGCATGTTAGATCCCTGTCCAAAACGGCATTATACGGGAATGACCTACCCTGGTAAAACGCCAGCGGGTCACGCCGTCCGCAACCCGCCTAAGCGATTGACGAATTTTAGCCAAACAGGTATGGTTAACAGTAAGGCCTTTCGCGCCTATCCAATATAAAAATGATTCACTAACCAAAGGAGTTTAAAACAATGCAGAAACAACTTCTGATTGCTGCTATTGCCGCCGGCATGTTTTCCTTGACGGGTTGCCAAACCACGCCAGCTGCCGCACCGGCTAAAGCCCAACTCAACGATGAAGCGAAGATGGCGCTTGCTTGGGCCGAGTCGGACGTAAAAGAAGCTGGAAAAAATGGCGCTTTGTGGACTGGTGCTGCTGGCGCGCTAAAAGACGCCAAGGAAGCTGCCGCAAAAGGCGATAGCAATGCCACCATCAAAGATGCTAAGCAGGCGAGTGCGCAAGCCAAGCTTGGCCTGGCGCAAAAGAAAGACCCTTTGATGACATTAAGTAACTAAATACCAGTAAAAAAAGCCGTCGCGAGACGGCTTTTTTATTTGGAGTTATACACATGAAACTTTTGATAGCTTTGACCGCATTGACGCTATGTGCAGCGCCCGCTTATGCAGAATTGTATAAATGGGTGGATGAACAAGGTAAGGTGCATTACTCCGACCAGCCCGCCAGCGGCAAAGTCAAATCCGAGAAAAAATTAGAAATTCGGAATCAACCCGCTGCCGCTCCGGCAGCAAGCGCGAATAAAAGCTGGCAGGAAAAGAATCTGGAATATAAAAAGCGGCAATCCTCGGCTGCAGATGCTGAAGCCAAAAAACAGAAGGAAGCCCAAGAGGCCAAGGCCAAAATCGAGAACTGCGACAAGGCGAAAAAAAATCTTAAGACGCTGGAAGATGGTGTCCGTGTCTATAGCTACAACGACAAAGGTGAGCGTTCTTCCATGGACGATGCGCAACGTACGAAGGCGATGGACGATGCGCGCAAAGCCGCTAGCGAGTGGTGTAAGTAAGGTCTAGCTCGCCGCGGGCGGCAAATCGCCGCCGCCCTTTTTCATCGCTTTCCCCTCTTCGGCGCGCTTGCGCCGCACTTCTTTCGGGTCCGCAATCAGCGGCCGGTAAATCTCCACGCGATCTTTGTCGCGCAGTACCGTATCCAACTTGCTGAGCTTGGAAAAAATACCCGCTTTGAATTGGGTAAGATCGATTTCAGGGAAGTTTTCCAAAACGCCGGAACGGTGGATGGCTTCCTCCACCGTGGCGCCCGCGTGGATTGTTACCGCTAAAATGACTTGCCGCTCGGGTGCGGCATACGCAACTTCCACTTGAATTTCATCCGCCATAGAGCTTCTCCGCGCGTTCAACAAAGGCATCTACCAGGCTGCCAGCGATCAAACTGAATACCGGATTCACCAAATTTTCGATCAGCTTGCTGGAAAATTCGTAATGCAAGCGTAATTCTACTTTGCAGGCTTCCTGGTTTAATTCGCTAAAGCGCCACAGACCATCAAGTTGCTGAAAGGGGCCTTCCTGCAAACGCATTTGAATCAGATGGGGCGCGTGGCGCGTATTTTCCGTGGTGAAACTTTGCTTGAGATGGAAATAATCGATACGGATCGTGGCCACGGCCAGCGTTTCATCGCGTGTTTTTACCTCGGTGCCGCCGCACCACGGCAGGAACTGTGGATAGTTTTCGATCTGATCCACCAGATCGAACATCTGTTGCGCGGAATAAGCTACCAACACCGACTTTTCGACTAACGCCATTGTTTCACTCGCGTGGCCGGCACCGGCCGTGCGCGAAAGTTGCCAAGTAAAGCTGCTAGAATACGCGATTTCCTCCACGAATTCATTCACCGATGTCGATCGTTCAAAACAAAAAAGCCTTTCACGATTACTTCATCGAGGAAAAATTCGAGGCTGGCATCGCCCTAGAGGGCTGGGAGGTCAAGGCGATACGCGCCGGACGCGCCCAGCTCAAGGAATCCTACGTCATCATTCGTGACGGCGAATTGTATTTGATCGGCGCGCATATCAGCCCCCTGCCCACCGCTTCCACGCACGTCAAACCCGATCCGGTGCGCACGCGTAAATTGCTGCTGCATGCTGAGGAAATCCAGCACTTGATCGTCAAAGTAGAACGCGCCGGCTATACGCTGATCGGACTCAACATCCATTACACGCGGGGCCGGATAAAGTTGGAAATTGGACTCGCCAAAGGCAAGAAGAAGCACGATATTCGCGAATCGGAAAAAGAGCGCGATTGGCAGCGCGAAAAACAGCGCCTAGTGCGCACCCATAAAGAATGACGGGTAGACGGGTAGATGGGGCGACGTACCGGGATCGAACCGGTGACATCTGGAATCACAATCCAGTGCTCTACCAACTGAGCTAACGCCGCCATGGACACCACCCGACAAACTTGGTGGTGGAAAGAAAGGCGGCAATTATGGGGCACAGAGCATGGAAAATCAAGGTAGAAGCGATGGCCTGCCCGACAGGAATCGAACCTGTAACCCCCAGCTTAGAAGGCTGGTGCTCTATCCGGTTGAGCTACGGGCAGATCGTGTCGGGCTGACACCTAAAGAAACTGTCGTAAAAACACGTCAGCAAAAAATTGGTCGGGGTGGAGAGATTTGAACTCCCGACATCCTGCTCCCAAAGCAGGCGCGCTACCAGGCTACGCTACACCCCGATTGAAATGCCAAAAACATACGCAAAACGTTGCGAATATTCAGGCACCCGCACTATAGCCGCGACAGCCCCAAAAATCAATGCAAGTAGGCGCTTGAGCAAGCCCCTAGGTAAATGCGATGATGTCGCTATTTGAAGCGCCCCCCCCTTATGACCGCACAAATCATCAACGGCAAAGCCCTCGCAGATAATCTGCTCACGAAAATCCGTCACGAAGTGGATAGCCGTATCGCTAGCGGCAAACGCGCACCGGGGCTGGCCGTGATTCTGGTGGGAGATAATCCCGCCTCCGGCATTTATGTGCGCAACAAGCGCAAAGCCTGCGAGCGCACCGGTGTGCGCTCAGTCGACTATGATCTGCCCGCCTCCACCTCTCAAGACGCGCTGTTGGCACTCATCGATCAGCTCAATGCCGATGCCAACATCGATGGCATTTTGGTGCAATTACCGCTGCCCGCACATATCGCGAATCGCGCCGTGATCGAGCGCATCAACCCGAGCAAAGACGTGGATGGCTTTCATCCCTACAATGTTGGGCGGCTAGTGCAAGGTATTCCCGAACTGCGCCCCTGCACGCCGTATGGCGTGATGACGTTGCTTAAATCGACTGGTCTTGAATTGCGCGGCATGCACGCGGTGGTGGTCGGCGCGTCCAGTATCGTCGGCCGGCCGATGGCGCTGG
>JANYAU010000031.1 GCA_025361165.1 Betaproteobacteria bacterium | reverse complement strand
AAAGTCGCGAAGCCCAGCCCCATGCTCAAGCCAGCGATATGCCCCGCCATCTCGATACCGTTAAGCACGATGCGCATGGAAAGCCCGAGCGCGAACCCGATCAACAGTTGTTGCGCCGCGATCACCAAGCCTTGTGCGGATACAAAGCTCACGACAGGAGGGGTCGGCAGTAGCGGTGCGATCGTCAATGTCAGTATGACCGAGATACCGACACGCACGCGTCTCGGTATGGCCTGATTACCTAACACCGGATCGGATAACATCAACGCGGTAACGCGCATAAATGGCCAGATGAATAGGGCGAACCAAGCATCTAATTGACTGGAGCTGATGCTGATCATAGCGGGCGGTAATCTAACGGATCAATTGCGGAATGCTGGTGAATAGCCGCACCATGTAATCGGTCATGGTTTCAATCATCCATGGGCCGGAGATAATCAACACGATGAACATGACGATCAGCTTAGGAATGAAGGTCAGCGTCATCTCGTTGATCGAAGTCGCCGCTTGAAAAATACTCACCAAAAGACCCGTCACCAGCGCTGCCAACAACATCGGCGCCGCAACCAAGATCGCCATTTGCAGCGCTTGTTGTCCAATATTGACCACCACTTCTGGTGTCATGATTTTCCTCTACACGCCAAAGCTTCGCACCAGTGAAGCCAGCAATAAATTCCAACCGTCCACCAGCACGAATAGCATAAGCTTGAACGGCAAGGAAATCAGCACCGGCGACAGCATCATCATCCCCATCGACATCAACACACTCGCCACCACCATGTCGATAATAAGGAACGGGATAAACACCACGAACCCGATTTGAAACGCGGTTTTGAGTTCGCTCGTCACATACGCCGGTATCAAGATTTGCATCGGCACCGCTTCCGGACCCGGCAGCGGCGGATGGTTGGAGAGCTTCACGAATAGCGCCAAGTCCTCTTGCCGCGTCTGCCGCAGCATGAATTGCTTGAGCGGCTCGCTGCCGCGCGCAAGCGCATCATTGAAGCTGATTTTATCTTCCATGAAGGGCTGGTACGCGACTTGATATATCTTATCCAATGTCGGCGACATCACGAAAAATGTCAGGAACAAGGAGATGCCAACCAACACCTGATTCGGCGGCGATTGCACCGTGCCGAGCGCTTGGCGCAACAATGACAGCACGATCACGATGCGCAGGAACGCCGTCATCATCAGCAATATGGTGGGGATGAAAGTGAGTGTCGTAATCAGGATCAGCGTTTGTACGCTGAGGGTATAGGTGGTGGTGCCGCCCGGCCCCGGTGTGCTGCTAAACGCCGGGAGACCGGCGGCGGCCCAGCTTAGCAACGGCGCGCTGCAAAGCAATGCGAGCAGGAAACCGCGCACATGCCGCATCATGTGCCACCCCGTTTGCGCCAGGCTTCTTTAAGCCAATCGCCGAAGCCGGGTTGATTGGCAAAGCTCTGCGCTGCTTGCTCTGTATGGAGAGGACGCGGCATGGTATGCACCGCCGCCACTTGGCCCGGCGCCACACCGACGATGAGCCAGGTGTCGCCCACCTCGACCAGCACCAGCCGTTCGCGCTGGCCAATCATGACGCCCCCGAGTACGCGCATCGCGCTGCCCGGTCCCATCTGCGTCGGGCCGAAGCGGCGCATGAGCCACGCACTGCCTGCAATCGCGGCGATCACCAGCACGAGCGCGAGTATCACCTGCACCAGCCCACCAAATACGGGTGCTGGGGCGGCGGCAACCGAGGCAAACGCCAGCGAGGGAAAAGAAAAGATAAAACCGGAAAGAAACCGCTGCACAAAGATCATCGCTGCAGTTTGCGGATACGCTCCGACGGAGTAATGATATCGGTCAGCCGGATGCCGAATTTGTCGTTCACTACCACCACCTCACCTTGCGCGACGAGCGTGCCGTTAACCAGCACGTTCATCGGTTCACCGGCGAGTCCTTCCAACTCTACAATGGAGCCTTGAGCCAATTGCAGTAAATTCCGAATGGCAATTTTGGTGCGGCCCAATTCCACGGTAAGATTCACCGGGATGTCGAGAATCATATCGAGGTTATTGGCCGCAGGTTGAATGGAAGCATCACCCGACGTATCGAACACCGGCATTTGCACCGGTTGTGCGGCAGTTTGCTCGGCAAGCGCCGCGCCCCAATCGGCATCGGCGCCGCCCGCGGCAGGCGCAACGTTGTCTTGCTCGGCCATGGCTGAAGCCCAATCGTCCGCGGATATCTGATCTTTGTCTTCCGCCATTGCGCCTCCGGTCGTGTCGGCCTTAACCCTCAGCCGTGTTGATGAACCGTTTCACCTTCACTGCGTACTGGCCATTGCGCTCGCCATACTGACATTCGAGCACCGGCACGCCGCCAATTTCCGCAGTAATCGTGTTGGGGATTTGCAGCGGGAGAATATCCCCAATCTTCATCTCCATCACTTCACGTAGCGTCAAGGAAGATCCGCCTAGATCCGCCACCAGATCCACTTCGGCGAGTTGCACTTGCTGCGCCATGAGACGCAACCAGCGATCATCGACCTCAAGCCGCTCGCCTTGCATACTGCTGGTGAGGACATCACGAATTGGCTCGATCATAGCATAGGGGGTACACACGTGGAAGTCGCCCCCGCCATCGCCCAATTCAATGTTAAAGGTGGTGACTACCACCACCTCGCTAGGCGTCGCGATGTTGGCAAATTGCGGATTCATCTCCGACCGCACATATTCGAACTCGATGGGGTATACCGGGTCCCAGGATTTTTTGTACTCACTCAACACCACTTCGAGCAAGCGCTGAATCACGCGTTGTTCGGTGGGCGTGAAGTCGCGACCCTCAACCCGCATGTGAAATCGGCCATCGCCGCCGAACAAGTTGTCAACAATCAAAAAAACGAGATTGGGGTCGAAGATGAAGAGTGCCGTACCGCGCAGCGGTTTGAAACGCACCAGATTCAAGTTGGTGGGCACCACCAAATTACGCACGAACTCGCTATATTTGACGACTTTAACCGGGCTGACGGAAATTTCCGCGCTGCGCCGCATGAAATTGAACAAGCCGATGCGGAACATGCGCGCGAAGCGCTCGTTGATGATCTCGAGCGTGGGCATGCGCCCACGCACAATCCGCTCCTGTTTGCCGATATCGTAGGTGCGAACTGCGGAATCGTCTGTCTGCGGCACTTCTTCTTCAGCCTCCCCGAGGACGCCTTTGAGTAGCGCATCGACTTCGTCTTGGGAAAGGATTTCCTCGGCCATGGCGTCTATTGGATCACGAAGGAAGTGAAATAGACACCGAGCACGCCATTTTTCTTCGGATCTGTGGCGCGAATGATTTTATTGATCTGGCCCGCAATCTCCGTCGCAAGTTTTTGCTTGCCCTCGATCGTTACCAGATCTGCTTGGGTCTTGCTCGACATCAATAGGAGTAGTGCGTTTCGTATCTCTGGATTACGCAGTTTCAGGGATTCATTGACCGTATCTTCCGCCACTTTGAGTTGAATCTCGATTTGCAGGTAATGATCTTCGGCATCGGTCTTTTGCAGATTGACGGTGAAGGTATCCAGCCGCGCGAAAATAGGCGGCTTTTCTGATTCTTCTTTCTTCTCGGTTGAACCTGTCTTCGGCTCGGCGTGCTTTCCCCGTTTCAAGAACCACCACGCCCCGCCCCCGCCACTAGCCAAAACCAGCGCCAGGATGATAATGAGCAATTTGCCCTTTTTCTTCGGTGACGCAGCCTCATCTTGGACTTCGGCTGGAGCTTCTTCCACCTTTTTTTCCGCCATCGCCTATCCCTACCCTATGGAAAAAGCACGTCGCACCTGACGCTATCGGCTGATTTATAACGCCAAAATGATTTGAAATCAAGTAGTTTGATGTGTTTTTTTATGCTGTTTATCAATTATGGCAAGCGGGTGGCCCACGCCAAAACCAAATAAAAGAAAAAAATGCCGCAGAAAGGGCATAGGCCCACACTGGGGAAAAGGGAAAAAGGGGTTAAAACTGCGTGCTAAGCAAAAATATCGACTAAGCCATTGCGCCCGAGCATTAGCGAAGTAACGCCGACTTGGCCAGCATCCAGCTCTGTCGATGCCAACGCACCGTGCAGATCGTGTAAATGATCATCGCGTCTACCACCTTCACCCTGACCTTGCTGTGTCTGCTGCTGCTGTTGTTGCTGGAACGATTGCGACGAAACATTCACGTTGCCCATTGTCAGCCCGCTATCCGCAAGCATCTCCCGCAAGCGCGGCAGCGCCGCTTCGATAGCGTCGCGTACCGAGGCATGGGGCGAGACGAAAACCGCATTCGTCTGATCGTTGACAATGGTAATATGGACTTCCACCGGGCCCAAATTAGGCGGATTAAGCTGTAGCTGTGCCACCTGCTGGTTATTCGTTGCGGCCCACGTCACGCGCTGGCTAAAAGCCGCATCCCATCCCGGCTGCCCCAGCCGCACCCCTACTGCAGGAAGTGTTGCAACGGCAGTGTTAGCAGGGAGCGGCTCCTGGCGATTTATTTGCACCATATGCGCGGAGAAGTCGCTTCCCAACTTCGGCGCATCGATTTTGGTTTCAGCTAAGGCATCCACCGGCAAGGACTTATCGCGTACGGCAATCTTTGCCGGTTCAGCGGATTCTTTTGCCGTCACACCCAATCCCAGCGCCACCTTGCTCGCAGTCGCTTTACCGCTTGCAGCGTCAAGCACCAAGGCATCCGATTTAATTTTCTCCGCAGCGCTAGCGCTGGCTTGCAGGGCCTGTTGCGCGAGCGGAAAATGCGGCAACGGCAGTGCATTCAAAGCAGCGGCGAATTGGCCAGTATCTTGCAAAGCGTCTTTGATATCGCGCCCGTCGCTAAGCTCAATCGCCGATTTTTCAGGCTGCGCGGGCTTGCTATCGCGTGCCGTCACAGCCTCGCCCACTGGGAGCGCCTGCGCATTCAGTTGCGCCGTCAGCACATTAGCGAAATCCGCATTCTTCGCAGCACCAGGCGTGCCATTTGCGGGAGCCTCAGATGGCTTGCTGCCATGCTGGCTGGTCACCACGATATGATTTGAAACCGGCTGATTTTCCATACTACTCCCTTAATCGTTGCCGAAATAAACGCCGGCGAGTAGAGAAAAGCAATAGGCGTGCCAGTTATAGAGGGAAGCAGAATGAGGAACAAAAAAGGCGAAAAAGCGTGATTATTTTTTACCTATCTTCCGGCGTGCGCTTACGGCTATGGCTATTGCGCGCGTGCTCGTCTTGTTCACGCTGTTCGATGCGGCCATCCCGCACGCCTTCGCTGCGCTGATGACGTTGCTGCAGCACATCGTAAGTTTTCAGCTTGCGGCGTTCTTCTAGCCAGACGTGCTGACCTTCTTCCCAGCGCAACTTAGCGCGGTCGATTTCGGTTTGCTGCTGCCGGATCGCCAATTCGATCTTGCATAAAAAGACCTGAAAATCGCGCATCAGCATCATGCCCACACCTTGGGTCACGGTGTGGGTCAGACGGCGGCGGTATTCATCTTGGAAGGCGTAAAGCTGTTTGAGTTTATCCTCTTGCAACTGCCACTGCTGCTTGAGGAGCGCTAAGCGTTGGGCCGCCGCCTCAACCCGATTATTCGCGAGGTCGTGCAGCGGTTGTAGCGGGAAGCGGCGCGGCATCTGGCCTGACTCAATGTTTGAGCAAGTGCTCAAGCTGGAAGCAACTATCGCCATAGCCGGCACGCTCGCGCATATCCTGCTGCAAGAATGCTTCCAGACGTGGGTACAACACGATGGCCTCATCCAGTACGGGATCAGTGCCACGCACATAGGCGCCCACATTGATCAGATCGCGACTGCGGTGATAGCGTGAATATAAGTATTTAAACCGGCGCACCCATTCCAATTGCTGTGGCGAAACGATTTCGGTAATGGCGCGGCTAATCGACATTTCGACATCGATCGCCGGATAGTGGCCTTGATCAGAGAGGCTACGCGAGAGCACGATATGACCGTCAAGAATCGCGCGCGCCGCGTCGGCAACTGGGTCTTGTTGATCATCGCCCTCTACCAGCACGGTGTAAAACGCGGTGATCGATCCGCCTGCTTCGCGGCCGTTGCCGGCGCGCTCCACCAGTTGCGGCAGCTTGGCGAACACCGATGGCGGATAGCCTTTAGTGGCTGGCGGTTCGCCGATGGCGAGCGCCACTTCGCGCTGCGCCATTGCATAGCGCGTCAGCGAATCCATAATGAGGAGTACATCTTTGCCCTGGTCGCGAAAATATTCGGCAATCGCCGTGGCGTAGGCCGCGCCATGCAAACGCAATAAAGGCGGCGTGTCCGCAGGGGCAGCCACCACCACTGAGCGCGCCAGACCTTCCGCACCCAAGATATTCTCGATGAATTCTTTTACCTCACGCCCGCGCTCGCCAATCAAACCGACGACGATGACATCGGCACTGGTGTAGCGCGCCATCATGCCGAGCAAAATACTTTTGCCCACACCGCTACCGGCGAACAGGCCCATGCGCTGTCCGCGTCCGACGGTGAACAGGGAATTGATCGCGCGCACACCGACATCCAGCACCTCGCGTATCGGCGCGCGCGCCAGCGGATTAAACGGCCGGCTTTGTAGCGGCACGCGGTTATCGCTTTGAATCGGACCGAGACCATCCAGCGGGCGGCCCGCACCGTCCACTACCCGGCCCAACAACTCCGGACCGGCGATCACTTGCCGCGCGCGGTCCTCGGCGCGGCGCTTGCGTATCATGGTGGCGCGCGGCTTGGGCACCGCCAGTGTGCTGGTTTCGATCGGAATCACCCGCGCGCCGGGGGTCAGTCCATAGACATCGGTAGAAGGCATGAGAAACAGCCGGTCCCCAGAAAAACCCACGACTTCCGCCTCGACGGTAAGACCGCCGGGGAGTTCGACGATGCAACTTGAACCCACCGCCAGCTTGAGTCCCACCGCTTCCATCACAAGACCCGCAACACGTGTCAGTCGTCCGATAGGAATCCATGGCCTGACCGCACTCACGACATCGCAACAATCACTGACAAAGTTACGCCAGTGTTCGAGATGCGTATCGTCTTTATTTTCGCCAGGGAGCATCGGAGCCTAAGGCCGTGACGATACGTTGCCAGCGGCTTTCTATGTTGGCATCGATTTCAGCGGTGGCAATTTCCACGCGGCAGCCGCCGCGCTCCATGTGCAAGTCTTCTATAATGCGCCACACTTCGCCCTGGAATTCGTGCGCTAACATCTCGCGCACGAGTTGTGCGTCTTCCGGATGTAAAACGAGAGTGGGGTTTTGACGTGTCTGAGGCAGGCTGTCGATGGCTTCGCGCACCACCGCCAACACCAGCGCGGGATCGGCCTGTAGGGCGGAGCGCACCATTTGGCGCGCGATATCGAGCGCGAGATCCATAATTTCTTGCGCCATAACTTCTTCGAATTGCGTCATCGAGTAATGCAATTCAGTCATCAACAATTGCATGCGCTGCGCGATCGCTTGGCTCTCGGCGCGCCCGTCTTTCATACCGGCGGCGAAGCCTTCCTGATACGCCTGCTGTTGAATGTGCTGCACCTGATCCGCAGTGGGCAGCTTCACGCCATCCCCACCCGCATCGTCAAACACGTTCAATTCCCAGCGTTGATACGCTGTTAGTTGCTCTTTAGGAGTATTGGATGACATGGGTTGATCAGCGGTGCCGGGCGCCTAGACAAACGCCTCTTCGCCCTTGCCGCCAAGCGCGATTTGTCCCTCATCCGCCAGCCGGCGTACGATCTTCAGAATCTCCTTTTGCTCCGACTCCACCTCGGAAACGCGCACCGGTCCTTTGGCGTCTAAATCTTCGCGCAGCATCTCGGCGGCCCGGGTGGACATGTTCTTGAAAATGCGCTCGCGTAATTCGGGATTGGTACCCTTGAGTGCAACAATCAAACTCTCCGATTGCACCTCGCGCAATAGCAATTGAATCGCGCGATCGTCCAGGTCGCTCAAGTTATCGAAGGTAAACATCGCGTCTTGAATTTTCTGCGCGATCTCCGGATCGAAATCGCGCACCGTCGCAATCACTGTGGTTTCAATCGCGGCCGGCATGAAGTTGAGAATTTCAGCCGCCACGCGTGTGCCGCCCATCGCGGCTTTTTTGATGCTGTTCGTGCTGCCGGTGAGAAGGCGCGTTAACACATCATTTAAATCCTTGAGCGCGGTGGGTTGAATGCCATCCAGCGTCGCAATGCGCAGAATCACATCATTGCGCAGACGTTCTACGAAGGAGCTTAAAACTTCGCTGGCTTGATCTCGATCGAGATGTACAAGTATGGTGGCGATAATTTGCGGATGCTCGTTTTTAATCAATTCCGCCACAGCGCCGGAATCCATCCATTTCAAGCTTTCGATACCGGCGGTGTCGCCGCCATGCAAAATGCGTTCGATCAAATTAGCGGCGCGTTCGGAACCAAGCGCCTTGTTCAACACGCTTTTGATGTACTCACCCGAATCGCCGCCGAGCCCGGACTGCCCTTCCGCTTCGCGGCGAAAATCGTCCAGCACGGAATCGACTTGAGTCCGCGTCACATTTTGCAGCGAAGCCATCGCGACGCCAAGTTTTTGGACCTCTTTCGGCCCGAGGAATTTAAACACCTCGGACGCTTCTTCCTCGCCCAGGCTCATCAGCAAAATGGCGCTACGTTCGATGCCTTGGTCACTCACCGCCGCCAACCCATTCCTTCACTACGTTTGCCACCACCTTCGGATCTTGACGCGCGAGTTGGCGCGCCGCTTGTAAATTGTCTTGGTATCCCGCGTTCTCACGCCCTTTCGCCATCACATCCCTTCCCGCTTCCGCCATCGGCAATGCGGGAGGCGGTATAGCCAATTGGCGCAAAATCGGCATTAAGATGCGGAACACCAGCAACCACAGCACGATTGCGATAGCGATGAACTTGATAACCGCCATCGCGCCTGCTTCAAATCGAGGCTTCTCCCAGAACGAAATTTCTTCCACTTTTTCGGGCGCGGGCAGGTTAAACGCAGCATTGACCACATTCAAGCTATCGCCGCGCGGTTGATTAAACCCCATTGCATCCTTCACCAAATTATTAATTTGGGTCAGTTCCGCAGCTGTCAGCGGTACAAAGCTCACCTTGCCATCTTCCGCTGTTTTCTTCTTATAGTTCACCACTACCGCAGCTGACAAGCGCTTCACGCTCCCGACAGGAAGCTTAGTATGTTTGATGGTCTTGTCGAGCTCATAATTTACTGTAGCGTCACGGTGGCCACCCGCAGAAGTCACGGCCGCCGGAGCACTACCCGTGCCAACTACGGCGGACGGTGGTGCGGTAATGGGAGCAGAAGCCGCTCCTGGCGGCTGGTTGGAGAGTGCGCCCGGCACACCACTGGCCGCCACGCCTGCGCCACCATTGCTATCACTGGTTTGTTGACTGCGGATTGCGGCTTCCTGCGGAGTGGGGTTCGGCTTGTAGGTTTCCGCGGTTTGCTCA
Organism: Betaproteobacteria bacterium; assembly: GCA_025361165.1. Classification (GTDB taxonomy): domain Bacteria; phylum Pseudomonadota; class Gammaproteobacteria; order Burkholderiales; family Thiobacteraceae; genus RBG-16-58-11. The sequence continues at coordinate 30,225 of JANYAU010000031.1, read as the reverse complement.
GTCTGAGAAAAATCGAGATCGGCCGTCACCTGGGCGCGCACATTACCCTCACCTACAATCGGAGCCACGATCGATTGGATGCGGTTTACAAAACTCGATTCGATTTGATTGAGATATTCGAGTTGAGTCGGATCGAGTCCCGCTTTATCGCCCCGCACATCGGGCGCGATCAACAGATTACCGCTTTGATCGACTACGGTAATATTTTGCGCCGGCAAATCGGCCACACTGGAAGAAACCAAATGCACGATGCCGCTGACTTGCGCCGGATCCAAGTGTTTACCGCCGCCCAAATTGAGAAACACCGAGGCTGAGGGTTTTTGCTGGTCACGCAAGAATACCGACGGGCGCGGAATCGCCAAATGCACGCGCGCGCCTTGTACTACGGATATTGCTTCGATCGTGCGTGCGAGTTCACCCTCCAACGCGCGCTGGTAATTTATCTGTTCGACGAATTGGCTTACACCGAGCTTTTGATTATCTAATAAATCGAAACTGGCGCCGCCTTTGGGAATACCTTGCGCGGCAAGCTTGAGCCGTACTTCGTACACTTTGTCCATCGGCACTTTGATCGCGCTGGTGCCTTCGGCTTTGAATGGCACATTCATCTGCTGCAGCGCATTGATAACCGCACCGCCATCCTTTTCGGACAGATTAGTGTAGAGAATTTGGTAGGAAGGTGTTTGGTACCAGAGATAAGCGCCGGAAAAAAGGGCGATGATGGCGGCGGCGGCTATGATGAAGCCGATTTTTTGGCTGTTGGAGAGCTGTCCAAAATTCTGTAATTGCGCAACCAGTGAAGGCTGCGTTGCAACCGCCATAAGTACCCTTTACGTGTGAGCGCTTAAGCAGCAGGCCAGAAAAAGCCCGATGCCTAAAAACGCTCAAATGGCTTAAACCGGCATGCTCATCACTTGCTGATAGGCTTCTACCAGCTTATTACGAACCTGCACCATGGTCTGAAACGAAACATCGGCTTTTTGCAGCGAGATGATCACGTCTTCGACATTCACGTTGGGGGCGCCTTGCTCGAAGGCCTGGGCGAGTTGCTTCGTATCCGTTTGCACGGCGTTCACCTGGTTCAACGACGCCTGCAGCATGGCGGCAAAATCACCTGGCCCGCCGGTAGGCGTAGCGTCGGTGTTCCCCGCCGCGAGCTGAGACGCGGCTTGCAACTGGCTTAGAAGCTGATCAATACCTTTAGTATCCATCTTGTCTACTCTTCATACGGTTGACCTTCACCCCAACTTGAACAGCAAAATCCATACCTAACTCTGTCTAGCGTCTGGATCAATGCCCTCTTCGCGTAAGCGCTGCAGCTTATAGCGCAAGGTGCGTTCGCTCATTCCGAGCCGTTCCGCAGCCTGTTTGCGCGAACCCTTGACCGCCGCCAAGGTTTCCAAAATATGCGTCCGCTCCAGCGTCTTAATGTCTTGCGGACGCTCCACCTCGGCAACCGGTGGCCGGGATGAGGCGGCAATTTTTGCCGCCTCCGGCAAGTGCAAGTGCACCACTTCGATCACATTGCCGGGCGCGAGTATCATTGCGCGCTGAATCACATTCTCTAGCTCACGGATGTTACCCGGCCAAGTATAGCCCGTCAATCGCTCTTCCGCTTGTTTTGAAAGGGAAAGCCCATGCCGCCCGGTCGTCCCCCCTAAGCGCCCGAGCATATGCCGCGCCAGCGGCACAATGTCCTGCACCCGCTCGCGCAACGGCGCGATGCGTAGCGGAAACACGTTGAGCCGATAATACAAATCTTCGCGGAAACGTCCGGCCGTTACTTCGGCTTCCATCGTGCGGTTGGATGTGGCGATCACGCGCACATCCAACGCTATCGGCTTTTTGCCGCCGATGCGCTCCACTTCGCGCTCTTGCAGCACACGCAGTAATTTGGCTTGGAGTTGCAGCGGCATTTCCGAAATTTCATCCAGCAGCAGCGTGCCGCCGTTGGCTTGCTCGAACTTACCGGTCTGCGCCGTTTGCGCGCCGGTGAAAGCGCCCTTTTCATACCCGAACAGCGTGGACTCAAGCAGATTATCGGGAATCGCCGCGCAGTTGATGGCGATAAACGCTTGCTCCGCGCGCGGCGAATGGCGATGGATAAACCGCGCCATCACTTCTTTGCCGCTGCCGGATTCACCACTAATCAGCACGGTGGTATGAGACGCTGCCACACGCTCGGCCAGCACGAGCAACTCGCGCGACAGCGCATCCTGTGCAATCACCTCGCCCGAGCTGTCGTAGTGAATGGCGAGCATGTAGCGCGCCACTTGCGCCAATAATTTATCGGCGTCAAAAGGCTTGGTCAAATAATCGCATGCGCCATCGCGCATCGCCTCCACCGCTTTTTCGATCATGCCGTAGGCGGTCATCAGCAACACCGGTATCTGCGGCGTGGTGGCCTTGATGCGCTTGAGCAAGGTATGGCCATCCATCGGCTGCATCATTACGTCTGAAATGACCAGTCCAACCGGCTGGCCGGCCATCACTTGCAGCGCGGCTTCGCCGTCTTGCGCGGTGACGACGCTATACCCCGCGAGTTTGAGCGTGTCGCTCAAGGCTTCGCGCAATTCGTGATCATCTTCCACAATGAGGATGGGCAATGCTTTCATGGGGCGCAAGCTTACTCCTTTTTGGCGCACGGCAAACGCAGCGCAAACTCGGCGCCCTGGCCCGGCGTAGAGTGCACCGCCACCTCGCCGCCATGCGCCTGCGCCACACCGCGCACAATCGCCAACCCGAGGCCCGTGCCTTCCTGACGTGTAGTGAAAAACGGTTCGAACAGCCGATCGAGCATGGCGGGGTCGATGCCCGGCCCGGTATCCACAACGCGCAACCAGACTTGTTCGTTTTCTTTCCGGCTGGAGAGCGTCACGCGCGCGCCTGGCGGAGAATTTTGCATGGCGTTTTCCAATAGATTCACCAGGGCGCCGGTAAGCGCTTCACGGCTACCCAAAATCTGCGCTGCGGCCGCCCCATGTTCGACAACAAATACTAAACCGCGCTCCAGCATTTGCGGTTCCATCACTTGCTGTAAATCCGCAAGTAAGTCAGCGACCGCAAGCACGTCGCGCCCGCCCGCTTCACCCCGTACGAACAACAGCATGTCTTGAATCAGATGCTCCAAGTGTTTCAATCGCGCCACGACTTTGTCGCCAAAGCGCACGCGCTCCACCGGATCGAGTTGCGGCTGAGAAAGCTGCGAAGCGTATAACAAGGCGGTCGCGAGCGGCGTGCGCAATTGATGCGCGAGCCGCGCCGCGACTTCGCCCATTGCGGACAAGCGCTGATGCCGCGCCAGTTCCACTTGCAGGGCATGCGGCTGCGTGATGTCGTGAAACAATAAAATCTGGCCGCCAGTGCCGAGCAAGACGTTGGTGGATAAGGCCAGCCGCAGCGGGGCAGCATGGATCGTCGTCTCCCATTCGCCCACGCTTGCCGTCGGATGCAGGGTACAAGCCTGGGCCACCGGCCAGGCTAGCCCCAGCAGAGGCGCGCCCAACATCGCTTGCGCCGCCGGATTGGCCTCGATCACGCGTTCGCCCGGGTCCACCACCACGACGCCCGCCGGCAACGCCGCGAGTAAAGCTGTCAGGCGCTGCGACAAGGCTTCCTTTTCCAAATACTGCCGTTTGAGTTCGCCATTGGCGATAGCCAGTTCCTGAGTCAGGCTGGCGACTTGATGTTGCAGGCCGGCATAGGTCGCGGCCAACTGCTCGGAAGCGCGGTTGAACAGAGAAAATGCCTGTTCCAATTCGCGAGGATCGATCGGGGTCTTGGATTCCGGCACGCGCTTGGCCTAGCCTTAAATAAGAGATATCGGATTATAGCCATAGTCCCCAGAGCAGCCCAAAGAAAACAAGTCCTTAGTGTGAAATAGCGTACCCGAAGACAATTAAAGTTTTCCCTTTTTCGTGCCGATAAGCAGGCAATCCCACTGGAGAAATGAAAGGGAATTGCTCGATGAACATGCTCGCGAATTTGACCATACGCACCAAGTTAACCGTCTTGATCGCGTTCGCCACGCTACTTATGGTGGCGATCGGCGTAGCGGGGCAATGGGGTATTTACAATGCGCAGCAAGCGGCGGAGTCTATTTATAAGGACCGGTTGGTCGCAATCGGCCTCCTCAACGATGTGCGTAATCACCAGAACCAAATTCGTATCTTATTGCTTGCTGCACGCCAGGAAACCGATGCCTTCGAAATCATGGGGCTGACGGACAGGGTGCGCAGCAATATTTTTAAAGTCGAACAACTGCTGGAGACCTACAAAAAACATACTCCGGAAGGCCAAGAAAAAAAGCTGCTAGATGCATTTGTGGAGGCACGCACCACCTTCGGCCGGACGGGTGTGATACCCATGATCGATCTGTTACAGGGTGAAAAATTCACTGCGGCCGACAAATTACGGCATGAGACTGTAGACCCGACTTTCGCCAAGGCCTCCGATGCCATTGATGCCTTCATCCAATATCAGACCCAGTTGGCGCAACAGCAATTCGAGCAATCCTTGAAACAAGCCAAGATTTCGCGCATTGCCTCGCTAGCCAGTGTAGCGCTGGGCATTTTATTGGCCGTCATCATGGGCATGATTATCGGCCGCTCCATTCATCGCGGTGTCTCCATGCTAGAAAAGGCTTCGGCCCAACTGGCAAGCGGCGACCTCACGACCAATATTCGCATCGTCGGTCGCGACGAATTGGCCCGTGTGGGCGCAAGCTTTAATCAAATGACGGCGCAATTCGCCAATTTAATCAGTGAAGTCAATCACTCCAGCACGCAAGTGAACCAAAATGCCGACGCTTTATCCGTGACAGCGGCACAAGTCGCGCAAAGCTCGCGGCAACAAACCGTGCGCGCAGCGGAAGCCGCAAGCTCGGTCGAGCAACTGAATACCTCCTTTAAAGCAATCGCAGAAACGTCCGAAGAAATAGTCAGCGCCGCCAACAATGCCCGCGAACTGTCGAAACAAGGCAATAAGGTCGTAGCCAGTGCGGTACAAGGGATTGAAAAGGTCGCAAGAACCGTGAGCGAATCCGCGATATCGATTGCCGATCTCGGCCAGCGTTCGAGTCAGATCGGAAAAATTCTTTCTGTCATTAAAGACATCGCCGATCAAACCAATTTGCTGGCACTCAACGCCGCCATCGAAGCCGCACGCGCCGGAGAACAGGGACGCGGCTTTGCCGTGGTAGCGGACGAGGTGCGCAAGTTGGCCGAACGCACCACCGCCGCCACTGCTGAGATATCGACCATGATCGGCGCCATCCAAAGTGATACCGGGCAAGCGGTGGATAGCATGCGTCAGGGCAGTAATGAGGTGCGCGAGGGTGTCGAGCTAGCCAACCAGGCGGGCAAGGCGCTACAAGACATTACGCGCAGCGTGGAACAGGTGGTGGAAATGATTGGCCATATCGCCAATGCAACTCGCGATCAATCTACTGCCAGTGACTCTCTCACCACCACCGTTGAGGAAATCGCGCGCATGGCGCAAGAAAACAGCCGTGCTATCGAACTCGCGGCCACCACCTCGCAAGAGATGGTGAACCATTCGAAGGGTCTGCAAAACGTCATTAGCCGGTTCCGTTTGCAAGCCGACTAAAGCGCGACAGAAACAATACTACCGCAGCCAGGAGAGTGTGACATGTTTGGCAGACGATGGAAAAGCCAGTTTGAAACACTGCAAACCCAGTTCGCGCAATTGAAACGGGAACGTGATCAGATCAATGCCGTACTTGAGAACACGACCACGGAAAAATCCGCCCTTGCCGCACAAGTGGCAGACTTGTCGGCCAAGCAGGCACTGTATGCCGGCATGTTCACTAGTATGCAAAATTTCGGCGAATCGTTCGTCGAGTTGCAGCGCTCCTTGTCTGGTTTGGCTACCACTATGAAATCGGAACAAAAAGGCGCTGTGGAAGCGGCCAGCGCGTCGAATCAAAGCCGCGACGCAATGGCGCAAATCGCTGCCAATTTGCATCGCGTTTCCGAAAAAACACAACAAACGGCGCATAGCGTAGAAAACTTAAACGAACGCGCCGGCCAAATCGGCGGCATCGTGATGTTGATCAAGGAAATCGCCGATCAGACCAATCTGCTCGCCCTGAACGCTGCCATCGAAGCGGCGCGCGCCGGTGAGCAAGGACGCGGCTTCGCCGTGGTAGCGGACGAGGTACGTAAACTCGCCGAGCGCACCAGCCACGCGACCAGCGAAATCTCTACTTTGGTTGCAAACATCCAAGAGGAAATCCTCTGCGCCAAAACCCAAATGGAAAGTGAAGCCGAGCAATCGAACAGTTTCAGCCGTCAAGGTGAAGCCGCAACGGAAAGTTTGCATGAACTGTTGAATCTGTCACATAAGATGGAAGGCGCGATCGCTGCCTCGGCCTTACGCAGCTTTGTCGAGTTGGCCAAGGTCGATCATCTGGTCTATAAGTTTGAGGTGTACAAAATTTTCATGGGTCTGTCGAAAAAAGCGGCCCATGAGTTTCCCAGCCACACGCAATGTCGTTTGGGTAAGTGGTATTACGAAGGCGAAGGCAAATCCGTGTACTCCAAGCTACCCGGCTATGTGCAAATTGAGCAGCCGCACCGCGCCGTGCACACCCATGGCATCAGCGCGATCGAGAACTACCGCACTGGCGAGCATGAATCGGCATTGAAGAGTCTTGTGGAAATGGAGCGCGCCTCCATGCAAGTGCTCGCCGAGCTGGGGCGCCTGGCAGAGGCGGCTGAAGCTAATTCCATTTCTTTATGCGAGGGCCGCCACTGTGAAGATTAATAACCGCGTGAAAAAATGCCAGTTAAAGGAGTGTCCACATGTCTGAACTATTGAAGAATATCGATGGCCGAACCAAATTGGCTGGCACCAATAAACTGGAGATATTGCTCTTCACCTTGGGGACGGACAGCCGCTCCGGGCGCTGCGAAACTTACGGCATCAATGTGTTCAAGGTACGCGAAGTGATGCGTGTGCCGGAGATCACCCGCCCGCCGGAATTGCCGCCATTCGTGGAAGGCATGGTCAGTCTGCGCGGCCAACTGGTACCCATCGTCGATCTGGTTAAATACACCGGCGTCCAAACCGAAGATAAGCCGGAAGTCATGATCGTGACGGAATACAACGGCCACACGCAGGGCTTCCTCGTGGGGGCGGTGGATACTATTTTGCGCTTGGATTGGTCTTCGATTCGCGTGCCGCCGGATATGTTCTCCTCGCATGTGGGGGGGCTGGTCACCGCCGTCACCGAGCTACAAGACGGCCGCTTGGTAATGTTAATGGATGTGGAAAAAATCCTCGCCGAGACCACCGCCGGTGTCGACGACGACCTCATCTTTAGCCAAGTAAAGCCGCTCCAGACGGAAAACCATACCATTTTCTTCTGCGACGATTCGCCGGTCGCACGCAAGCAAATCGAGCGCACTTTGCAGGCGCTGGCCGTGAACTACCATTTCGCCACGAACGGCAAAAGCGCCTGGGAAGATTTGAAGCGGTTCGCCGCACAAGCGGAAGCAGCCCATATCCCGCTGACCGACCTCATCCAGTTGATCCTCACCGACGTGGAAATGCCGGAGATGGACGGCTACATCCTCACCAAGAATGTAAAAAGCGATCCGCGCTTTGCCGGCATCCCCGTCATCATGCACTCCTCGCTCTCCGGCATGTCGAACCAGCAACTCGGGCGCTCGGTCGGGGTAGATGAATATGTCTCAAAATTCGAACCGCAACGGCTTGCAGAAACGCTCACCCGCATTCTTGAAGGCAATGTCGCAGCAGCGGCCTAACCCGCCAGACTAGGACGATAAAACCATGGACGCACAACAAGCTCTCATCGATTCGATCGACGCCCGCACCAAGCTCGCGGGCTCGAATAAAATGGAAATCCTACTGTTTTCCTTAGGCACGGGAGAAGTATTCGGCATCAATGTGTTCAAGGTGCGCGAGGTATCGCAGACCCCGACCATCACTAAAACGCCGAATACCCCACCCGGCGTGGAGGGCGTTATCTCATTGCGCGGCAATATCATTCCGGTAATTTCGCTCGCCAAGTTCACTAACTTGGAAGGCGCCCCCGAGGACACCGGACACACCATGATCGTGACCGAATTCTCACGCCATACCCAAGGTTTTCTGGTGCATGACGTGGACCGCATCATCCGGGTCGATTGGGACAAAGTGAAGCCGCCGCAATCCATGCTCATGGGCAGCGACGCGCTCATCACCGCGATCACCGAGTTGCCCGACGGCAAATTAGTATCGATCCTGGACGTCGAGCAAATTTTGGCCCGCGCTATCGGTGTAGAGGAAATTCCGCAACTCGAGAAAGTGCAATCGGAACGCGAACACATGGTGTTTTTCGCCGATGACTCGACTATCGCCCGCAAGGAAATCACCAAGGTCTTGGAAGCTATGAATGTGAAATATCAGCAAGCCACCAATGGCTTAGAAGCATGGGAAAAATTGCAAGCCCTGGCTCAGCGAGTACACCAAGAAGGGACTTCGCTCAAGGATCAAATTAGTGTCATTCTTACCGATGCTGAAATGCCGGAAATGGATGGTTATGTGCTGGCGAAGAACATCAAGTCAGATCATCGTTTCGATGGTATCCCGGTGGTGATGCACTCCTCGCTCTCCTCCGAAGCGAATCGCGCTATGGGGCAAAGCGTCGGCGTCGACACCTATGTTGCCAAATTCGATCCGGTGATTTTGGCGGACACCCTTCGCCCGTTTCTGGCCTAGCTGCCGCGGCAAGATAAAAAGCTGACAACGAGCGCAATTGGAGCAATGAATGGCTGACACAAATATGAAATTTCTCGTCGTGGATGATTTTTCCACGATGCGCCGGATTGTGCGCAATCTCCTCAAGGAGCTGGGCTTTTCCAACGTCGACGAAGCCGAAGATGGCGTGGTCGCGCTTTCCAAATTACGGAGCACCAATTTCGATTTTGTGGTGAGCGATTGGAATATGCCGAATATGACTGGCCTCGATTTGCTCAAAGAAATTCGCGGCGACGCCAATTTAAAGCATTTGCCGGTGCTCATGGTCACGGCCGAAGCGAAGAAGGAAAACATCGTATTCGCGGCCCAGGCCGGCGCCAGCGGTTACATCGTCAAGCCCTTCACGGCCGCGACGCTGGAAGAAAAACTCAACAAAATTTTCCAAAAAAACGGTAATTAAGGAGACACCCCGTGAGTAATTCTGTAGCTGGCGATACCGACGATTTGGAAGCCTTGTTCGACAGTATTGTGTCTGCCAACAATCCGCCCCCTATGGCCCCCGCTGCCGCCCCTGAGAGTGCGCCAGCCAATCCCGCATGCCCGGGGATTAACGAGCCCTTTTACTCGCAGATTGGCCATCTCACCCGAAAATTGCACGACACCATGCATGATCTCGGCTATGACAAAACTTTAGAAAGAGTCGTCGATAACACCATGCCCGATGCACGCGACCGCTTGGCCTATATCGCCACACTCACCGAGCAAGCGGCGGAGCGCGTGTTAAACGCCACCGATGCGGCAAAGCCCCTGCAAGAACAGATCGGTACCGGGGCGACCAAGCTGTCCGGCCAATGGGACCAATTGTTCAAGAACGAATTGTCGATCGATGGCTTCAAACAACTGGTTACCGATACTCGTGGCTTTCTCGACCATGCATCGAAAAATGCCAAAGCCACCAATGATCAATTACTGGAAATCATGATGGCGCAAGATTTTCAAGATCTTACCGGCCAAGTGATTAAAAAGATCATCGACATGGCTAAAGAAATGGAGAGCCAATTACTCATGGTCTTGGTAGCAACCACCTCCCCGGAGAAAAAAGCGGAGATGGAAGCCAGCCTATTGAACGGCCCGGTGATCAATGCCGGCGGCCGCACCGACATCGTCACCAACCAAGCGCAAGTAGACGATTTATTGGAAAGTCTGGGCTTCTAAAAGCCCGAGAGGAAATAGCACATGAGCGCGTTTGAAGGAATGGAAGAGCTGCTGCAAGACTTCCTCACGGAAGCCGGCGATATGCTTTCCGATGTCGACAACAAGCTGGTCGTGTTGGAAAAGTCGCCCCACGATCGTGAGTTGCTGAATGTCATTTTCCGCGGCTTCCACACCATTAAGGGCGGTGCCGGCTTTTTGAATGCGACGCCTTTAGTGGAGTTGTGCCACCGCACCGAGAACTTGTTTGACAAACTGCGCAACGGCCAACTACAACTCACACCTGAAATCTTGGATGTGATCCTCGCCGCGACCGGTATTGTGCGCGATATGTTCGGCTACCTGGCGCAAGCGCGTATGCCTGATCCTGCCGACGACCATATCTTGCAAGCCTTAGATGCCGTACTGGCGGGCGAAACGCCCACCAGCAAACAAGAAGCGGCGAAACCTGTCGCTATCCCCGTTGCGGCGGAGCCGCAACCCACACCGGCCTCCGCCGTCGGCCATGACACGAGCGGCCCCGATTGGCATGTGCTGTATAACGCGCTAGTCGGCGCCGCGCCGGAAGAAGAAACTGCGCGACAAGCCGCCGCCGCACCTGTAACACCCAAGGTCGAGGCGCCTAAAGCCGTGGATAAACCACGCACCAACACGCCCACCACTGCGACGCCCAGCGCCAAAGAAAACACCATTCGCATTGACACCACACGTCTCGATCAAGTGCTGAATCTTTCGGGCGAAATTGGCTTGACCAAGAATCGTCTCACCTGTTTGCGTTCCGAAATCGTCGCCGGCAGGAGCACTGCCGATACCGTGAAAGCATTGGACGAAGCAGTGAGCCAACTCGATCTGCTGGTCAGCGACTTGCAAAACGCGGTGATGAAAACCCGCATGCAGCCGATCGGCCGCTTGTTCCAAAAGTACCCGCGCTTAGCCCGCGACCTGGCACGTAGTTTGGGCAAGGATGTTGAGCTGGTACTCGAAGGCGAGGAAACCGAGATCGATAAAACCATGATCGAGGATCTCAATGACCCGCTAGTACATTTGGTGCGCAATGCGGTCGACCATGGCGTGGATAGCCCCGAGGAACGGGCCGCCGCCGGTAAGCCGGCAAAAAGCATAGTCAAACTTTCGGCGCATCAAGTTGGCGATCACATCATCATCGAAATTACCGATGACGGACGTGGCATGCGTGCCGATGTATTGCGCCAAAAAGCCTTGGCCAAAGGCTTGATCGACGTTGAGACTGCCAACAGCTTGGATGAGCGTCAAAGCCTGAACCTGGTGTTCTTGCCGGGGTTTTCAACCAAAGACATGATCTCCGATGTTTCTGGCCGCGGCGTCGGCATGGATGTGGTGAAAACCAACATCTCGAAATTGAACGGCCGGATCGACGTCAAAACCGTCATCGGCCAAGGTTCGGTTTTTACCATTACCCTGCCGCTCACGCTGGCGATTCTGCCGGTATTGATTGTGCGCCTGGGTAAGCAACCCTTCGCGGTACCGCTGTCGATGGTGCGCGAAATCATGCCGATTAACCCCAAGGACATTCAGCAGGTGTCGGGACGCGCTACGCTGGTGGTGCGGGAAGAAGTGCTCCCGGTACGCACGCTCGCAAGCCTCCTCGACTGGCCGGAAGCTTCGCCGCCAGCATTTGGTGTGTTAATGCAAGCGGCCGAGATTTCTTTCGTGCTCGCGATCGACGGCTTTATCGGTCGTGACGACGTGGTGATCAAACCGCTGACGGACATCAAACCCAAAGGTATCGCGGGCGCCACGCTATCAGGCGAAGGCTCGGTGGTATTGGTACTGGATATGGAGGAGTTACTCTCCGCCGACTCGAAAGAAACGCGCGCGTCCTTATTTGCCAAGGCCAGCTAATCCGTCAAGGCGGAAGCACAACACAATAGGAGTATCGTGGTGGTAACCGCAACAAGCGCAAATCATTCCTTCAATCTGAACTTCGGCACCGGCTCGAGCGACCAGGTATTCATCGGCCGTCAGCCGATCATCGATGCGCAACAGAAGATCATCGGCTACGAACTGCTCTTCCGTTCCAACGCTCGTGACAATACCGCACACTTCGCAGACGACTTCAGCGCCGGCGCCCAAGTGTTGGTCAACACCCTAAACAATATGGGCACCGAATGGCTGATGGGGGACAAATTAGCGTTCCTCAATGTCACCGAAGCGATGCTGACCAGCGAGTTCATGGAATTGCTGCCGGCCAAACGCATCGTGCTGGAAATCACGGGCGAGATCAACGCCAACCCGGCATTGCTCGAACGCATGCAAGGGCTCAAAGCGTTGGGCTTCGACTTCGCGTTGCATAACGCGCAGCTCACGACCGAGAACGAGCCGCTGATCCAACTCGCCGCTTACGTCAAAATCGATCTGCTCAGCGTACCGAACGAACAGCTGGGTGACCTGTCCCTGGCTTTGAAGAAATTTGCGCTCAAAATCGTCGCAGAGAAAGTGGAAACCCTGGCTGCGTTCAAGCGCTGCAAAGAACTCAAATTCGATTATTTCCAAGGCTACTATTTTGCGCATCCTGAAATTCTAACCGCCAAAGTCATCAATCCGGCGCATGCCTTAGTGCTGGATATTCTGAACAAGGTGCGCAGTAACGCCGATATCGCCGAAATCGAAAAAGGCTTTAAGCGCGATGTCGCGCTCTCATTCAAGCTGCTCCGCTACATCAATTCGGTCGGTTTCGGACTGTCCTGTGAAATTCAGTCGATCCGCCACGCCTTGTCCATTCTCGGCTATCAGCAACTTTATCGTTGGCTGACCTTGCTCATTGTCACTACCAATGAAAATGCCACGCCACCTGCGCTGATGAAAACCGCCATCACCCGTGGCCGCCTCACGGAATTGTTGGGCCAAGACCTGGTGGACCGGGGCGAGCGCGACAACTTGTTCATCGTCGGTATTTTTTCGCTGCTCGACGCTATGCTGGAAACGCCCATGGATCAAGTATTGGAAAAACTCACCCTGCCGGAAAATATCGCCGATGCGCTGCTCCGCCGCGACGGTATCTATGGCCCTTTTCTCGCGTTGGCCGAGGCATGCGAAAGCGCCGACATCGGGCGCATCAACGAACTGGCTAACGCGCTGACCATCGAACCGGCCAAGGTCAACGAAGCACACTTGAAAGCACTGGCTTGGGTTGAAGAATTGGGCGTATAGAAGCAAACGTATTTTTAATCGCATGGGGCGATAAAACAAATATCCGCCTTTTTCTAAGGAGCTTGAAATGTTCGCAAATATGAAAATCGGCGTACGGTTGGGATTAGGCTTTGGCCTGATCCTCGTGCTATTGGTAGTGCTGGCGCTAATCGGCCTAGTGTCTATGAGCCAGATTGAGCAACCTCTCGATGACATCGCCAAAGACAATCTGGTCAAGATCGGACTCGCACATGATATGCGCGAAGGGGTGCACGGTATTGCTATTGTCGTGCGCAACACCGCACTACTCACCGATACCGCGGATATGGTAGGGGAAATGGATCGGGTTAAATCCCTGCGCACGGACTACGATGCGGCAGAAAAGCAATTAAGCGGCATGGTCAAGTCTGAGGCAGGTAAAGCTTTGTTGGCCAAGATCAATGCAGCCAAAGATGCGACTCAACCTTTGGTAATAAAAGCCCTGGATTTGGCCAGCGTTAATAGTCGCGCCGAAGCGGCCCAAGTGCTGCGCAAAGAAGTATCTCCCAACCAGAAACAATGGTTAGACGCCCTTGCGGAGATGATCAAGTACCAAGAGCAAGAAAACGCCAAAGACGTCGTAATAGCCCATACGGCTTATACCCGTGCGCGCAGCGCTACACTCGTCTTTTCCGGCCTTGCCCTCGTGCTGGGTTCCTTGTTTGCTTGGTTTATCGCGCGTGGTATCAAGCAACCCGTTTTTGAATTGCAAGAAACGATGACGCGCATGCAAGCGGATGGCGATCTGACGCAGCGCGTTAAAATTTATGGGCAGGATGAAATCGGATTAGCCGCCCAATCCTTCAACGCCCTCATGGAAAGCTTCCAAGGCATCATCCGCAACGTCCATACGCATGCTGACGACGTTTCCGGCGCCGCGACCGAGCTTTCCGCCGCCAGCACCCAAGTGGCGCAGGGCTCACAGCAGCAAAGCGAGGCCGCCGCCGCTACTGCCGCCGCAGTGGAGGAGGTCACGGTAAGTATCACTTCGGTAGCAAACTCCGCCGAAGAAGTACACGCGCTTTCCCAAAACAGCCTGGAGCGCACGCGCAAAGGCAACGAGCGTTTGTCCGAACTGGTGGGCGAGATCGACCTCGTGGAAGCCGCGGTCAAAGACATTGCCCAATCGGTGCAAGAATTCGTGCGCAGCACCAATGCCATCACCGATATGACCAAACAGGTGAAGGATATCGCCGAACAAACCAATTTGCTGGCGCTGAACGCGGCGATCGAAGCGGCGCGTGCCGGCGAGCAGGGGCGCGGCTTTGCCGTGGTCGCGGACGAAGTGCGCAAATTGGCGGAAAAATCAGCACAATCCGCGCGTGAAATTGACGCCGTGACCCAAACGCTGGGGCAGCAATCTGTGGCCGTCGAAAAAGCAATCCAAAAAGGCCAGCAGTCCTTGCAAACCAGCCAAGACGTTCTGGAAACTGTCGCCATCGTGCTATCCGAAGCCAACGACTCCGTCGCCCATGCCAGCGAGGGGGTGGAAAACATCACAGCTTCCGTAAAAGAACAAACTGTAGCGAGCAACGAAATTGCGCAGAACGTGGAAAAGATTGCGCAAATGGCAGAAGAAAACAGCGCTGCGATTCAACAAACCTCCGTGGCTGCCCAACACCTAGAGCATCTGGCCAGCGCACTGCAAAATGAGGTCGGCCGCTTTAAAGCGGCGTAAGATGAAGCGAGCGTGAAGCTTGCTTCCGCAGCGACGCCTCAACCATCACCCGAAGAACGCGTAACACACAAATATTGCCGCAATCACCCCCGCCAAATCCGCCAACAGCGCGCATGAAATCGCATGCCGACTACGCTTAATACCGACCGATCCGAAATACACCGCCAGCACATAAAAGGTGGTCTCGGTGCTACCTTGAATCACTGCCGATAGTCTGCCGGCGAAGGAATCCGCGCCGTGGGTGCGCATGGTCTCGATCATCATGGCACGCGCGCCGCTGCCGGAAAAAGGTTTGACTAAGGCGGTGGGCAGACCTTCGACGAAGCGATCATCCCAACCCAGACCGTGCACCAGATAGCGGATGCCATCCAGCAAGCCTTCCAATGCCCCGCTGGCGCGCAGCAAACCGATGGCGAGCAACATGCCGACCAAATAGGGAATGATGCCGACGGCGACTTGAAATCCCTCTTTCGCGCCTTCGATGAAAACTTCATACACTTTCACGCGGCGGATCAAGGCGCCGAGTAAAAACGCGACGATCAAAAACAAGAGTAGGCCATTGCTAAATATCGCGGATTGGCGCTGCATCTCGCCCGCCGGCAGGCTGCCGAAATAGACGGCGATACCCGCCACCATCCCGGTCGCGAGACCAAGATAGGCCAGCACCACGCGATCCAGCAAGTTAATGCGCTGCACCACCGCCACCGCTAGCAGTCCGACTAGCGTCGAACAATAAGTAGCGATCAAAATCGGCACGAAGACATCAGTGGGATCATGCGCACCCATTTGTGCGCGATACGTAAAAATGGTGAGCGGCAATAAGGTCACCGAAGACGCATTCAGCACCAAAAACAAAATCATCGCATTGGTGGCCGTATCCGGCGTGGGGTTCAGCGTTTGTAATTCACGCATGGCGGCAAGCCCCAAGGGTGTGGCGGCGTTGTCCAAGCCCAGCACATTCGCGGACAGATTCATCACCACCGCGCCCTGCGCCGGATGCTGCGGCGGCACTTCCGGCATCAAGCGCTTGAGCAGCGGCGCCAGCGCCCGGGTAATCAGCACCAGCCCACCGCCTGCCTGCGCCACGCGCATGAGGCCCAGCCACAGCGTCATCACCCCGGCCAGCCCAAGCGAAATCTCAAACCCGGTCTTGGCGGAATCGAACAGCGAATGCACCAATGCGACGAAAATTTCGCCCTGCCCCGTCATAATGGCCTTGACCAGCGCCACCGTGCACGCTACCAAGATCATCCCCGCCCAAATTGCATTCAGCATCTTGTCTCCCCGTTTCAACGCATGTTAGGGGTCAGTGGCCAATGCCGTCAAACCCCGCTGGGCCATGTTAAAATGCGCGCCCACCTTCGCACATCGACTTAACACCCATGCTGTCCACTGCCAATATCACTATGCAATTCGGGGCCAAGCCCCTGTTCGAAAACGTCTCCGTCAAATTCGGCGACGGCAACCGTTATGGCTTGATCGGCGCCAACGGTTGCGGCAAGTCCACTTTCATGAAAATTCTCGCCGGCGTGCTCGATTCCACGGCGGGCAATGTCTCGCTCGACGCTCACGAGCGTATGGCGTTTCTACGCCAAGATCAGTTCGCGTATGAAGGTCAGCGCGTACTGGATGTCGTGATGATGGGGCACGAAGAAATGTGGCGTGTGATGCAAGAGAAAGACGCCATCTACGCCAATCCCGAAGCGACCGAAGCCGACTACATGCACGCCGCCGAACTGGAGTCGCAGTTTGCCGAATTCGACGGCTACACCGCCGAGGCGCGTGCCGGCGAATTATTGCTGGGCGTGGGTATTCCACTGGAAAACCATACCGGCCCGATGCGCGAAATCGCGCCCGGTTTCAAACTGCGCGTGCTGCTTACGCAAGCCTTGTTTTCCAATCCGGAAATTCTGCTGTTGGACGAACCGACCAACAACTTGGACATCAATACCATTCGCTGGCTCGAAGATGTGATCAACCAGCGCAACAGCACCATGATCATCATTTCTCACGACCGCCACTTTCTGAACAGCGTATGCACGCATATGGCGGATCTGGATTACAGCACCATCCGCCTCTACCCCGGCAACTACGACGACTACATGCTGGCCTCAACCCAGGCGCGGCAGCAAATGCTCGCATCGAATACCAAAGCCAAGGAGCGCGTCAACGATTTGCAAGACTTCGTCGCGCGTTTCTCCGCCAACAAGTCCAAAGCGCGCCAAGCCACCTCGCGCTTAAAGATGATCGAGAAGATCAAGCAAGAAGTGGTGGAAGTGAAACCTTCCAGCCGCCAGGCGCCGTATATCCGCTTCGAGTTGGAAGACAAGGGCAAACTGCATCGCCACGCGGTAGAGTTGATCGACATCGCGAAAGGCTACGACCAGGTGTTGTTTCACGGCATGACTTTCATGCTGGATGCAGGCGAACGATTGGCCGTGATTGGCCCCAACGGCGCGGGTAAATCCACCCTGCTGAAAACGCTGGTGGGTGAAATCGAGCCTGATCAGGGCAATGTGAAATGGGCGGAGAAAGCCCGCATCGGCTATTTTTCCCAAGACCATGCGGCCGATTTCGACAACGATCTCACCGTCTTCGATTGGATGAAGCAGTGGCGGCGCGAAGGCGAAGACGACCAAGTCATGCGCGGCATTTTGGGTCGATTACTGTTCTCCGGCGACGACGTGAAAAAATCCGTGCGCGTGCTTTCCGGCGGCGAAAAAGGCCGCATGCTCTACGGCAAATTAATGCTGGAGCATCCCAATGTGCTGATCATGGACGAGCCCACCAATCACATGGATATGGAAACGATTGAGTCACTGAACATCGCGCTGGAAAAATACCAAGGCACGCTGATTTTCGTCAGCCACGACCGCCAGTTCGTGTCCTCGCTCGCCACGCAAATTATCGAGTTAGACGGTAAGGGCGGCTTCAAGCACTTCAGCGGAAATTATGAGGATTATTTGGCGGATCAGGGTGTGGTCTGAGGCACTATGGAAGCGGCGCGCTCCGCTTCCAATTCCCGGCTCAATTGCCACACCGCCATTGCATAATGAAAACTGTGGTTGTAGCGCGTAATCACGTAAAAATTCTGATACGCGAGCCAATACTCCGGGCCATTCGCGCCTGCGAGTTCTAACAGCATTGCCTCCGCTTCCGCAGGGGTGGCGTCGTTGGCCGCCACCCCCACCCGCGACCAATATTTAAGGGGCATACGAAAGCTCCAGCCGTGATTGGCCAAGCCTTTGCCTGGTTCCGCAACCGCCGTCGCTGGCGTCACCACCGGCGCACCGGGTATCCAGCCTTTGCCGTGGAAATAGTTGGCCACGCTGCCGATGGCATCGTCTGGGTTGTCCCACAAATCACGCTGACCATCGCCGTCGAAATCGACGCCAAAGTTGCGATAACTCGATGGCATGAATTGCCCAATCCCCATCGCGCCCGCATACGACCCTTTAATGGATAGCGGCGCAAACCCGGCTTCGCGCGCGAGCAATAAATACTGCTCCAACTCATCGCGAAAATACGCAGCACGCTGCGGAGAGCCGAACGCCAGCGTACTCAAGGCATCCATCACGCGAAACGAACCGGTGTTGCGGCCGTAAAAGGTTTCAACACCGATAATCGCCACAATCATCGAGGCCGGGACGCCGTATTGCGCCTCAGCACGTGCGAGCGCAGCGTCATGCGCGGCCCAAAAGCGCACACCTTGCGCGATGTGTTTGGGCTCGACAAACAGCGGCCGGTAGGCGCTCCAGGGTTTTGCTTCCGCCGGGCGCGACATCGCATTGAGGATGCTTTGTTTCATGCACGTCTGCGCCAACAATTGGCTTAAGTCCGCACGATCGAATTGATGGCGCGCGACCATTTCATCGATGAAAGCCGTTGCCCCCAACAAACCCGCAATCGACTCACCTTGCGCCGGCACCTTACCGCATTGAGCATAGGCGCTATGCGCGCAAAGCAACACATACAAACCGAGCAAGAAACGTTTCATTTCGCCTCGCTATCGGAAATAGTGCCGAGGATGCGATCAAGCCAAGACTGCGGCAAGAGGCGTTTGGCGTAAGCGAAAAAAAACGCCGGCTGGGTGACACGATAGCGCACCTTCGGCCGTGCGCTTTCCAAGGCATGAATCACT
Organism: Betaproteobacteria bacterium; assembly: GCA_025361165.1. Taxonomy (GTDB): domain Bacteria; phylum Pseudomonadota; class Gammaproteobacteria; order Burkholderiales; family Thiobacteraceae; genus RBG-16-58-11. The sequence goes on along the minus strand of JANYAU010000031.1, from coordinate 11,263 downwards.
TTCGTCAACACCGCTTCCGGCCCCAAAGTAAAAGGCGCAGCGGGGCCAGGTTTTTGTAGCCGGCGTTCCATCGCCTCGTATTTTGCACGGTGAAAACTCAGGGTCTTATCGATATGCTGCTGGTACATGGCGAACGCATTGGCGCGAAAGCGGCTCTTAATCGGGCCGGGTTCGATCAAGCAGACGTGGATGTTGCTGCCGCGCAATTCCAAGCGCAGCGTATCGCTAATGCCTTCGATCGCATATTTGCTGGCGTTATACGCGCCACGATACGACAGCGCGATATAGCCCAACACCGAACTGTTTTGCAGAATGCGGCCCTCGCCCTGTTTGCGCATGACAGGGAGGACGCGATTGGTAAGCTCCAACATGCCGAACAAATTGGTTTCGAATTGCGCGCGCAAGGTGGCGCGCGACAAATCTTCAACTGCGCCCGGCTGGCCGTAACCGCCGTTGTTGAACAAGGCATACAGGGTGCCGCCGGTGCGCGTCAGCACTTCATCCACGGCGGCATGGATCGATGCCGAATCGTCGAGGTCCAGACTCAACGCTTCCAAGCCTTTAGCCTTTAGCAACGCCACGTCTTGTGCCTTACGCGCCGTGGCGAATACGCGATAACCGCGCGCCACCAAGCCTTCAGCCACGCACAGGCCGATACCGCTGGAACAGCCGGTAATGAGGATGGCGCGCGGTAGAGAAGCCGTCATCGTGGGAGTGCCGACAGCGGAATAAATAAGGCTGAAGCAAAATTTTGCACCATGCGCACAATCGTCCGGTTAGTGCGCCCAGCGACGATTTTCGCCAGCATGTCGTGCTCGGCGATCAGCTTGCCGAACTCGCGCTCAAAACTGAGGTTGCGTGTCTCGCCATGCAGTTCATTCGCCAATAAAAAGAGGTGTCCGTGGCTATCGCGATTCGAAGCCAGCTTCCATGCCGCGATCTCATAGTTACGCGCCGCATTGTAAAGCTTTTGCGGATCGAGATCGTCCCAGGCATAAAAGTCGATTTTTTCGTTATAGGCTGACAAAGTCATGGTGGCCAGCCCCCAGGCTAAGGCCAGCACGCGATCTCCGTGATAACTTTCTTGGAACGCGAGATAGAGCGCATCAATGCCGCGTTTGTTGTCCAACTCGGGAAAACTTTGCTGGAAATCGCCGTCGAATATCCTGGCCACCGCCGCCTCCCGCGTTGGCTGGCCGCCCTTCTTCCACTCGTGTGGGTTACGCCGGTAAAATTTTTCCGTCAACACGCGCAAGTGTTCGAGCGATGCCTGCAAATGCAGTTCGGCAATTTGATCGACTTCGGTTTTGGCAAACGAGGAAAGCTTGAATTCGGGGAGAGCCGGGCCCTTACCTGTGCTCTTGGGAGAGGTCGCGCAGGCGGCGAGAAACAAAGAGAGAACCACCATGACGAGCCATTTCATTCGAGCCGCCACTCTACCGGGTTTCAATTATGATGAACAGCTCACTTCAATAGAAGATGCCCAATCGGGCGGAAAGCCTGCATAGTGTTCCATTTCCGGATGTTCATCGAACGGGGCTTGCAACAACGCAAGCAAGCGATTCACCTCGGTGTAATCGCGGTCCTGCACCGCTTTTTGAATTGCCACCTGCGCCATGTAATTGCGCAAAATATATTTGGGATTGACGCGATCAAGCTGGGTGGCGCGCTCGGCGTCAAGACTACCCTCCTGCTGCAAGCGGGCGCGATATAAGGTGGCCCATGCATCGAATGCAGCCCGATCCAAAAACAAATCTCGAATCTGGTCATTCTGCCCCGCTTGCTTGAATCGATTCAAGCGGCGGAAGAATATGGTGTAATCAACGTGGTTCTGTTGCAGGATTTCCAATAGTCCGGTAATCAAAGGCACGACGTCCGGCGCGGGTGCCACGCCCAGTTTCGCGCTCATCAGCTCGATATAGTGCGTACCGAAGGCATCGTTATAAGCCGACAAGGCCGCTTTGGCTTGTTCTACGCTCATCAGTGGCGACAAGGCCTGCGCCAGGCAAGTCACATTCCACGCGCCGATCTCCGGCTGCTGGTCGAAAGCATAGCGCCCCGAGTGGTCAGAGTGGTTGCAAATATAAGCGGGATCGAACTGATCGAGAAAACCATATGGGCCGTAATCGAGTGTCAGGCCGAGAATAGACATATTGTCGGTATTCATCACGCCATGCGCAAAACCCACTGCCTGCCACTTCGCCATCAACTGCGCGGTGCGCAACACCACTTCGCGCAAGAAGCGCGGATATTTATCGGATAACTCGGCCAACTCGGGATAATGCTGCGCGATCACATAATCGGCGAGGATCTTGATCTCGGCCTGCTGGCCGCGATAGAAAAACACTTCGAACGAGCCGAAGCGCACATGCGAGGGCGCCATGCGCACGAGGGTTGCACCAGTTTCGACCTGCTCCCGATACACTTCCACATCGCTGCCGACGATGCATAAGGCACGTGTCGTCGGTATGCCTAAGCCATGCATTGCCTCGCAGCACAGGTACTCACGAATACTGGAACGCAGCACCGCGCGCCCATCGCCGCTGCGCGAAAACGGCGTCTCACCCGCACCTTTGAGATGCAGATCCCAACGCTGGCCACGGCTATTCACCACCTCACCCAAGAGAATCGCCCGCCCATCGCCGAGTTGCGGTACAAAATGGCCGAACTGGTGGCCGGCATACAACATCGCCAGCGGCTCCGCGCCCGGTAAAACTTTATGCCCAGCAAAGTACTCGAGAAATTCGGTACGCGCGGCTTGCGCGGGATCGAGTTCGATCAAGTCCGCCGCGCTTTCATTGAAGCTGACTAAATAGGGCGCGGGCAAGGGCGTGGGTAATAGTTTGGCGTGAAATGCCGCGGGCAGCCGCGCGTAACTATTATCGAAATTGAGCGTCTCTAGGGTACGGCGCGGAGGAAAATCGCGATCCATTTCAGTTTTGCCACTTCAGATTGAATAAAATAGGCCTTATATTGTGATCGGAAGCTTCCGATCACGCCAGGCATTTAAAGCCATTTTATTTTTGCGGTTTTACCCCATTTGGAATGTCCGCAAACGAATAAGAACGCCGCAGCATCTACGCTACTTGCTTGGTCCGTAAAGCAGGTTCGGTAGCCACAAAGAAATCTCGGGCACATAGGTCACCAGCAGCAACACCGCCGTCACTACGAGAATCCAGGGTGCGGCAGCTTTCGTCACATCCGTTAGCCCCATCTTCGCCAGGCCGCTCGCCACATACAAGTTCAAACCCACCGGCGGCGTAATCATCCCCAACTCCATATTGATGGTCATGATGATGCCGAGGTGTATCGGGTCGATCCCCAGACTCTTCGCCACCGGCAAAAACAGGGGCGCGAGAATTAAAATAATCGACGAGGGCTCCATGAAATCGCCAGCAAAAAACAGCAAGATGTTAACGAACAGCAAAAACATCCACGGTGTAAATCCCTGGGCGATAATCCATTCGGCAAGATGCTGTGGAATGTTTTCGGAGGTAAGCAAGAACGAAAATAGGATGGCATTGGTAATAATATAGAGCAGCATGGCACTCATGTTCGCCGCTTGCAGCAACACCTTGGGTACTTTTTTCAGCGGCAGCTCTTTGTATACGAACACCGCGACGACAAAGGCATACACCGCGCTGACTGCCGCCGCCTCGGTGGGGGTAAATAAGCCGCCATAGATTCCGCCGATGACCAGCACTACCAGGAACAAGCCCCAAGCCGATTCGCGGAAAGCGCGCCAAACTTCACCCAGGCTCGCGCGCGGCATGGTGGGGAATTTTTTGTAGCGTGCAACGATGTAGGTCACCGCAAGCAGCGTCAGCGCCATCAATATTCCCGGCACGATGCCGGCGATGAACAAGCGGCCAATGCTCTCGGAAGTGGAAACGCCGTAGATCACCATCACAATCGAGGGCGGGATGAGGATGCCCAAACCACCCGCAGTAGAGACCACGCCCACTGCAAATTTTTTGGTATAGCCCTGCTGCACCATCGCCGGCAGCATGATGGAACCGATGGCCACCACCGTTGCCGGGCTGGAACCGGAGATCGCAGCAAAAAAGGCGCACGAGAGCACGGCCGCCATGGCCAGCCCACCGTGCATCCAGCCCACTAGCGTGGTGGCGAAGTGCACGATGCGCCGCGCCGCGCCGCCGGTGGTGAGGAAAGTGCCGGACAAGACGAAAAACGGGATCGCCATAATCGAAAAGTTATCGAGCCCGGTGAACAGCTTCTGCGAGATGATGGAGATGCTGTCCATCGACAGCGAGGAGACGGTCGCCAGAAACACCAGCACCGTCATGCCTAAGGCGATGGAAATGGGTGTGCCAGTCAACAGCAATAACAACAGCACGCCGAAAATCACGTAGCCGCTCATACCACCGGCTCGGTTTCTTGATAGTGATGGGATGGCAATTCACCGCTGCGGCGATAGCGCGTGAGCACTTGCAGGAAGCGGTAGCACATGAGCGAGGAGCCCAGCGGCACGGCGAGATAAATAATCCACATCGGCATGCCCAGATCGGGCGAGACGGCGCCCACGGCGCGCACAAAAAGGACAAATCTCACCCCCAGCGCCGCGACCACCAAGGTAAAAAATGCGCCCAAGGAAAGCGCCAATTGAATGAAGAAAGCTTGCTTAGCAGGTGACAGTTTGCGCACCAGCACATCGACGCCGACGTGAATGCCGGTACGCACGCCGTAGGCGGCACCGAATTTCGCCATCCAGATGAAGAGGTAGATGCACAGCTCTTGCGCCCAATTAAAGCTGAGTCCCTTCAAATAGGGCCAAAGCCAGGAAACGCCGAGCGCATAGCGATGCAACACCGCCAGAAAAACCACTAACGTGGCGGCCGCCATAAATGAAGCGACCAGCCATTCTTCGAGATGGTCCAGTGCGCGATTAAACATTTCCGGGCTTATTTCTTTCCGGCTTTTTCCTTTTCTACCTGTGCCGCCACAGTATAGATGCCGTAGATCAGGTCTTTGCCAATCACGTCTTCGAACTCTTTGTGTACCGGTAACAACACTTTGTACCAGGCCTGCCGCTCTTTCAGCGGCAGCACATACACTTCGGTGGTGCCGGCCGCACGCACTTTTGCTAATGACTCATCGTTTTCTTTCTGCGCAATGTCGCGCTCGTAGACGGTTGCCTCTTTCATGGCGTGCTCCAGCTCGCCACGAATGTCCTTCGGCAAACCCTCCCAGAACTTCTTATTGGTGATCACCGCATACCCTAGATAACCATGATCGGAAATCGTCAGATGCTTCTGCACTTCATGCATTTTTTGCGTATAGAAGTTCGAGACCGGGTTCTCGGTGCCATCCACCACGCCTTGCTGCAGCGCCGTATACACTTCAGAAAATGCCATCACTTGCGGACTCGCACCCAGCGCACGCATTTGCGCATCGAGCACCTTGGAAGACTGAATCCGCATCTTCAGCCCCTTAAAGTCGTCCACCTTACGCAGCGGCTTGTTGGCGCTCATTTGCTTGAAGCCATTGTCCCAATACGCTAGCCCAACGATATTTTTGGTCTCGAGCTTGGCAAAGAGCTTCTTGCCGATCTCACCATCCATCACCCGATACAGCGTCTCTTTGTTGGGGAAAATGTAGGGTAGATCGAATGCTTCAAACTCGCGCACACCGAGCGGTCCGAATTTGGAAAGTGAGGGCGCAAGCATTTGAACTGCGCCCAACTGCAGCGCTTCCATCTCCTCGCGGTCTTTGTATAGCTGGCTATTAGGATAAAGCTCGACTTTCACCCGGCCTGCGGTGTAGGTCTCGGCCAGCTCTTTAAACTTCTGCGCCGCTTTACCTTTCGGCGTATTAGGCGCGACCACATGGCTAAATTTGATTACGATAGGTTCTACGGAAAATGCCAGATTGGAAACCGCGAAAGAAAGTATGGCGAAGAATAAGCGTGTCAGTTTCATGATCGTCTCCTGGTTATTCGCATAGGCGATAGGAACACTACACTCAGTTTAATTACACGCCCAGCTAATTTTCAAGCCCGGCTCACCGGGCGCGGCGTGGAAAGCGCAATCGATGCCGATACCCGGCACAGCGACCAAATGTTCGCCGCTATAAATTAACGGCAAACGCTCCCGCTGCCAAGGAGGCATAGCGGCTTCTTGCAGCAGATGCTTCAGCGTTTTGCGTGGGCGGTTGCAGCTTGGCTTAAGTTTTTCACCGCCTTGGCGCAGACGCAGCATCACAGCGGACTGCGTCAATTTCGCTACGCTGATTCCCGCGCCTTGCGCCGAGGTAAATAACAGCTTGCCACCCAAGGCTGCCAGTTTGATTTCGCGCTCGCCGCGCCATGCCATTTGCCAATCTGGGGCGGGGGCGGGTGCGGGTGTATCGAACTCCACCCAGGCTTCGCCGCGATAGCGCCGCAGCGTCAGCCCCGCCACCCCCAAGGCCACGCGGCTATCGGCGCGCGCCGTGAGCAATTGACGCAGCCATTCTTGCAAGCGGTCGGCATCCAACAAGGGCACGCCTTGGGTTTCCAAATAGGCACGGAATAGATTTTTGGCGCGCGCATGGCTGAGGCTCGCCAGCGCCGCGAGACGCAGTTTCTCCGCATGTACCGCACTGGCCAAATCGTTCGTAGCGAGTTCATCCAGCAAGGTATCGGCTTCGGCAAAATGTTGTGCGGCGCGTGCCAGTGTTTGACGATAAGCGGGAAAGCGGCGCTCGATCGCCGGCAACACTTCATGGCGCAAGAAATTACGCGCAAATGCGGTATTGGCGTTGCTCTCGTCCTCGACCCAGGCGAGACGATGCTTCTTGGCATAAACCATCAAGCTAGCGCGCGGCACATCAATCAATGGCCGCGCCAGCAACAACGCCGAACGCCTGGATTCCGGCATCCCTGCCGCACCTCTTACGCCCGCGCCGCGCAGCAGATTCAGCAACAGCGTCTCGGCTTGATCGTCCAAATGATGTGCGAGCAGCAGCACATCAGTATCCATCTCGGCAAACGCCTGATAGCGCAAGCTGCGTGCCGCCGCCTCCAAACCGAGCGACGAGCGGCGCGGTACTTGAACATTCTTTACGGTCAAGGGAACGCCGTGCTCGGCGCATAGGGCAAGACAAAACGCCGCCCAATCTTTGGCGTGCGGACTTAAGTGATGATTGACGTGGATCGCGGACAGCGAAAAATTTAAGGTGCGCTGGGCGCGCAGCAGCAGATTGAGCAGAACAATTGAATCGACGCCGCCGCTTAAGGCCAAGGTGGCACGTCCACCCGGCGCGATTAAAGCGGGAAGCCGCGCCTGTAAATAATCGTCGAGCTCACTTGGCGCGAGCTTCTTTGAACTTGCCATAGCCCATCAGCCGATCGAAGCGTGCTTTGACTAATTCCTCCAGAGAAAAGTCTTGCAGCGGGCGCAGGCTGTCGGTGAGCGCTTTTTTCATGGAGAGCATCATCAATTCGGGGTCGCGATGCGCGCCGCCCAGCGGTTCGCTGATAATTTTATCCACCAAGCCCAGGGTTTTTAGGCGCGGCGCGGTAATGCCCAGCGTCTCCGCGGCCTCCGGCGCTTTATCGGCTTTCTTCCACAGGATCGAGGCGCAACCTTCGGGCGAAATCACCGAATACGTCGAGTATTGCAGGATCAGCGTGGTATCGCCCACCCCCACGGCAAGCGCGCCGCCGGAACCACCCTCGCCGATCACGGTGCAAATGATGGGCGTGCGCAAGGCCGCCATTAAATACAGACAGCTGGCGATGGCTTCGGATTGACCGCGCTCCTCGGCATCGATACCAGGATAAGCGCCGGGCGTGTCGATGAAAGTCATGATCGGGATACCGAACTTCTCCGCCAGCTTCATCAAGCGCTGCGCTTTGCGATAGCCCTCGGGGCGCGGCATGCCGAAGTTGCGGTAAATTTTTTCCTTAGTGTCGCGGCCTTTTTGATGCCCGATCACCATCACCGACTGGCCGTTGAAACGCGCGATACCGCCAACCATGGCCGGATCGTCGGCGAAGTGACGGTCGCCGTGCAACTCATCGAAATCGGTGAACAAAGCGCCGATGTAATCCAGTGAGTACGGCCGCTGCGGATGGCGCGCCACTTGCGAAATCTGCCATGGCGAAAGCTTGGCGTAGATGTCTTTGGTGAGGCTCTTGCTCTTCTTTTGCAGGCGATTAATTTCTTCCGAAATATCGAGCGCAGAATCGTCCTGCACATAGCGCAGTTCTTCGATTTTGGCTTCCAGTTCGGCAATCGGCTGTTCGAAGTCGAGAAATGTCGTTTTCATCGGTAATTCCGTATAAAAAGCGCGCTAATCATACCTTAAATGCACGCTATCCGGCTAATGCCAGGCGAGCGCGCTGCCCATGCCGCGCGGATCGCTCGCGGCAAACACTTTGCCGCTCGCACGATCAATCCACACCGCCTGCATATTGCCCCATTTACCCTCATTCACCTGAAGCACGTGGCCTTTCAGCTGCAACTCGTCCAACACCTCCGGACTAAAACCTTCCGGCTCGACTTCAATGCGGTCAGGTAGATATTGGTGGTGATAACGCGGCGCGCTCACCAAAGCGTTCACATCGACTTGCGGCTGCGCGGCGTAATTTAAGATCGCCAACAACACCATGCTGATAATGCGCGAACCGCCCGGCGTACCGATGATCAATACTCCCCGCTGGTCCTCGACAAAAGTGGGGCTCATGCTGGACAAAGGCCGCTTGCCGGGCGCGATGCGGTTGGCACGGCTATTCGCCAAGCCGTAAACATTCGCGCCGTGCTCGCTCGCCGCGAAGTCATCCATTTCATTATTCAGCAGCACGCCGGTTTTGCCCGCCACGAAGCCGGAGCCGAACAGAGTATTGATGCTCAGGGTCGCCGCCACGCAATTGCCTTGCCGGTCCACAATGGAAAAATGAGTGGTGTGATCGCCTTGCGAAACTTCAGGTGCGGCTTCCAAGCTCGCGCTGGGCGTGGCATTGTTAAGATCGATGCTGGCGGCGCGCTGGTCGGCATAGGCACGGCTCATAAGTTGGGCCACGGGAATGTACACGAAATCCGGATCGCCCAAATAGCGCGCGCGGTCATGGTAGGCACGGCGTAAGGCTTCCACCACCACGTGCATGCCTTGTGCTGCGTCGAGTTTGGTCAAATCGTAGCGCCCCAAAATATTCAACGCTTCGGCCAAGGTCACGCCGCCAGCCGATGGCGGCGCGGCGCTCACGATATGCATGCCGCGATAGTCGAAAGCGATGGGCGCGCGCGCCACAACGCGATAGCGCGTCAAATCGGATTGCGTCCAGATGCCGCCACCCTTGCGCACTGCCGCGACCAGTTCGCGTGCAATAGGGCCGCGATAAAAACCCGCCGCACCGTGTTCGGCCAATGCGCGCAGCGTAGCGGCAAGCGCAGGCTGCACGACAGCTACGCCAAGTTCTGGCGCGGCGTTGTGCTGCAAATATTGCAGCGCTGCTTCGGGCTGCGCTTGCAACAAGGTCAAACGCGTCTGCGCCATCGTGCGATAACGAGCATCTGCCGGAAAGCCCCGCGCCGCCAACTGAATCGCCGGCGCCAAGCTCTGCCCCAATGGCAGCCGCCCATAATGCTGCGCGAGATAGACCAACCCTGCCGGTAAACCCGGAATCCCCGCTGCACGCGCGCCTTGCAACGACGCATTGGGAATCACCTTACCCGCCGCATCCAGGTACATGCTCGCGGTAGCTTTCAGCGGTGCAGTCTCACGCGCATCGAGCATCACCTGCTTGCCATCACGCGCGCGATGCAACAAAAAAAATCCCCCACCACCCAGGCCGGAACTGTAAGGCTCAACCACGGCTAATGCCGCCGCCACCGCCACCGCGGCATCGAAAGCATTGCCGCCTTGATCCAATATCGCTTTGCCCGCTTGAGTAGCCAGCGGGTGTGCGCTGGCGATAGCGGCGTTTCCGAGAAATGGCTTCGCCCCAGCGAATGGCGCGAAACATAAGAAAAAGATGAAGAGACTGAAACGTGCTCGTTGCATCTTAATCATCTTCTAGCCAGTGATTGGGTATTTGCATTTGAACCACGAAATACGTGTTGGCAAAAATAAAGTTGTGCCGTGGTTGCGAGGCTAACTGATTCCGGCACGAAAGAACCGTTCTGTTGATAGAGGCAACCATTATTTGAACAACTGTAAATAGGCGGCGAACACATACATCTTGCCCCGTTTGCCACCCGTAATTTCTTTCAATATGCCGAACCGTTCCAAATCGGCAATCAACTTGTACGCAGAGGCTGGGGATATTTCCGCCACCTCCCCAACCTTGGCGGCACCAATCATCGGGCGTTGATACAGATAATTGATAACCTTCTGTGCATTGGCGGTTCTGCTGCCCAGCGTCTGTATCTGGATATCCACCTGCTTTTGCAGCTTGAGGATATTGTCGAATGTGGCAATACTTTTTTTCGCGGTTTCGATAACGCCCACCAGAAAAAACTTGAACCATTGAAACAAGTCGTTCTTCTCTCGCACCCGCATCAGGTTGTCGTAATAATGCGTGCGGTTGCGCTCGAAAAAATCCGACAGATACAACACCGGTTGCTTCAATATCCCCTTGCTCACCAGATATAGCGTGATCAGCAAACGCCCCACGCGGCCATTGCCATCCAGGAACGGGTGGATGGTTTCAAACTGGTAATGCACCAGGGCAATTTTCAGCAACTCGGGAAAATACTGGGCATCGTTATGCACGAACTGCTCAATATCGCCGATTAACTCAGCGATGGACGTATGCACCGGCGGCACGAATACCGCATCATTGAGCGTTGCACCGCCTATCCAATTCTGGCTGTGGCGGAACTGACCCGGCTGCTTGTGCTTGCCGCGCACACTTTGCATCAGAGTCTTATGCGTCGCACGCATCAACCGCGCCGAAAAAGGCAGCGTCCGCAACTTCGTAATCGCCTCATTCATCGCCGCCACATAGCTTTGCACCTCTTCCCAATCATCCCTTTTATCCAGCGCGACATCCCCCCTCTCCAGCAGCGCCTCCTCCATATTCGTCTGCGTGCCCTCGATCTTGCTGGATTGAGTGGACTCCTTCAACACATGCATACGGATGAACAAATCAATGTTGGGGATGTAGTCCGAATACATATCCAGCCTACCCAGCTCCCGATCTGCCTGCCCAAGCAACTGGATCAGCGCCATATTGTCCAGCACCCAGGCACGGTTGATGGGATTAGGCTGAAAGCTCTTGTAATGACCTTGCTGAACGGTGTGACCAGCCTGAAATTTT
>JANYAU010000012.1 GCA_025361165.1 Betaproteobacteria bacterium | reverse complement strand
TTGCCGTAATTCTTCAACGACTTCAGACATGAAAATTTCATGATTCAAGTTCCCAAGATTTAATCTACCTGCATGCCTGTTGCATGCGCTGAATATGGACCAAAACCTGCCCGCCACTCCCCTCGAAGCGCACACGCCGATGATGCAGCAGTATCTGCGCATCAAAGCGCAGCATCCCGGCATGCTGATGTTTTACCGTATGGGCGATTTTTACGAATTGTTTTTCGAGGATGCGGAGGAAGCGTCGCGCCTGCTCGATATCACGCTCACCACGCGCGGCGCCACCGCCGGGCAGCCGATCAAAATGGCGGGGGTGCCATATCACGCGGTGGAGCAGTATCTGGCCAAGCTCATCAAGCTGGGTTTGTCGGTGGTGATCTGCGAACAGATTGGTGATCCGGCCACCAGCAAAGGCCCGGTCGAGCGCCAAGTCGCGCGTATTATCACCCCCGGCACGGTGACCGATAGTGCGCTGCTCGACGAGCGGCGCGAGGCGTATGTGATGGCGGCGCTGCCTGCGCACGACAAAATCGGCTTGGCCTGGCTGAGCCTCGCCGGCGGGCGTTTTTGCGTGGCCGAGATTGCGCCTGGCGAGTTTGCCTCTTTCATCGAACGCGTTAAACCCGCGGAACTGCTCACGCCGGAAGACGCTGTATTAGCGCTCGATACAAGCAAGTTCGTGCCGAAGCGCCTGCCGCAATGGCAATTCGATCTCGATGCTGCGCAACGTGCGCTCACCCAACAATTCGGCACCCACGATCTCGCCGGTTTCGGCGTAGCGGACATGCCCATCGCGCTCGCTGCCGCCGGTGCGTTGTTGGGCTATGTGAAGCACACCCAGCGCGCGGCGCTGCCACACATCGTCAGCATCCAGCCGGAGCGCCGGAGCGCCTATGTGTTGATGGATGCCGCCACGCGCCGCAACTTGGAGCTCACCGAAACCATTCGCGGCGAAGCCGCGCCCACGTTGCTGTCGCTGCTCGATACCAGCGCCGGGGCGATGGGCAGCCGCTTGCTGCGGCATTGGCTGCATCATCCGCTGCGCGACCGGCAAGCGATACTCGCGCGGCTCGACGCCGTTTCCGCGCTCACGGAAGGCGCACCCACGCCGCGCTATGCGGCCGTGCATGGCCTGTTGCGCGGCATGGCCGACATCGAGCGCATCGTGGCGCGCGTGGCGCTGCGCACTGCGCGTCCGCGCGATCTTGCTTCCCTGCGCGATAGCCTCGCGTTGTTGCCGGCATTGCATGCGCTGTTGGGTGAGGTGGCCAGTGCGCGCATCGCGCAATTATTGCAAGCGGCGCGCCCGCAAGATGCCGTCGTGGATCACCTCGCGCGCGCGCTTAAGCCCGAGCCTTCGTCCGTGCTGCGCGAAGGCGGCGTGATCGCCGATGGTTTCGATGCCGAGTTGGACGAGTTGCGCGCCATTCAGAGCAATTGCGGCGCGTTCCTGTTGCAACTCGAAGCGCGCGAGCGGGAGCGCAGCGGCATCGCGAATCTGAAAGTCGAATACAACAAAGTCCACGGTTTTTATATCGAGGTGAGCAAGGCGAATGCGGAAAAAGTGCCGGACGATTATCGCCGCCGCCAAACGCTGAAGAACGCCGAGCGCTACATCACGCCGGAGTTGAAGGCGTTCGAAGACAAAGCGCTTTCCGCATCGGAGCGCGCCTTGGCGCGCGAGAAATGGCTGTTCGAGCAAGTGCTCGATCAATTGCAGCCGCATATTGCTGCCTTGCATGCGGCGGCGGCCGCGATTGCGGAATTGGATGTGCTGGCGGCGTTCGCCGAGCGCGCGCAAGCGCTGAATTACACCATGCCGGAATTCACCGACAGCCCCAAGCTCGAAATCACCGGCGGCCGCCATCCGGTGGTGGAAGGGCAAGTCGATCCCTTCATCGCCAACGACACGCTGCTCACGCGCACGCGCCAGATGCTGCTCATCACCGGCCCGAATATGGGCGGCAAATCCACCTACATGCGCCAGACCGCGCTGATCGTGCTGCTCGCGCATTGCGGCTGCTTCGTCCCTGCGAGCCGCGCGCTGATCGGCCCGGTGGATCAAATCTTCACTCGTATCGGCGCGTCTGATGATCTCGCTTCCGGGCGCTCCACCTTCATGGTGGAAATGACCGAGACCGCGAACATTTTGCATAACGCCACCAACGAGAGTTTAGTCTTGCTGGACGAAATCGGGCGCGGCACCTCCACCTTCGACGGCCTGGCGCTGGCTTACGCCGTGGCGCGCCAGCTCGCGGAAAAAACCGGTTGCTACACTTTGTTCGCCACGCATTACTTTGAGCTCACGCGGCTGACGCAAGAACTCAAACAAATCGCCAACGTGCATCTGTCGGCGGTGAAACATAAAGACAGCATCGTGTTCCTGCATGCAGTCGAAGACGGCCCGGCCAGCCAAAGCTACGGCCTTGAAGTCGCGGCCTTGGCCGGCGTGCCAGGCAATGTGATTCAGCAAGCGCGCCGTTATCTGGTGAGCCTGGAAAACCAAAGCGTGGAGCGCGCAGGGCAGGGCGATTTGTTCGCCCAACCGAAGGAGATGCAGACGCATCCCGTGTTGGAGAAGTTAGAAGAAATTAGGCCCGACGAGCTAACACCGAAACAGGCGCTGGAATTGCTGTATGCATTGAAAAAGCTGTGCGAATAGCCGCCTCGCGCTTGCTGTGGAACGGATTATGCACTTTCGCCGATGCCGCTGTTTAATGCGTTAACGAGTTGCGCGGCTATATTGTGCAGCGGCACGACTTTCATCACGGCGCCGATTTCAATCGCGCTACGTGGCATCCCGAATACGACACAGCTTTCTTCGTCTTGAGCGATCGTAAATGCGCCGGCGTTTCGCATCGCCAACAGCCCATCTGCGCCGTCACGTCCCATGCCAGTCAATAGCACGCCAATACTATTTGGCCCTGCAATTTTCGCAACGGACTTAAAGAGATGATCGACCGAAGGCCGATGGCGATTAAGCGGGGGTTCTTGATTCAGATGCAGCACAAAATTCTTCGCGCCGCGAACCAGGGTGACATGGGAATGTCCCGGCGCGACATAGGCACAACCTGGGGTAAGCCTATCGTTATGCTCTGCCTCCTTGACGGAGATCTCGCATAGATTATCCATGCGCTTGGCGAAGGCCGCAGTAAATACTTCAGGCAGATGTTGCACGATAACTATCGGTGGGGATTCCGCCGGCATCTGTACCAAAATCTGTTTGACTGCGTCGATTCCGCCGGTGGAGGCACCGATAAAAATTAGCCGCTGGTCATTATTGGCGTGGGTTTTAATCGAGCGTGCGAGCTTTTGCGTTTTTTTAAGGTCGACCTGGCGGCGTGCCACCCACGCTTTGCGGCTTGCGGCAAAACGTATTTTGTCCGCAATTTCGTGCCTATAGTGCGGCAGTTCATCAAGATCGAGCACCGCCGGCTTAGTCACATAATCAATTGCGCCGAGCTCCAGTGCGCGCAAGGTCGCGCTGGCGTTCGCTTCGGTTAACGCCGAAATCATCACCACCGGCGTCGGCCGTAGACGCATTAATTTTTCAAGAAAGGTGATGCCATCCATGCGTGGCATTTCGATGTCCAAGGTGACGACATCAGGATTTAAGGCTTTGATTTTTTCGCGTGCGATAAGCGGGTCGTCGGCATAGCCGACGACTTCCATGTCTGCCTCGCAGCTTATAATACCGCCTAAAATCTCGCGCATGACGGCGGAATCGTCAACAATTAAGACGCGAATGGCCATTAGAACAAATCCACGTCGCCACCCGGCTGACTGGTATCGAGACTGCGCGAATACGCTTTTTCCCGCGTGATAATCGTCTGATTGGACGCGGAGCGTAACTGTTTAACCAGCACGCGCCCGGAATGCGGAAAGAAATACACTTTGCGTGGATGAATATCGCCGAGGTCTTCCGCTAATAGTGCAATCTTTTCCAACTTGAGATATTCACGTACGAATTGGGCATTGCGTTGGCCGATATCACCCATCCCGGCCAGCACTTTACCGGCGCCGAACACTTTGGCTTCAAGCGTGTCGCGCCGTGCGCCGAGTTTGATCAGTTGATTGATCAAGACTTCCATCGCGTAAGCGCCATAGCGCGCCGAAGGGCTCAAGGGACTGTCGGGTGTGCCACCGCGCTCGGGCAGCATGAAGTGATTCATGCCGCCGATTCCGGTTCTTGGATCGCGAATGCAAGCCGATACGCAGGAGCCGAGTACCGTCACAATCATCATGTCGCGAGGGGTAACAAAATATTGGCCGGGCGTAATTTTAGCGGCATCAATATCGAAGCCGCGGTCGCGGTAGAGAATCGGTCTAACCGTAGCTTCATCGAAGACAAATGTCCCGGCCGTGGCTTTAGCCATCAATAGCCTCTTGTCTCTCTGTTAAGTCGGCGACGCGATAGACGGTCTTGCCGCAGGCGCTAAAAAAACGACTGGCGTGATGAAAGTTTTCGGAATGGCCAGCGAACAACAAGCCGTGAGGGCGTAGTAATGGAACAAACCGTTCAAGAATTTGGTATTGCGTGGGCTTGTCGAAATAGATCATGACGTTGCGGCAAAAAATGGCGTCGAACGGCCCATTAACCTGCCAATCGGATGCGAGCAAGTTCGACTGGCGGAAAGTAATCATGTTGCGAAGCTCGGCCCGGATTTTGACAAAGCCTGCGCGCGCGCCTTGGCCCTTAAGAAAAAAACGCTTCAGATTAGCCTCTGAAAGTTTCTCTACACGCTCGCGCGTAAACACCCCTTTTTCGGCTATCCTCAGCACTTGGGTATCGACGTCGGTCGCCAAAATTTTCACCGGCGGCGTGAGCGTTCCAAATACTTCTACTGCAGTCATCGCCACGGAATAGGCTTCTTCTCCGCTTGAGACGGCAGCGGACCAAATGGTTAAAACGCGCCGTGGTTCTGCACTCGCCAGCCTTTTCAGATGCTCAGCCAGAATCGAAAAATGGTGCGGCTCGCGGAAGAACGCTGTTAGATTGGTCGTCAGCGCATTTACGAAATTCTGCCATTCAACCTCGTCATGCTCAACATAATCGAGGTAATCACGACACGTGGATTTTCCGGTTGCGCGTAGGCGTCGCGCTAACCGGCTATAGACCATATGTTCTTTGCTTTCTTTAAGGTGAATACCGGCGTGCCGATAAATCAGCGAGCGGACGCGATTGAAATCGTGCGCGGTAAACGGAAATTCGCGCTCGAAGCGCGAGTGGAGCGGCTCAAGCATGAGCGCTTAAAACTCTTTCCAATCCCCGTCTCCCTCGGTCGAGTGAGAAACGCCCCTCGCCTTAGGTGAAAGCGGCCGAAGCGTAGGCCGGAAGGAGGTACGTTGAACCAGGCGTTGCGGCTGCGTAGTCGCGGTAGCCCGGTCTCGTTGTGTCTCGAAATGAGGGTGGCTTTGGTTGTGAGCCTGATAGCGCGCATCCGATAACTTGAATACGCTCACGGAACGGTCGAGGGTGTGGGCTTGCTCTTCGAGCGAGGCGACACTGGCGGCAGCTTCTTCTACCAGTGCGGCATTTTGCTGGGTAATTTCATCCATCTGCGCCAGCGCTTGATTGACTTGTTCGACGCCCGTGGTTTGTTCCAAGACACTGGTCGAAATGTCGCCCATGAATTTAACTACCAGACCAATACTCACGTTGATATCGTCCATCGCATGCCCTGCCTCTTCCGCGAGCTTGGCACCATTTTTTATCTTATCGACGGAGTCGCCGATCAGCGTTTTGATTTCCTTGGCTGCTTCAGCCGAGCGTTGTGCGAGATTGCGCACTTCTGAGGCAACGACCGCGAATCCCCGGCCTTGATCGCCGGCTCGCGCCGCCTCGACAGCCGCATTTAACGCCAGGATGTTAGTCTGAAAGGCGATGCCTTCGATCACGCCGATAATATCGACAATTTTTTTCGAGCTTTCATTGATTGCGGCCATGGTCTCCACCACCCGTTCAACGATTTGCGAACCGTTTGTCGCCACTTTGCTGGTGCCACTCGCAAGCTTGTTGATGTGTTGTGAATCCTCAACGTTACCACGCATCGCGGCGGCAAGCTGTTCCATACTCGAAGCGGTTTCCTCTAGCGAAGAGGCTTGTTCTTCCGTGCGCTGTGAAAGATCTAGATTGCCAATGGCAATTTCTTTGACCCCGGTAAGCATGAATTCCGCATTTTGACGAACATCCCACACGATTTGACCGAGATTCTGATTCATGTGCTTAAGCGCAGACAAAAGCTGACCGGTCTCATCATGGCCGCTGACTTCGATATCGCTGCGTAGATCGCCGGCCGCAACCATTTCTGCCACGCTGACTGCCTGCCGCAAAGGCCGCGTAAGCGCGCGGGTAAATATGAAAGCAAACGCACTGCCGATAATAAAAACAAGGATCAGTGCGATCAAAATCCAGCGCTGAATACTAGCGACGGAATCGGCCACTTGCGCCGGTGGCACCGTCACCAGATCGCCGACCTGGATTAATACCAAAACACCGATGCCTATCATGATGACACCCATCAGTGCGAACCAAACGCTAAGTCTTACGCCGATCGTCATATCTCGCTTAAACATGTTCCACCTCCTTCGTTTGCACCGGGACGTCGTCCAATGCGGCCAACTCCTGATGCGTCATTAGACGTTCAATATCTACCAGAATAACCATTCGTTGTTCTACCGCCGCCAGACCCAGTAGATACTCGGTCGCAAACATCTTGCTGAATTCAGGGGCGGCCTTAATCTCATCCTTACTGAGTGCGATTACGTCGGATACGGTATCTACCACCACGCCCATCGTCCGTCCGGATAAGTTCAGCACTATCACCACGGTAAATTCGTTGTATTCCGTTTTATTCAGATTGAACTTCATCCGCATATCGACGATAGGAACGATGACACCGCGCAAGTTGATTACACCTTGCAGAAAGCTCGGTGCATTGGGAATTTTGGTAATGCCATCGTAGCTACGAATTTCCTGCACCTTTAGTATTTCTAGGCCGAACTCCTCGTTACCCAGCGTAAACGTCAAAAACTCCTGTTTTACGATATTGGCTGGGTCGAGGACCACTTTTCCTAACTGTTCCATGTTGCTCTCCTTAGGCCAGTGTCGGCTCACGCCGCTTTTGATTAGGCGGGGTAGCGCGGCAACGTCGAGAATCAGCGCGACCTTGCCATTGCCGAGTATGGTTGCGCCGAGCATGCCCTCGACGCGGTGATAATTCGCTTCCAGGCTTTTCATCACGACCTGCTGTTGGCCGACAAGATCATCTACCAGTAGCGCAAAACGCGTGCCTTCCGCTTCCAGGAGGACCAGTATCCCTTGCGTTGGATCACTCACGGCATTGGGCACCGCAAACAACTGGTGTAGCGCCAGCACAGGCAAATATTCATTTCGGATATGCAACACGCGACATGCGTCGGCGACGGTTTTTATATCGTGAGGGGCAGGGCGCAGGGATTCGATAATCTGAGTCAACGGGAGAATAAATACTTCGTCGCCGACAGACAGCAAAAGGCCATCGAGAATCGCCAGCGTCAGCGGAACACGTAAAGTAAATTGGGTGCCGCCGCCCGCTATGGAGCGCACGTCGACCTTGCCACCGATGCTTTGAATGTTGCTACGTACCACATCAAGTCCAACCCCGCGCCCGGACACATCGGTCACGCTCGCCGCGGTCGAAAATCCTGGTAGGAAAATCATTTGTTCGAGCTGCTCATTGGAAATCGTCACCTGGGGATCGAGCAGTCCGCGTTCGAGCGCTTTGGCGCGAATCTTGTCATGATCAAGGCCTTGCCCATCGTCTGAAATGGTGATCACGACGCTGCCACTGCAATGTTCGGCATGCAGATGAATCGTGCCTTGCTCCGGTTTGCCGTGTTGTTTACGCAGGGCGGGGGTTTCGATGCCGTGATCGATACTGTTGCGTATCAGGTGAGCAAACGGATCGACAATTTTTTCGATAAGGCTTCGGTCCAGCTCACATTGTTCGCCAGAGATTTTTAGTTCGACTTTTTTCCCTAGTTGGGCGCTGGTATCGCGCACTATTCGCGAATAACGGTTGAAAACGTGACTTATGGGAACCATGCGAATCGACATAACGCTTTCTTGTAATTCGCGCGTATTGCGTTCGAGCTGAGCCAGATCATTGAGCAAAAGGGGGAGCTTGCTCATGTCAAAGTGGTTGCCTATTTGATTCAGTATCGATTGCGTGATCACGAGTTCGCCGACCATATTGATTAAGCGGTCGACTTTTCCGGTGCTGACATGAATATTGGTAGTGGAAACTTCGCTACGCTCGCGTTCAACTTGCCTTCTGTCAGGCTGGCGCCGTTCCTCGGCAGTCGGGTCTTTAATCGCTCGGGCATCATCGTGGAGCGAAGAAGCGCCGGGTTCGACAAGAGTAGGCAAGGGTGCAGCCAGCGTCTTTTCGTCTAAACTGAACTCGCACTCGTCTATTACCCAGTCGAATACCTCTTCGACCTGTTCGCGTGTTGCCTCGCTTATGAGATCGAGCTGCCAGGCGAAGTAGCACCGCTCGGGATCGAGCGCGTCAAAGCTGGGTAAGCGCGATAGATCGATCTGCGTTTTGAGATCACCCATGGTCTCGAGCATGCGAAATAGGCTGATCGGGTCATTGCCGCCAATGAAGAAATTTTCCGACGGATAAAACCGAATATGGAAATGATGTTCCGTACTTGCGAGGTCAGCATACTTGGAAGTGGGCTGGGTCGCGGTATCAGCCACTTCCAAAGCGGCGATTTTGTTCTCCAACTGCGTGATACGCCCTGCGTCAACGGGGGTTTCACGCTCGGCACTTAGCAACAGATGACGGACGCAATCGACCGACTCAAGCAGAACATCGATCAGATGAGAATCTGGCTCGCGGGAGCCCTTGCGAATTTCATCGAGTAGCGTTTCGAGGATATGCGTAAATTGCGCGATTTCAGAAAACCCAAAGGTGCCGCTTGAACCTTTAATCGAATGGATGGCACGAAAGATCGTATCCAGCAATTCGCGCTCGCGCTCACCCTGCTCGAGACGCAGGAGATTTGCTTCCATGCTGGTTAGACCATCAAAGCTTTCAGCAAAGAAGGTGGCATGGAATTGGCGTAAATCAATTGTTGACATACTTGTCGACGAGCACCTGATTTACAGTCGCGATCAACTTATCAGGCGTAAAGGGTTTGACTACCCAGCCGCATGCACCGAGTTCACGCGCTTTCTCGATATTTTCGTCTTTCGCGTCGTTGGTTAAAACCAGAATTGGTGTGTGGCTATAACTTGTCATGGTGCGCAATATCCGAATCAGCTCCAAGCCATTGATGCGCGGCATATTCACGTCGGTAATGACCAAATGTACTTTTTTCGTCAGCGCTAGTACATGCGCCTCGTCGCCGTCGTGCGCTTCTATCACCCGGTGCCCTGCACTTTCGAGCGCGGCTTTGATGAGTTGGCACATCGACGCTACATCATCTACTACCATGATTCTTGCCATGTTCTGTTATCTTTCTGTTACACCAAAACCTTGCTGAGCACATTCAACAAGGCTTCCGGATTAAATGGTTTAACGATCCATCCAGTGGCGCCGGCCTCTTTGCCTTTCTGTTTCTTTTCAGCATGAGATTCCGTTGTCAGCATCAGAATAGGGGTGAACTTGAAGGCCGGCAATGCACGTAATGCCTTGATTAAATCGATGCCATTCATTTCGGGCATATTGACATCGGCAATGACAAGATCAAATTTTGCCTCCTGCGCGAGCTTTAAGGCTTGCACACCATTTTCTGCTTCGGCGACGGTATGTTTAACGCTGCTTAGGGTAAAGCGCACCATTTGCCGCATGGTATTGGAATCGTCAACCACTAAGATGTGGGCCATAGTATGTTTCCTTTTAAAAAAGCTCGATGTCGTTGCCTGCCACACGCTGCTGCGGTTCCGGTACAGCAGCGGGCTCGGCGCTTGGGGTCACCTGCTCAATGGGCGGTTCGGCCTTGGTCTTAAGTTGCGCCCCCACAACGTGGAAAGGTTTTTCCGCTAGCCCGCCTTTTACGTTCGGCACTTGTAGCTTTTTATTGAGCACTCGGGTTTCATCGGTGATCGAAGAGAGATGACGGCTCAATTCGCTCAGCAGCGGGTTTTTTAGATTTTCGAGACGTTGTTGAGTGATGTCCTGGAACTGCAACGACATAATAATTTTATAAATATCCTGCTTAACTTCTTCGCCCAGGGCGTTGATATTTTCCAGGATTGCGGTGACTTCTTTGTTCTTCTTGCGCATGCTCATCGTAACCTGCATGACGTCAGTCTGGGCAGTGCGGGCCACGTCTTTGAGCTCATATGCCATATTTGCCATACTTTCGTCGGCTGAACGCAGATCCGTTTTCATACCCTGCATATGGCTGCGAATGCGTCGGTTGAACTCAGTAGCGCTTTGGCTCAGCTCGCGGATTTTGTCCGACATTTCCACAAATGCGCGCTCACTCGCAGCGACCCCTCCCGATACAACGGAAGTGTTCAACGCTAAAAGACTAATACGGCTGGCAATAGTTTCCATTTCACTGAGCAGGCCATCCACTTCTCTGGCGTTTTGCTGCGCTTTTTTTTGTCCCTGAACCAAATCTAGGGAAACAGCGGAAAAATGGATGAGTTTGTTCGACATATGGCTCAGCAGATCTTCATACGAGCGAATGAAATCGGTTAAAGACTCTGCTCTTTCGGCCGCCGGATCTTTATTGTAGGTTTCCCCGTCGCGCGTGGTTTTCAACAGCCCCAGGGCATATTCCATTTGGGCAGAGGTTTTGTTGGTAATCTCGCGAAAACTATTGCCAATATTGATTACAGCTTGCTCGGTTTGCCCCATAACAGTGTCAATCTCGCTGTGCATTCCCTGCAAACCGGTGTTGGTGTTGTGTGAGATGCTCGACCAGCGATCAAGTAGCGTATGCAGGCCAGCCGCACGTATCTTCGCGATTTGGTCTGCGCTAATGGAATTGTCGTCGCTGCGGCGCTTGGGCATGTAGACCTCGCGTGCCAATTGTGAAGTCAAAACCATGCAAACGCCCGCTGCACAAATCCCCACTACCAGCGATACGGACCAAGGCAGCAGAAACGTGGCCCAAACCCAGGGTAGAAAAACACCACCGACAATCCACGCGACGGCGCGCCAGTTGGTCTTGACGATAGACTGGACTCGTTGTTTTTTACTCATGTATCACACACCTAATGCTGCATTTAAGTTCAGGCAATTGACGGCGGCCAAAAAATGTTCGCTTGGCTCGTACCAGCTTAAAGTGACCTCGCTTGCACGCGCTTTAAGCACGAACGCCGTCAGTAACTGCAAGCAAGCAGTATCGATTTTTTCGACCCCGCTCATGTCGAGCACGATGGTAGCGCTGCCGCCCGCTATATTTAAACGCTGATGCCAGTCTCGGCTACCCGAAATGGTAAGAAGCGGTTCCCCGACAACGACGAGGTTCTCCACAGCTTCATTCACTCGCTTACTCCTAAGTCCCTGTAACGCATAAAAATCCCCTAAAGTCGCGACACATCTGGCCTGTCAGTTCCTGTAGTACGGTTTTAAACGACGCGCGTAGCTTCGGAATAACAGGATTAACGGCAAAGATCGCGATTTATGTAGGGAAAATTGTGAAAAATAGGCGGGGTCTTTCGCAAAAATTTGAGATATTGCGCAAATTGTATAAGCTGCTAGCGGTAACGCGAGACCGAAGGCCGCAGGCGCAATGATCAATTTCAAAGGCCCTGGTGCAGTTTATTCCGTTCGCTACCAGTTAGTGGAGGAGACGAGGGGAGAACGAGGCGGGGGGCGACGACCGCCGCCTAATCGTAG
>JANYAU010000011.1 GCA_025361165.1 Betaproteobacteria bacterium | reverse complement strand
CCGATGATAGTGCGGATTACCCGTGCGAAAGTAGGTCACCGCCAGGCACCCAAAAAACAACAAAGCCCTCCTCGTGAGGGCTTTGTCGTTTGGAAAAGAAAACCTTGTGTCTTAGGTCGTATAAGCACTAAAAATAGCGGCGCAACCTGACCTTCTACCCCAATTTCATTTTCTTAGTCATTGTTTATTTGCTATAATGCACGCAATTTAGAAGATGGGCTGTGGGCCCATTTTTTGTTTGTGGTGGGCGTATGGATTTGCAAGCGCTGTTGGAAAAAACATTGCCTGGGCTAGGCTACGAGTTCGTCGATTTGAACCTCGGCAATCGCGGCAAGATGCTGCAAGTGTTTATCGATAAACCGGGTGGCGTAACGATTGAAGATTGCACGGCGGTGAGCAATCATCTGAGCCGCTTGCTGGCGGTCGATCTCGACTACGACTACGACAGGTTAGAGGTTTCTTCACCGGGGTTAGACCGGCCATTGCGGACGGAGGCGGCATTTGAACGCTTTCGGGGTGAACAAGCGCAACTGAAATTGCGCGTGCCGATCGAAGGGCGGCGCAAGTTTGTGGGTGTGCTTGGCGCCTTAAAGAACGGTATTTTAGAGATGGAAGTGGACGGCGAGTTGAAAGCGTTTGCGATGGAAAACATCGACAAGGCCCGCTTGGTCCCCGCTATTTAATTGGAGGTGTGGTATGAGCCGCGAGATTTTGCTGGTAGTTGACGCGTTGGCGCGTGAAAAAAATGTGGATCGGGAGATCGTTTTCTCCGCGCTTGAACTCGCGTTGGCCTCCGCTACAAAAAAGCGCTATCACGACGAGGTGGAAGTGCGCGTCGCAATTGACCGCGAAACGGGCATCTATGAAAGCTTCCGGCGCTGGGATGTGGTCGCAGACGAAGAATATGTGGATGAAGGCCGGCAAATGCCCTTGTCCGAAGCGCAACAAAAAAATTCCGAGACCCAGCTCGGCGAGATTTTCGAGGAGCACTTAGAGCCAATCGAGTTTGGTCGCATCGGTGCGCAAACGGCGAAGCAAGTGATTTTGCAAAAAATTCGCGAAGCCGAACGCGAGCAGATTCTTTCCGATTTCCTGATGCGCAAAGAACATCTGGTTACCGGTGTAATCAAACGCATGGAACGTGGCAACGCCATTATCGAATCAGGGCGAATCGAAGCGATGTTGCCGCGCGACCAAATGATCCCGCGCGAAAATTTGCGCATTGGCGATCGGGTCCGTGCATTCCTGCTAAAAATTGATCGCCAAGCGCGTGGCCCGCAGTTGATTCTGTCGCGGGTGGCACCAGAGTTTTTGGTGAAATTATTTGAGTTAGAAGTGCCCGAGATTGAGGAAGGTCTGATCGAAATTAAAGCTGCGGCGCGTGACCCTGGGGCGCGCGGTAAAATTGCGGTGAAATCCAACGACCCGCGCATTGATCCACAAGGTACCTGTATCGGTATGCGCGGTTCCCGTGTGCAAGCGGTGACGAGTGAGTTGGGCGGCGAACGCGTCGACATCGTTTTATGGTCTCCCGAAGCGGCGCAATTCGTGATTCACGCCCTGGCGCCGGCAGAAGTTTCTAGTATCGTGGTGGATGAAGAAAAACACAGCATGGATGTAGTGGTGGACGAAGAGCAATTGGCGCTAGCCATTGGCCGATCTGGACAAAATGTCCGCCTGGCGTCAGAGCTCACCGGCTGGACGCTCAACATCATGACCTCAGAAGAAGCCACACAAAAGAGTACTGAAGAAGCGACAAGTATTAAAAATGTGTTCATGCAAAAACTGGACGTCGATGAAGAAGTCGCGGAAGTGTTGATGCAAGAAGGTTTCGCCACGCTGGAAGAGATTGCTTACGTGCCGCTCAGCGAAATGCTCGAAATCGAATATTTTGACGAAGACACCATCAACGAGTTACGTGCACGTGCGCGCAATGTGTTGTTGACCGCCGAGATTGCGAGCGAAGAAAAAATGGAGCATGTGGCAGAAGATCTCGCGACCATGGAGGGTATGGATGGCGATACCGTGCGCATGTTAGCTGAACATGGTATCGATAGCGTCGAAGCGCTGGCCGACTTGGCGGTGGACGATCTGCTGGAAATTACCGATCTGGATGAAGATCGTGCGAAAGCACTGATTATGACGGCGCGTGCGCCGTGGTTTGCCGCCGAACAGGCGAATAGTTAATAACAGCGAGACGGATGGAGAGAGGCTTAATGCCACAAATGAACGTATCGCAATTTGCCACTGAGTTGGGCGTCGCCGCCACGCTACTGTTGGAGCAATTGAAGGCCGCCGGGGTAGCAAAAAGCGCCGCCGAAGATTCGCTGACCGAGCAGGATAAAACCCAACTGTTGGATTATCTGCGCCGGGCACATGGTGTGAAGGAAAATCGCAGCAAGATTACACTGACCCGGCGCGAAACGACTGAGATCCGTAAATCGGATTCCACCGGTAAGGCACGTACCATTCAGGTGGAAGTGCGTAAAAAACGCGTGGTAGTTAAGCGCGACGCCGCCGCCCCCGTGGTTGAAGAGCCGGTGGTCAAAGAAGTCAAAGAAACCAAGGTTGTCGAGCCGGTGATCGATGCGGCGCAGCGCGCGAAGCGCGATGAAGAAGCACGCAAACAGGCAGAGTTGATAGTGCGCCAGACGCAAGAGGTGGAGGCGAAGAAGCAACGCACTCGCACCAAAAAAGCGGCAGCCGAGGCGGCTGCCGCGCCAGTGGTCGAGGCAGAAGTGCCCGCGCCTGCTGCGCCTGCGGTGATTGCTGCTCCCGTTGAAACGCCCGCTGCTAAGCCGGCGTCGGCAGAAATAAAAACCGATGGCACCTTGCACATCACCAAGCCCACCGAAGGTGAAGCCGCGCGCAAGAAAGGCGCGAAGAAGGGTAAAACCGGCTGGATTGATGAAGGCCCAAAGAAGCGTGCGTTGAAAGTACGTGGCGATTCCAGCGGCGGCGCTTGGCGTGGCCGCAAAATTGGCAAACACAAAACCGAAGATGACGGGCCGCATGCTTTTACCGCGCCGACAGAACCTTTGGTGCGCGATGTGCAGGTACCCGAAACGATTACCGTGGGTGAACTTGCGCACAAGATGGCAGTGAAAGCTGCAGAAGTGATCAAGGTGCTGATGAAAATGGGCTCCATGGTCACCATCAATCAAGTGATCGATCAAGAAACCGCAATGATCGTGGTGGAAGAAATGGGGCATGTGGCGAAACCTGCTGCGCTCGACAATCCGGAGATCTATCTCGAAGACGCCCAGGCCAAAGAAGCGGAGCGATTGCCGCGAGCACCGGTGGTCACCGTGATGGGCCACGTCGATCACGGCAAAACCTCTTTGCTCGACTATATTCGCCGTACCCGCGTAGCCAGTGGAGAGGCAGGCGGTATTACGCAACATATCGGCGCTTACCATGTGGAAACGCCGCGCGGGATGGTGACTTTTCTCGATACGCCAGGCCATGAAGCGTTTACCGCGATGCGTGCGCGCGGCGCCAAGGCGACGGACGTTGTTATCCTGGTGGTGGCGGCAGACGATGGGGTAATGCCGCAAACCATCGAAGCCATTCATCATGCCAAAGCGGCCAACGTGCCGGTAGTGGTTGCAGTGAATAAGATCGATAAGCCGGAAGCGAATCCGGAGCGCGTGAAACAAGAACTTTCGGCGCAAGGCGTGGTGGCCGAAGACTGGGGCGGCGATACCATGTTCGTCGAAGTGTCCGCCAAGACCGGGCAGGGCATCGACGCACTGTTGGAGCGCGTGCTGCTGCAGGCGGAAGTGCTCGATCTGAATGCCCCGCGCGATTGTCCGGCAAAAGGGTTGGTGATCGAATCCCGTTTGGATAAAGGCCGCGGGCCGGTGGCAACGATCTTGGTGCAGTCCGGCACCTTGCGCCAAGGCGATATCTTGTTGGCCGGCGCATCTTTCGGCCGCGTACGCGCCATGTTGGATGAAAACGGTAAACCGGTGAAAGAAGCTGGACCTTCTATCCCTGTAGAAATTCTGGGACTGACCGATGTGCCGCTCGCCGGTGAGGACGCGATGTCCTTGGTGGATGAGCGCAAGGCACGCGAGATCGCCCTTTTCCGCCAAGGCAAATTCCGTGATGTGAAGTTGGCGCGGCAGCATGCGACGAATCTCGAGAACATGTTTGAACAAATGGGCGAAGTCAAATCACTACCGCTCATTATCAAAGCCGACGTGCAAGGCTCGCAAGAAGCTTTGGTGCATTCCTTGTCCAAGCTCTCGACCGAAGAAGTCAAAGTCCTGATCATTCATAGCGCGGTAGGCGGCATCACCGAATCCGACGTGAACCTGGCACTGGCCTCCAAGGCGGTGATTATCGGCTTCAACGTACGCGCCGATGTGCAGGCGCGCAAGCTCGCGCAAACCAACGGCGTGGATATTCGCTACTACAACATCATTTACGAAGCGGTGGACGAGATCAAAGCGGCGATGTCGGGCATGCTGACGCCGGAGAAGAAAGAACAGGCTCTGGGCGTGGTCGAAATTCGGCAAGTATTTAGAATTTCCAAAGTCGGCGCAGTGGCCGGTTGTTATGTGCTGGAGGGCGTTATCAAGCGCAATGCTATAGTGCGCTTGGTACGTGCCGGCGTGGTGGTTCACACCGGCGAACTCGATTCCCTCAAGCGCTTCAAGGATGACGTCAAAGAAGTAAAAGCGAATTTCGAGTGCGGCTTGTCGCTCAAGAATTTTAATGAAATCCAAGAAGGCGATCAGCTCGAAGCGTACGAGGTGGTTGAGGTGGCGCGTACGCTGTAACTTATGCCTAAAGATGCATCCCGCCCGCGCCGTGTCGCGGAACAACTTCAGCGCGAATTGGCCGAGCTGATTCAGCTTGAGCTCAAAGATCCGCGGGTGGGAATGATCACCGTGACCGGTGTCGAAGTCACTTCAGATTATTCACATGCCAAAGTTTTTTTCTCTCTGCTGGGCGATCAAGCGCGTCTAAAAGAAGCGCTCGCCGGCCTGAATTCGGCGGCGGGCTATTTGCGCTCTCAAGTCGCGCACCGCATGAAATTGCGCATTATGCCGGCCTTGCACTTCATACACGATATTTCCATCGAACAAGGTGTGCGGCTCGACAAACTCATAGCCGACGCCGTGGCCGAAGACGCGCGGCATCCTGCCGACGACTAATTTTCTAGCGTTTCTGTGCAAATCAAGCGAATCAAACGCGATGTGAGTGGCGTTTTGCTGCTCGACAAGCCGGTAGGCATCACCTCGAATGCGGCGTTGCAACACGCGAAGCGGCTATTTCGTGCGGCCAAAGCCGGGCATACCGGCATTTTGGATCCGCTGGCAAGCGGATTGCTGCCGCTGTGTTTAGGCGAAGCGACTAAGTTTGCGCAATATCCCACCGATGCCGATAAAGCCTATGACGCAGTGATCAAGCTGGGCATCACCACCGATACGGGCGATAGCGAGGGCCAAATACTCACCCAGCAGGCGGTGGCGGTTACACATGCCGAGGTTGAACGCGCTGCGCAACATTTTGTCGGCACGATTATGCAAATGCCGCCGATGTATTCGGCGCTAAAACACCAGGGCCAGCCCTTATATAAATATGCGCGTCAAGGTATAGAGATTGAACGCGCGGCGCGCGAGATTACCCTGCATCGCATCGTGCTGACGGATTTTCAAGGTGATGTCGTGTGCATCAGCGTCGATTGCAGCAAAGGCACTTATATCCGGGTACTGGCGGAAGACATCGGCAGCTTGCTGGGTTGCGGGGCACATCTGATCGGTCTGCGCCGTACCCGTGTAGGTAATTTTTCATTGGCCGACGCACTCACCTTGGATACGCTAGAAGCCACGCCGGAAGCGGAGCGAGATACCTTGCTGCTGCCGACCGATCAATTGCTGCCCGGCTTGCCAAGTATAGAGTTGGATCGCGATGCGGCGTATTACCTACGTCAGGGCCAGGCGATATGGCAACCCAAACTTCAAGTTCACCAGCGCTTTAGAATTTACGATGAAAAACAAATATTTATTGGCGTGGGTGAAGTTAACTCTGAGGGCAAGCTGGCACCTACCCGGCTCGTCGTGCAGCGCTGACGGTATTCACTAAAAGCTCGAATAATGCTTGTAAAAATGGCGCATTAAAAGGTAAAATGCGCGTTTTCCGTTGGAGCTAGACCGACATGGCTGTAACCACCGCCGATAAGGCAAAAATCGTAGGCGATTACCAGCTCGCGCAAAGCGACACCGGCTCGCCCGAAGTGCAAGTCGCGCTGATGACGGCGCGCATTAATCATCTGACTGGCCACTTCAAAGATCATGTCAAGGATCACCATTCTCGCCGTGGCCTACTGAAATTAGTGAGCAAGCGCCGTAAACTGTTAGATTACCTGAAGCGCTCGAGTGCCGAGCGTTACCGTTCTCTGATTGATCGGCTTAGCTTGCGCAAGTAAAAAACGCACCAGGCGCGGTATCCACCGCGCCTATTTTTTTGCTCTTGTGTAGCCCGCGCCGCGGGCTTGTTTGTTGATAAAGGATCAAAACCTTGAGTCTCATTAAAAAAACCTTCACCTACGGCAAACACCAAGTCACGCTAGAGACTGGGGAGATTGCTCGCCAAGCCTCCGGCGCCGTGATGGTGAATATGGACGATACCTGCGTACTAGTCACCGTGGTTGGCGCGAAAGGCGTCAAAGCGGGCCAAGACTTCTTCCCTTTAACTGTCGATTACCAAGAGCGCACTTATGCTGCGGGCAAAATCCCCGGCGGTTTTTTCCGTCGCGAAGGCAAGCCTTCGGAAAAAGAAGTGCTGACTTCGCGCCTGATCGATCGTCCGATTCGCCCCTTGTTTCCCGATAGCTTCTACAACGAAGTGCAAATCGTGGCGACGGTGATGTCGTCCAACTCTGAAGTAGATGCGGATATCGCCGCTTTGATCGGCGCATCCGCCGCATTGTCGATTTCCGGCGTGCCCTTCAGCGGCCCGCTCGGCGCGGCGCGCGTCGGTTATATCAACAACGAATACGTGCTCAACCCGACCAAGACCGAACTTGAAACCTCCGCCTTGAACCTCGTGGTGGCGGGTACTGAGCAGGCAGTGCTGATGGTGGAATCCGAGGCCAAAGAATTGCCGGAAGATGTGATGCTCGGCGCTGTGGTGTTTGGCCACGAGCAAATGCAAATCGTGATCAAAGTGATCAACGAACTGGCGGAAGAGGCCGGCAAAGAACCCTGGGATTGGACGCCCATGCAACATGACGCCGCTTTGGTGGAACGCGTGAGTCAGCTCGCCGACACCGCGCTGCAAGATGCCTATCGCATCACCCAGAAACAAGTGCGCATGACACAAGTGGATGCGATTCGGGAACGCGTATGCAGCGAACTCATCACGGCCGATATGGACACCACCCAGCAGAACGCGGTGAAAGATTTGTTCCATGAGCGTGAAGCGAAAGTGGTACGGTCACGCATTCTTGGTGGCGAGCCGCGCATTGACGGCCGCGATACACGCACCGTGCGCCCGATCACCATCCGCACCGGCGTGTTGCCCCGTGCCCACGGTTCAGCACTGTTTACGCGCGGCGAAACGCAGGCTTTGGTGGTGGCCACGCTCGGCACCGCGCGCGATGCGCAAAAAATCGATGCGCTGCAAGGCGATTTTTCCGATCCCTTCATGCTGCACTATAACATGCCGCCGTATGCGACCGGTGAGACTGGCCGCGTGGGTACGCCCAAGCGTCGCGAAATCGGCCATGGCCGTCTCGCTAAACGCGCCCTGATGGCGGTACTCCCGGAAGCTGGTGATTTTAGCTATGCGATTCGGCTGGTGTCTGAAATCACTGAGTCCAATGGCTCCAGCTCTATGGCCTCGGTGTGCGGTGGTTGCTTAGCGTTGATGGATGCTGGCGTGCCGGTAAAAGCGCACGTGGCGGGTATCGCTATGGGCTTGATCAAAGAAGGCAACCGCTTCGCAGTACTGACCGACATCCTCGGCGATGAAGATCATCTGGGCGATATGGATTTCAAAGTGGCGGGTACCGAGAACGGTATTACCGCACTGCAGATGGACATCAAGATCACCGGCATCACCAAAGAAATCATGCATGCCGCGCTGGTGCAAGCGCAAGAAGGCCGGATGCATATCCTCGGCATCATGAAGCAAACGGTGCCGGATGTGCGCTCCGAACTGTCCGACTTTGCGCCGCGCATGATCACTCTGAAAATCAATCCAGAGAAAATTCGTGACGTCATCGGCAAGGGCGGCGCCGTGATTCGCGCCCTTACCGAAGAAACCGGCACCACCATCGACATCGGCGAAGACGGTACCGTGACCATCGCCTGCATGAGCATCGAAGCCGGCGATCTCGCCAAGAAACGCATCGAAGAAATTACCGCCGAAGTCGAAGTGGGGCGCGTGTATGAAGGAACCGTGCTCAAGTTATTGGATTTCGGCGCGATCGTGAGTGTGTTGCCGGGCCGTGATGGCTTGCTGCACATATCGCAGATTGCACACGAGCGCGTCAACACTGTCGGCGAGCACCTTAAAGAAGGCCAGATCGTGCGCGTGAAAGTGCTGGAAGCAGATGAGAAGGGTCGTTTGCGTCTTTCCATGAAGGCATTGATCGATCCGCCGGTGCAAGCGACAGAGAAGAAGCCCGAGCAAGTTTAATCACTCGCACGGTATTAGCCCGCACCAAGAAAAAAGCAGCCCTAGGCTGCTTTTTTTCGTTTAGGGCGTGGCGGTGAGCTTAAGGTAAGCTAATGCCTTCGTTGTGCAGCATATCGACTAAGGCGATGAGCGGCAGGCCGATCAAGGCATTGGGGTCTTCGCCTTCGAAGCGCTCGATGAGCGCGATGCCCAAGCCTTCGAATTTTGCGCTGCCGGCGCAGTTGTAGGGTTGTTCTTTTTCCAGATAGCGTTCGATCAAGTCTTCACTCAAGGTGCGAAATTTGATCGCGATCGGCACCACGCGCGCCTGCATATTTTTAGTGCGGCTATTGTAGAGGCAGAGCGCGGTATGAAACACCAGGGACTGGCCGCTGGCTACCACGAGTTGTTTTTTGGCATTCTCGAACGTATGTGGCTTGCCAAGCTGTTGTGTGCCGAGCAGCGCGACTTGATCCGAGCCGATAATCAGGGCGTCGGGAAATTTTTTTGCCACGGCACAGGCTTTAAGCTGCGCTAAACGCAGTGCGGTATCTTGCGGCGCTTCATGCGCTAAAGGCGCCTCATCCACGTCGGGCGAGATGACCTCGAATGGAATTTGTAAGCGCGTGAGCAACTCGCGGCGATAAGGGGAAGAAGAGGCGAGGACGAGTTTTGGCATGGTGTATAGCGGACTAGCGTGAACGTAATCCGTTAGCCTTATACCGTACCTTATTCCGGCTGAATCTCAATCAATGATTCATCCGGTGTGACGGTATCGCCCTTAGCGACAAACACGCCGATCACGGTGCCAGTGACGGGCGCTTGCACTTCGTTTTCCATTTTCATTGCTTCAATCACCAACACCGGATCGCCGGCTTTGACTTTTTTTCCGATTTCCACCATTACCTCGACGATGGCGCCGGGCATCGCGGTGGTGACATGGCCTTGGTGCGCGGGGCGCGGACGTTTGCTGCTGTTGCCTTCGGCGTTGGTTTTTTTGGCACGGCTGCTACCGTTTCCGCTACTGCCCACTTCGACTTCGCTGAGTGTTTCAACGAATACTTCTTCATTTACACCATCTACCGACACGTAGAACGGCCGCTGGTTTTCGCCAGATTGGCCGCTGCCGGTGAGATTGATGTGATAGGTCTCGCCATGCAAGGTGATCTTGAATTCGTTCGGCGCGTAGCGTTGGCCACCGGCTTGCATTGCTTCCTTAGTCAGTAAGGGTTCAGGCTTGAGCGTGCCAGCCGCGCGCTCTTGGAAGAAGGTGCGCGCCAAATCCGGAAACATGGCGTAGGTGAGCACGTCTTCTTCAGATTTTGCCAGGCTTTCGATCTCATTGCGCAGCTTATCCAGTTCGGGCTCCAGCAAGTCAGCGGGGCGGCAAGTGATGACGTCGGCGCTGCCAATAGCGAGGCTTTGCACCGCTTGATTGACCGGCCCCGGTGCCTTGCCGTAAAAGCCTTGCAGATAATGTTTCACTTCGGTGGTGACGCTTTTGTAGCGCCCGCCGGTGAGCACGTTGAGCACCGCTTGGGTGCCGACGATTTGCGAGGTCGGCGTCACCAACGGCGGAAAACCCAAATCTTCGCGCACGCGCGGAATCTCGGCCAGCACTTCATCCATGCGATTGAGCGAGCCTTGCTCTTTAAGCTGATTCGACAGATTGGAGATCATGCCGCCGGGCACTTGGTTCACCAGCACGCGCGTATCCACGCCGGTGAAGTCGCTCTCGAACTGCCAGTACTTTTTGCGCACTTCGCGGAAGTAGGCAGTGATTTCTTGCAGTTGTGCCAGGTTCAGACCGGTGTCGTACTCCGTGCCCTGCAAGGCGGCGACAATGCTCTCGGTGGAAGAATGGCTAGCACCTTCACCGAGCGCAGAGTTGCAGGTATCGAGCATAGTCGCGCCGTTTTCGACCCCCTTGAGGAAGGACATGGCGGACAGCCCTGAAGTAGCATGGCTGTGCAGATGGATCGGCATCTTCACCGCGGCTTTGATGACTTTTACCAATTCGGCGGTGGTATAGGGCGTGAGCAGGCCCGCCATGTCTTTAATGGCGATAGTGTCGCAGCCCATGCTTTCGAGTTCTTTAGCCAACGCCACGAAATGCGGAATATTGTGCACCGGGCTAGTGGTGTAACAGATCGTACCTTCGGCGTGCTTGCCGGATTTTTTCACCGCTTCGATCGAGACGCGCAGGTTGCGCAGATCGTTCATGGCGTCGAACACGCGGAACACATCTACACCGTTATCGGCGGATTTCTGTACGAAAGCGCGCACCACATCGTCCGGATAGTGGCGATAGCCGAGCAAGTTTTGGCCGCGCAGCAACATTTGGATGCGCGAGTTGGGCAAGTGTTTGCGTAGCGTCTTCAGTCGCGCCCAGGGATCTTCTCGCAAGAAGCGCACGCAGGCATCGAAAGTGGCGCCGCCCCAGGCTTCCAGCGACCAGAAGCCAGCGCTGTCCAGCTTGGACAG
The DNA here is from genome assembly GCA_025361165.1 of Betaproteobacteria bacterium. Lineage (GTDB taxonomy): Bacteria > Pseudomonadota > Gammaproteobacteria > Burkholderiales > Thiobacteraceae > RBG-16-58-11. The sequence goes on along the minus strand of JANYAU010000011.1, from coordinate 3,703 downwards.
AATCGGCAGCATGTCCTCGGTGCGCATGCGGGTAGCGAGTATCGACTGATGGCCGTCGCGCAGAACAAGTTCAGTAATATGGATCTTCGTCATTTTTTATAGCACGCTATCAAAGGCCTTCATGAGCCGCAATCGCACTCGCGATCGCAACCGCCAATAATTCCTTGGGTCGAGGTGTGTGGTACTGCGTCAGTTCGGGGTGGGTTTCCACGAAGCTGGTGTCGAAACGGCCTTCTCGAAATTCGGTATTTTGCAATATTTGCTGGTAATACGGGATCGTGGTTTTGACCCCATATACCACCATGTCATTCAAAGCACGTCGGCCGCGCGCGATCACGCCTTCCCATGACAGATTCCATACCGTGAGCTTGGCGCACATCGAATCGTAGTAGGGCGGGATCACGTAGCCAGTGTACATTGCGGCATCGGTGCGCACGCCGGGGCCGCCCGGCGCGTAATAACGCGTCACGCGGCCGAAACTCGGCAGGAAGTCGTTCTGCGGGTCTTCGGCATTGATGCGGAACTCCATAGCGAAGCCCCGATAATGCACGTCGGTCTGCTGGTACTGCAAAGGCAGGCCGCTAGCGATGCGAATTTGCTCCTGTACGATATCCACGCCGGTGATGGTTTCGGTCACGGTGTGTTCCACCTGCAAGCCCGTGTTCATTTCCATAAAATAAAACTGGTTGTCGGAGTCGAGTAAAAATTCAATGGTACCGGCATTGACATATTTCACTGCGCGCCCAGCCTGTACTGCAAGCTTGCCGATGTATTGGCGTTGTAATTCAGTGAGCTGGGGCGAGGGCGCGATCTCGATGAGTTTCTGGTTGCGGCGCTGGATCGAGCAATCACGCTCAAACAAGTGAATCACGTTGCCGAAGTTGTCGCCGAGCACCTGCACTTCAATATGGCGCGGGTTGACCACGGCTTTTTCCAGGAACACTTCCGGTTTGCCAAACGCTTTGGTCGCCTCGGAGACGACGCGGTCATAATTCTTAAGCAGCTCTTCTTCGCTATTACAGCGCCGAATGCCGCGTCCGCCGCCGCCGTTGGTGGCTTTGAGCATGACTGGATAGCCGATTTTTTTGGCTAACAGTACTGCTTCAGCAACTGAGTTCAAATTCCCTTCAGAGCCAGGGATGACTGGGATGCCAGCCTTGATCATGGCGTGGCGCGCGGCGATTTTGTCGCCCATCTGGCGAATCACGGCGGCTTCCGGGCCGATGAATTTGATGCCACGGCGGGCGCAAATCTCCGCGAGTTGGGGGTTTTCCGAGAGGAAACCATAGCCGGGATGCAGTGCATCGCAACCCGAAGCGACCGCAAGATTAACGATATTATGGGCGTTGAGATAGCCCATCACCGGATCGGCGCCCAGGTTATAGGCCTCGTCGGCTTTTTTCACGTGCAGCGCGTGGCGGTCGGCGTCAGTATAGATCGCCACCGATTTAATCCCCATTTCGGAGCAGGCGCGCACGATGCGCACAGCGATTTCCCCACGATTGGCGACTAGGATTTTCTTGAACACGCGCAAACTCTCGTTTTGACAGCTAAAGCCTAAAATTGTATCATGCGCGGCTTATGTCTGAACAGGTCGTGGCTGATCCGCTGGAGTTTGCGCGAGGGTACAAAAGCCTGGACGGCAAGATCGCTATCGCGCACCTGGATCGAGTGAAGGAGGGCTTGGCCTCGGTTACGGGCGAAGTCCGCTTTAAGTTGACTGGCTTCCTGAACGAAAATAATGAACCGGGCTTGCGCTGTCAAGTGCAAGCAACACTGAAACTGGTGTGTCAGCGTTGTCTGGAACCAATGGACTACGCACTTGAAATTGATTCACCGCTGCTGCTGAGCAAGGATGCACAAGTCTTGGCAGAGGAGGATCCGGATACGCCCGACCGGATACCGGCGCAACGAAATTTGTCGATAGCGGAGTTGGTGGAAGAGGAAATACTGCTCGCGTTGCCGATGGCTGCGTATCATCCGGAAGCGGCTTGCAAGGGGCAAACACACAGTGAACTTGGAACGCTTCATCCGTTCGCGGCATTGGCGCGGCTGAAGACCGATATTGAAAGATAGTTTAAGGAGTTTGAATCATGGCTGTACAACAGAATAAAAAGTCCCCATCGAAACGTGGTATGCACCGCGCACACGACTTTTTGACTAACCCCCCGCTGGCAGTGGAGCCCGCCACGGGTGAGGTGCATTTGCGTCACCACATCAGCCCCAGCGGTTATTACCGTGGCAAAAAGGTGCTTAAGTCCAAGGGTGAATAAGCGTTTTGTCCGCAAGCGCAACCAGCGCTAGCGATTCAATGGATATCACTGTCGCAATTGACGCCATGGGTGGCGATCATGGCCCCCATGTTACCGTTCCTGCCGCGCTCGCAGTGCTTGACCGCGATCCGGAAGTCAACATCATTCTCGTCGGCCTGCGCGACGCGTTGGAGGCGGAACTCGCCGCTCAGAAACGCGCGCCCAGCCCACGACTGCGCATTCATCACGCCACCGAAGTCATCACCATGGACGACCCGCCGGCGATCGCCATGCGGAGTAAGAAAGATTCCTCAATGCGGGTTGCGATCGATCTGGTGAAAACCGGCGAGGCGCATGCCGCGGTCAGTGCCGGTAATACCGGCGCGCTGATGGCGATTTCGCGCTTCGTGTTAAAAACCTTGCCTGGCATCGATCGCCCGGCAATTTGCACTGTGTTGCCCACATTAAAAGGCCGTGCTTACGTATTGGATTTGGGCGCAAATGTCGATTGCACCGCAGAGCATTTACTACAATTCGCGGTCATGGGTGCGATGCTGGCTTCGGCAGTGGAAGACTTGCCGCGCCCGAGTGTCGGTCTGCTCAACATCGGCGCCGAGGCGATTAAGGGCAACGACGTGGTGAAGCAAGCCGCGGAATTGCTGCGCCACAGCCACCTCAATTTCTACGGCAATGTGGAAGGCGACGACATCTACAAAGGCACCACCGATGTGGTGGTGTGCGATGGTTTTGTCGGCAATGTTGCACTCAAGACATCGGAGGGTCTCGCGCAAATGATGGGCACCTTTCTCAAACAGGAATTCCAGCGCGGCCTGCTATCAAAAATTGCCGCAGGGTTTGCTTGGTCAGTGCTGTCGCGTTTTAAACAACGGGTCGACCATCGGCGCTACAATGGCGCCAGTCTGCTCGGTTTGCGCGGTATAGTGATTAAAAGCCATGGTAGCGCCGACAATTTCGCTTTCCAATTCGCACTTAACCGCGCTATCGAAGAATGCCGCCGCAGTGTGTTGCGCCGCATTACCGAGCAAATAGCCATCGAACATCCACAAGAAGCCGTATGACTTACGCCCGCATTATCGGTACCGGGAGTTATCTCCCGGCCTACATTCTCACTAATGCCGAGCTGGAAAAACGCGTCGACACTTCCGATGAGTGGATCGTTTCGCGTACCGGCATCCGTGAGCGGCATGTCGCGGCTGCACACGAAACCACCAGCGATCTGGCGACTGCCGCGGCGCTGGCTGCTTTAGAAGCAGCGGACATTGCGCCGAACCAAATCGATCTGATTGTGCTTGCCACGACTACGCCGGATTTTGTTTTTCCGAGCACGGCTTGTTTGGTACAGCAAAAGCTGGGGATTACCAATGGTTGCCCGGCGTTCGATCTACAAGCAGTGTGTAGTGGTTTCGTTTATGCGCTTACTACCGGTGAAC
>JANYAU010000002.1 GCA_025361165.1 Betaproteobacteria bacterium | reverse complement strand
CATGCATGCATTCCTGCTGCTCGGCTCCGTCGTGTTGTGCATCACCGGCGCAGAAGCGCTCGTACGGTGGCAGCATCCCAACCTTGGCATGGTATCCCCGGCGGAATTCATCCCGATTGCAGAAGACTGTGGACTGATCTTATCGATCGGAGAATGGGTGCTCAGGAGCGTCATACGGCAGACAAAAGCCTGGATGGAAGCCGGCTTCGCTCCACTGGTTATTGCAGTAAACCTGTCAGCGGTGCAGTTTCGTCATGCCGATCTACCGGAGCTGATTACCCACATACTCGACGAAGAGAACTTGTCTCCAAAATATCTCGAACTGGAGTTGACCGAAGGAGTGGCAATGCATAACCCCCAAAACGCCATCTCCATAATGAACAATCTTTTCGAGCGCGGCGTTCGCATGTCGATTGATGATTTCGGTACTGGCTATTCTTCGCTCGGCTATCTCAAGCAGTTGCCGATTGACGTTCTGAAAATAGACGAGATATTTATACGCGATATTGCAAGCAATCCGGCTGATGCCGCGATTGCCCAAGCGATCATCACCATGGCCCATAGCCTGGGTATGAAGGTTGTCGCGGAAGGGGTGAAGAGCCGTGAGCAGATGGAATTATTGCGCGCGCAAGGGTGCGATTTCGCACAAGGCTTTTACTTTAGTCTGCCGCTGCCGAGTAATAAAATTGAACGTTTGTTGCGGGAGAATTATTGCTTTGATATGACGGGGGCAGCTGAATATAGTGAAGGAAAACGAGGAAATTATAGTGGATGACAATGCGGCAAAACGACCGGCATTCATTTTAGAAACCCTCCGCCTGTGAGCCAGTTGCGTAATTTAGCTTTGCAGCCGCAGTGGCTGCAAAGCTGATTACGGTGCTGTTGTTTCAGATTGAAATGATGCTCTATTTGTTGCGCATAAAGAGCAGGAACACACCGGCTACTATGGCACCTACGCCCGCCCAGACCGGGATATTGACCGTTTCCTTATTCTTAACCGAAAGCTCGATCGGGCCGAGTTTAGCTTGTTGCGTATCCTTGGTATAACTAAAGCTGCCATATGCCAGACCAAGAACACCGGCCACGATCAGTACAATCCCGAATACTTTTATTGCGTTCATAATTTACCCCCCTAAATTAAGAGAATTTACTCGATCCATGCCCGACCTGGTCACCTGATGCCGTTTGCGCATATTTGGTCCGCAAACCGGTTCAGAATAATAACCCCTTTTCGCTTATCTGTTGCGCAGTCTGCGCACCAGCTGCCAAGCTAGCCAGCCGCGTTGCAACCATTTGCTAATACGGTAGCGGCGCAAAGCGACGAACAAAGCGCTAGCGCCGGCTAACACCAGGGGGTTGCGCCGCACAAAACGGATCGCGTCCACGCCACGATCTGCGAGTGCCAGGGGAGCGCGAAAGCGTTCCACGCATTGTTCAAGTTCTACGCGCTGGCTGGCGGCCACTGTCTGCAAATGACTGCGGCGTTGCGCTATGTTTTGCAAGTTAAAATTCATACTCGCGGCGGCAGATGTGTGCTGTCCTGGTAGAGCTCAGCCAGGCTTGCGGCAAACAGTTTAGGCTTTGTGCGTAACTTATATTGCGCCATCCACGAAGCTAACAGACCGCCGAGTAAAAACAATCCCGTGAGACCACCGAGCGCCAGCAAGCGATGCGTATCCCAGAAGGCGACGACAACAAATAATGCCGCCAGGATCACTCCCACACCCACGCAGAACAACGCCACCAGCGTCAATATGAACAAGGTTGCCAGCCGCGCGCGTTCTTCTTCCAGGTCGGTGGAAAATAATTCTAAACGCGTATGCAGGATGGCAACCAGCGTACCGGTGAGGGTCTTGAGCGACTCGAGCAACCCTTTGCTCGCGAGATTATTTTCCCCGGTCATCGTTGGCTTAACGGCGACCGATCAACAAACCGATCACCAAACCTACACCGGCAGCAGCACCCACCGCCCGCCAGGGATTTTTATGCACATAATCATCGGTGGCGCGTGCGGCGACACGGGCTTTTTCCATCAGCGCATCTTGGGCCTCAGTCATTTTTACTTTGGCGTGGGCAAGCGATTCTTCGGCTTTGGCACGCACTGCCGCGATTGCTTCACCGCCTTGATTGGCGGTGGCTTTGATCAGGGCCTCAGCATCATCAATGACCACCTTGAAATCACGAATCAATTGTTGTTTGGAAACGTTAGAAAAATCTGTAACTGTGCCGGACTTATTCGTACCCATAGCGTCTCCATTAAGCGGTTTTTTGGATGAATCGGAAAAATCTGTAGTTGCGCCCGATGTGTTTGCATTCATGATTGTATCTCCATTAAAATTAAACGATAGACGGGCACGCTCGGTCCGCCGTATTTGATGCGGTTATTGTTACAAGTGATGCGGCGCGATGAAGCGCTGCAACGCGAATGGGTTAGACGCGCGGCTCATCTGCATACGGCTGAGTACCATAGTAAGAGTGAATTTCTTTAGCCCAGGACTGGTCCGCCATATTGGGCCACTTATCCTTATCAAACCCCGGTGCCAATTTGAGGCGATCTTTCTCCACGTTGAGCACGAAGCGCTTGTGTTCCGTATCCAACTTCAAGGCGTTCCAGGGGACGGCGAACAGCTTCTCGCCCATACCCAAGAAGCCGCCGAAGGACAGCACCGCATAACCGACTTTACCGCTGCGCATATCCAACATAATTTCCTTGATGTCGCCCAGGTCTTCGTCTTTATGATTGTAGACGTCATTCCCAACGAGGGTGTCAGCGCCCATTACCTCCGGCCCCGGTCCATGCTTCACATCGGGTCCGGGTCCGCCGGCCGTGTTGCCTTTGTACATACCGTAGGTATCGCGATCTTCATAATTCATGTTCTTCTCCTGTCAAAATGCGGTTAATGACCTTTTTTGATGTCGTTTTTAAGATCGCCATAACCCGCTTCGATTTTGCCGGCGGTTTTCTCGGCTTTACCCCTTTGTTCTAAGCTCTTGTTGCCAACGATTTTGCCGGTGATTTCCTTAGCCTTACCTTCTGCTTCTTTGACGCGACCTTTAACTTGATGTTTGTCCATGACTATCTCCTGATAATTGATTTCAACAATTGACCAGAGCGTCGTATTAAATTTCCAGCGCTCATTGTGGCAAAAATATGCGCAAGAGCGCACACGGTCTGTACGGCATCGCACATAAGAGTGAATGTCAGAAAGTGGTGCACGACTGATCTGAAAATAATGCGTCAGGTGGCGAGGTACTGCTCAGCCGGAGCAAGCATTATGCGTAAAGTCAGTGAGAATGCATTAACCGGGCGGTGCGTGACATCCCGTAAAGGACGATGCATTTTCGATCCGGCGGCCATCACCTTTGCCGGGATTGAATTACTGTAATTCTCTAATTTGCAGCAGAACGCGCTTCGCAATGTGGGCTATCGTACAGAGCGAAGCATAAGCTTGCGGTAACTTGCCCTTTCCCATACGCCGCGACATGAGTCGCGCGCCCCACACCTATTGAGAAGGCGTTAAATCATGGCAAGCAAAAAATCGGCAGTGAAAGCACCACCGGCGAAGCAATCCGGCATGCGGTCGGTTCGCGGCGCAGCACAACAATCCACAGGGCATGGCGGCGAATTGCATCAGACAGCAGGTACCCGTGACCCGGTGCTGACCACCAATCAGGGATTGCCCATTTCCGACAATCAGAATTCCCTGAAAGCGAATCCGAAGGGCCCGACCTTGCTGGAGGACTTTATCCTCCGCGAAAAAATTACCCATTTCGATCATGAACGCATTCCCGAGCGCATCGTGCATGCGCGCGGCACCGGCGTGCATGGCGTGTTCGAGTTGACCAAATCTCTCAAAAAATACACCACCGCAAAAATCCTGACCGAGGTCGGTGAACAGACACCGTTATTCGCGCGCTTCTCGACCGTCGCCGGCGGTTCCGGTTCGGTCGATACACCGCGTGACGTGCGCGGCTTCGCCGTGAAGTTCTACACCAAAGAAGGCAACTGGGATCTGGTCGGAAATAACATTCCGGTATTTTTTATTCAGGATGCGATCAAGTTTCCCGATCTGATCCATGCCGTCAAAATGGAACCGGATCGCGGCTTCCCACAATCCGCCACTGCCCATGACACCTTCTGGGATTACATTTCGCTGACCCCCGAATCGATGCACATGGTGATGTGGATCATGTCGGACCGCACCTTGCCGCGTTCGCTGGCGATGATGGAAGGATTCGGCATTCACAGCTTCCGGCTGATTAACGCTGCTGGCGTTTCGACCTTCGTGAAATTTCACTGGCGACCGAAGCTGGGCCTGCAATCGACCATCTGGGATGAAACCGTCAAGATCGCCGGCGCCGATCCCGACTTTCATCGCCGTGGATTATTTGAGGCGATCGAAGCCGGTCAGTTTCCGGAATGGGAGCTGGCGGTCCAATTGTTCACCCAAGCAGAAGCGGACAAATTTCCCTTCGACCATCTGGACGCGACCAAGCTGATTCCGGAAGAACTGGTTCCCTTGCAAGTGATCGGTCGCATGGTGCTGAATCGCTGGCCGAACAATTTCTTTGCCGAGACCGAGCAAGTCGCCTTTTGCCCGTCGCATATCGTGCCCGGCATCGACTTTTCGAATGACCCCTTGTTGCAGGGTCGTTTGTTCTCCTATTTGGACACGCAATTATCGCGTCTGGGCTCCGCGAATTTTCATCAAATCCCAGTCAACGCCCCGAAGTGTCCATTCGCCAATCATCAGCGCGATGGCCATATGCAAATGGCGCAGCCCACCGGGCGCGTGGCGTACGAGCCGAACTCGCTCGCGCCGCTTTCGCCGCGCGAAAGTCCGTCGCAGGGCTTTGTCAGCGCGCAGGTGGAGGAGGACGGGGTCAAGGGACGCATCCGGGCCGAAAGTTTTGCCGATCACTATAGCCAGGCCCGACAATTTTTCCGCAGTCAAAGCCCGTTCGAGCAGGCGCACATCGCGTCGGCGCTGGTGTTCGAATTATCCAAAGTCGAGCATATGCATGTGCGCGCGACGATGGTGGGCCATTTGCGCCACATCGACCCATCGCTCGCTGAGCGCGTCGCCAATGGACTCGCGCTTGCGCCGCTGCCTCCCGCACCGCCTGCGGCTGCACCGGTTAAGGACCTGCCCGTATCACCGGCCTTGCAACTCATCGGCAAGGCCAAGGACACGCTGGAAGGACGCGTGATCGGCATCCTGATTGCCGATGGTTCGGATGCAGCGCTGATTGCCTCGTTGAAAAAAGCCATTGTGGCGGCGGGCGCGAACGTCAAACTGGTTGCCCCGAAAGTGGGGAAAGTAAAACTATCCGATGGTTCTACGCTGCCCGCCGATGGCCAGCTCGCCGGTACGCCGTCGATCCTATTTGACGCGGTGGCCATCGTTCTATCAAAAGATGGTGCGGCAGCATTGACCAAAGAGGGGGCGGCGGTGGACTTTGTGCGCGACGCCTTCGGTCATTTGAAAGCAATCGCCGCCGATGTCGGTGGCAAGATCTTGCTCGACAAAGCGGGCGTGGTTGCCGACAGTGGCGTGGTGGCAGCAGGCGACACCAAGCAATTTCTGGCGGCCGCGAAAACGCGTCAATGGAAACGCGAGAGCGCGGTGCGAACTTTGGCCTAACCGGAACGTAAGTTGGGGGCGCGGTTTTACCCTCTAGCAGCTTTCTGGCTTGGTCGTGCGCTGCGGGCTTATGCGCCAACTCGTTGCGTTGCGCCGCCAATCGCTCGCTCGATCGAGCAACGCCCGAAGCGGGTTAGCTCAGCGCTTCCACTGAATAGCGCACCCACAAGTGATGTTCTTGCTGGGGTGCAATCGTCACCACATCGTCGGCAGCATTGGTGCTTTCTACGCACACCATATTCAAGTAACCGTTTTCACCCAGATCGCCCATCTTGTTCGCCTTTTCGATCCATGGATTCCATACCACGGTCGAGCGGCTTCCGAGTTTGGCGATGCGAATGCGGCGTTTCCACGCAGGGTCTTCAATCACGCAATCGTGGCCAGTGTTGAAATAAATGCGATCGACTTCTTGATAAATGCTTACCGGGCCGGCTTGTTGTTTTTGTGCGCCGTTATCGACTTTGTCGATATAGGGCGCGCCATCCAAACCGTGAATCGCTACCTCACGCAGGTCACTTACTTCGAAATAGGTATGCAGCGCATCGCCGATGGTGATGGATTCGCTACCAGTATTGAGCGTGCCCAGATCCATGTCCAGCGTGTTGCCGACCACGACTTGCAACACCAGTTCACACGGATGCGGCCATTGTGCGCGGGTGGCATCCGTTGGCACTAAGCGAAACGCGAGCCATGTGCCGCCGTCTTTCAGCGCTTTGGCGCCGATGACTTCCCACATCACGGTGCGGGCAAAACCGTGGCCCGGAAAACTCGCTTGCGTTGGATGCGGGCCGAACCATGGCCAGCACACCGGCACGCCGCCGCGGATCGACTTGCCCGGCGCAAGTTTGGCGGCGGGCGAGAGCCAAATCACCGGCTGCTGGCCCTTCGGCGTCCACGTCATGAGATGCGCGCCTTGCAGGCAGATTGATGCGGTGGCATGGGCATTGTCGATCTCGGCCACGATCAAGCCATCGGATTCTTTGAAGGATAGGTGATGCGCAATCGCGTAGCGGGCGTTCAGGTTCTCAATCGTTTGCATGATTCATCCAGTATTGATTTAAGGGAGGGACATAAAGTTTAATTTTGTACCGGTGGAGGCGGCGCTGCGCCGGGCACGCGATACAGGCGATAGCTCCACAAGTATTGCGTCGGATGACGGCGGATCGCGGCTTCGATCTGGTTATTCACGATACGCCCCGCATCGCTTATCTGCGGTGGCAGATCCGGCACGGGTTCTATCCAAAGCCGATAGCCGCGCCCAAAGCGCAAGCGCTCGCAATACACCAGCAGCGGTGTAGCGCCCGTGGTTTGAATCAAGCGGTAAGGCAGAATCGGCATAAAGGCATGGCGCCCAAAAAAAGGCAGCCATTCACCTTCACCCGTATTCGCGGTTTGATCCGGCAAAATAAACACGAACTCGTTGCGGTGCAACGCCTGCAGCAAGGTGCGTACACCGCGCGCATTGGGTTCTACGATGCGCCCCTTGCCGCGTTGCCGGCCTTGCAGCATCAGCGCGTGCGCCCAGGCTTCGCGCGGCGGCCGGTACAGCGCCACGGTGGGCCAACGCGGCGCGAAATACAATCCGGCCAACTCCTGGCAGCCGAGATGCGGGCTGAGCACCACCACGCCTTTGCCTTTGGCGATGGCGGCTTCCACATGCTCCCAGCCACGGCATTCGCGCACGAGCGAGACCGCCTGATCCAAGGGCCGCAACCAGATCGGTAACACTTCGGCCAGCGTCTTGCCCAATTCACCGCCAACGCGCAAGAACATGGCGCAATGATCCAATCCGGCTGCCCGCAAATTGCTCCGGATTTCACGCCGCAGCCGCCGCCGCAACAGCACCGCTAGCCAGCCGAACAGCACGCCCATGCCATGCGCGAGCGGCAGCGGGATATGGGCCAAGAGCTTAAGCAGAAAGCGTGAGAGGGGGCTAAAGGAGTGGGCCACGGCGGCCATCGATATGCGCTTCAAATAAGCGCCATTTTAACCCAGATAAGCGCCGCCGCTTAGGCTATCATGTCGCCCGTGCTCACTATCCTCAATCTCAATCAACTCGCCGGCAACAAGCCGCTCTTCCACAACGCGAACTTGCAAATCTTCGCCGAACAACGTGTCGGCTTGGTGGGCAAGAACGGCTGCGGCAAATCCACGCTGTTTCGTTTGATACTCGGCGAACTCAAGCCTGATGGCGGCGAGATTTCGCTGCAGGCTGGCAAGACCTTGGCCTTTGTTGAGCAGGAAATCGCCAACTCCGACCGACCGGCGCTGGAATTTGCCCTGGATGGCGACATCGAGCTACGCCAATTGGAAGCCATCATCGGCCGCGAGGCGCACGATGATGCGTGGTTCGAGGCACAGCACCGCCTCGAAGCCATCCAAGGCTACGCCGCGCCAGCGCGTGCGGCGCAACTGCTGAGTGGCTTAGGGTTTGCGCCGGAGGATATCCAACGCCCGGTGGCGAGCTTTTCCGGCGGCTGGCGCATGCGGCTGAATCTTGCGCGCGCGCTCATGCGGCGCGCGGATTTGCTGCTGTTGGACGAGCCCACCAACCACCTCGATCTCGAAGCCATCTTGTGGCTGGAGCAATACCTGGCGCGTTATCCGGGCAGTATCTTACTCGTGTCGCATGATCGCGAGTTTCTCAATGCTTGCGTCAACCGCATTGCCGATATTCAAAATAAAACCATCGAGATGTACAGCGGCAATTACGATGACTTCGAGCGCACCCGCGCCGAGCGCGCAGCACAACAAAACCAAGCGCTGCGGCTACAGCAGGTAAAGATTGCGCATCTCGAAGATTTCGTGCGCCGCTTCCGCGCCAAAGCCAGCAAAGCCAAACAAGCGCAAAGCCGCTTGAAGGCGTTGGAACGCTTGGAGCGCATCGCCCCGGCGCGTCTGGAAGACGGCCATTTTGCACTGGAAATAGAAGCCCCGGCGCGCAGTCCCGATACGCTGATCAAAGTTGACAATGCCGCCGCCGCTTATGGTGAGCGTGTCTTGCTAAGCAATGTCAATCTCGTGTTGCGCGCCGGTGCGCGCATTGCTTTGCTGGGGCCGAACGGCGCAGGAAAATCCACGCTAATAAAACTGCTAGTAGGCGAACTCGCGCCTAGCGCGGGCACGGTGGAAATCACCCCCGATATTCGCATCGGCTATTTCGCGCAACATCAGTTAGACCATCTCGATACCACGGCCACGCCACTCGAGCATTTCCTGCGCATCGCGCCCGGTATCAAGAGCCAAGAATTGCGTAATTTTCTCGGCCGTTTTGGGCTGGCGGGGGAGAGCGATGATCGGCCGGTATCGGGTTTTTCCGGCGGCGAAAAAAGCCGCCTGGCGCTGGCCCTGCTCGCCTGGCAAAAACCGCATCTGCTGTTGCTCGACGAGCCGACCAACCATCTCGATCTGGATATGCGCGATGCGCTGACAGTGGCCTTGGAGGAATACACCGGCGCGATGGTGCTGGTGTCGCATGATCGCAGCCTGATACGCGCCACCGCCGATGAATTGTGGCTGGTAGCGGAAGGCACAGCCGTGCCCTTCGATGGCGATTTGGAAGACTATCGTACCTGGGTAGAAAAGCGTCGTGTTTCCCCACAGCAGGCAGCCAAGCCAGCCGCAGAAAAACCCCAGCGCCCAGCATCGGGTAAAAAGAAAGCATTGCTCTCCAAACAAACTAAATTGGACAGTGAATTGCAGGCGGCACAAGCCGCGCTAAATGACACTCAAAGCCAGCTCGCCGACCCGGATATCTATCAAAATCCCGATGCCACGGTGATTGATCTCCTCAACAACGAGCGCGAAACCTTGGAACAAAGGATCGCCACACTGGAAGAAACCTGGCTAGAGCTGGAAGCGGCGTTGGACGGCGCGAGCTAGTTCACAAACCTTTACAGCCCTAGATCACTAAGACCTGGATGGTCATCGGGGCGCCGTCCCAGCGGCCAATGAAACTTGCGCGCGCTTTCTTTGATCGGCATGTCGTTGATACTGGCGTGGCGATACTGCATCAAGCCGTTCCCATCGAACTCCCAGTTTTCGTTGCCATAGGAACGATACCAATGCCCGGAGTCGTCATGCCATTCGTATGCAAAGCGCACGGCGATGCGCTTGCCATCGAAGGCCCAGAGTTCCTTGATGAGCCGGTAGTCCAACTCGCGCGCCCACTTGCGGCTAAGAAACTGGACGATCTCGGCCCGGCCCCGGGGGAATTCGGCGCGGTTGCGCCACTGGCTGTCTAGTGTGTAGACCAGGGAGACTCGCTGCGGATCGCGGCTGTTCCAGCCGTCTTCCGCCATGCGGACTTTCTGGATCGCTGTTTCGCGGGTGAAAGGAGGAATCGGGGGACGAATTTCAGGACTTGCACTCATGGTCAGACTCCTTGCGTTGGGTCGGAAAAATACGCGTTCATGCGAGCTAACACCAGACGCAAACGGCCCCGGTCCCGGTAGACCCGCATCATCATGATGGCGCCCTGGATTTCGGCTACATACAGGGCAGCCAGCCGGCGGGCATCCTTGCTGGGCATCACGGCTACCAGCACGTGGGCAATGGCTGCAGCCCAGGTATCGAAGTAATGCCGGATCAACTCCGTAAACGCTGGATTCTGGTCGATGGTTTCCAAAGCGAAGTTACCCACCAGACAGCCGCCTTCCCCTTCGAAGAAATACTTTTTCGTGGCGCGGGTGAGGCGGGCCATACGCTTTTTTGGACTCTGCCCTTCATCGTAGGCATGGCGAAACACCTCCTGCTCGAAGCGCTCCTGTATCCGGGCAAGCACCGCCAGACCCAATGCTTCTTTGCTCGGAAAGTGGTGGTAAAGGCTGGGCTTGCGCATTTTGCACACCTGGGCCACCTCATCCATGGAGGTGCTGTGATAGCCCTTGAGCCGGAAAAGCGCCGAGGTCTTGGCGATGATGGTGTCGATGCCCACGCGGTTAGCCGCCATTGAAAGCCCTCATGATTGAATCAATGATTTAAGTGTAACCTACCATTTGGTAGGTTGTAAACGCCAGACGCTTTGCGTTCGGCGAAGCGCCACAGCCTCAACACCGCAAGAATCGGGTGGAAACCCGCTCGATACTTCGCGATACTCTGCATGTGCAAAACTTATTGGATCGATCATGAACGTTGCCAGCTTCGTATTTGCTTCCGTCTCTCCGATGCTGCGTGGGGTGCATCGAAATGCGTAATGCGATTGAAGATCAAGGCAGACAATATGCGACGGTCGCGCGTGCCATTACCTTTATACGCAGCCATGCCCGGCGCCAGCCCTCGCTCAAGGAAATTTCCGATAGCCTTGGACTGAGCGAATTTCACCTGCAAAGAGTCTTCTCGGAATGGGCGGGCGTCTCACCCAAACGATTTTTGCAATATGTGACGAAGGAGTACGCCAAGCAGGCATTGCGCTGCGCCGGAGACTTGCTGTCGGTTACGCTTGAAGCGGGATTGTCGAGTCCTGGGCGCTTGCATGATTTGATGGTGAGCTGCGAAGCCATGTCGCCAGGCGAGATAAAAACCATGGGTGCGGGGATCGAGATCCGGTTCGGCTCGGTGCCGACGCCGTTTGGCGACGCCCTTATTGCATGGACCGAACGCGGCATCTGCCATGTCGCGTTTTTGGAAGAAGGTACGAAAGACAAAGCGGTGGCAGCGTTGTGGAAGGAATGGCCGGCTGCCACTTTTCTACAAGACGAGCAGCGCGCAATGCAACTGGCGGTCGCGATATTCAGTGCGACGCCGTCAGACCAACCATTACATTTAATGCTGCACGGGACAAACTTTCAAATCAAGGTATGGGAGGCGTTGCTATCAGTGGCGCCCGGTGAGCTTGTGTCGTACAGCCAGCTCGCGCACATGGCAGGCGCGCCGAAAGCGCAGCGCACCGTCGGTTCTGCTGTGGGAAAGAATAATATTGCCTTGCTCATTCCCTGCCATCGCGTCATCCGTGAAACGGGGGAAATCAGCAACTACCGTTGGGGAGCGGAAAGAAAAGTCGCGTTAATTGCGTGGGAGGCAGCACGCGCGGCAACATCGAGCGGCACAACCCTCGAGAGCGATTAAATCAGGCTTGCGTCGCCAATTGTCGGCATCCCTATTTGAACGTTGCCATTTGCGTTGCGATCACAGACCTTCTCGCTGTGGGGCGCGAAGGTCTGTGATCGCAAACAATCCAGTTTAGGGATTTCGCTTAAAGTCCCAGATCGCTAAGACCCGGATGGTCGCCAGGGCGGCGACCCAGCGGCAAATCGCGCCATTTGCACGATATCGTTATGGCGCGAAAATTTGTTGCGCGCCACAAAAATGGCGTGATACTTCGATTGCGCGCGTGCGTGGAATAATCGTGTCTGACCCTCATGTCACTCGGTTAAGCGCCCTAAAGCCCCTCGCCCCTTGTGGGAGAGCAACCGTGTCAAGAAAAAGGTTCGATTTTCCATGTTTGATTCTTTTTTAGCATAGCATTGAGGATGGTCAGCAGCTTCCTCATACACGCGGTCATGGCAAGCTTGAATGGTTTTCCAGC
>JANYAU010000165.1 GCA_025361165.1 Betaproteobacteria bacterium | reverse complement strand
TTTGCTCATGTTAAACTTGCCGCCTTCATCAGCACGCTGCCGCGCTTTCGCGCGCCGCACCCCATGACCGAACTGCAAGAAATCCGGCATCTTTTCTCTGGCGCCGCCAGCGCCATCGAGACGCGTTTTAGCGAGCGCAATCAGCTTGCGGGCGAAGTCGCTCCCGGCCAATTGGCCGAAGCCATGACTAAACTGCTGTTCGTGTTCGAGAAATTGGATAAGGAACACGGCGCCTATGGCCCATTGCCCTACGACGACCCGAGCGACTTGGGCGAGCATTGCATCAATATCGCCGCTGATCTCGCCACCTGGGCCGAGCGCATGGAATTGCCCCAAGCCAAGATCGATGTGGAAAAAGTCGCCGTCGGCGTAGCGCTGTGGGTGGTGCGGCATGAAGGCGAAATCCGCGCGCTGGAGACCATCGTCAATGGCTTCGCCGCCAAGGCCAACAACACGACTGCGGAAGAGTCGCTGCATGCGCTGTTTCGCGCCATGCAAGCGGTGCTGGAACACACTACGCAAGCGATCAAGAGTGACTTGGATAAATCCAATCCAGGCCGGCCGTGGCGGATTTTGAATTTTAATTGCGCCATCGTCGCCACCCGCACCCAGGACGCGCCCTTAATGCATGAAGCGTTCGACACCCTGGGCCGCAATCTGCCGGAAGACGCACCGGCGTTTTTCGAGGAAGGTTTGAAGCAATCAGATAAGCCGGTTTACGGCCCGCTGGTGAAAAGCCTGATGCAAGAATATTTTGCGCGCTGGACCGTGCGCCACTAGAAATCATTATGAAAAAAATCCTATTCGATCTATTTCCCATTTTTCTGTTCTTCATTGCCTTCAAACTGGCGGGGAGCAATCCAGAACAAGCTGCCGCACTGGCCGCTTCAGTCAGTTATCCGGCTGACCCGAAGCAATTACCCATTCTCATGGCCACCGCAGTCGCCATCATCGCCACCGTCGTCCAAATTGCCTGGGTCTGGTTGCGGCACGGCAAAGTAGACACTATGCTGTGGATTAGCCTAGCCTTGGTCGTCGTATTAGGCGGCGCCACGCTGTGGCTGCACGACCCCACCTTCATTAAATGGAAACCAACGGTGCTGTACTGGCTATTTGCCGTGGTGCTCGCCGGTAGTCACCTGCTCTTCAAGAAAAACTTGATTCGCACCATGATGCAGCAGGCCCAGATGGAATTGCCGGAAACACTTTGGGCAAAACTCAATTACAGTTGGGTGATTTTCTTCGCTGTGATGGGTGTGGTCAATCTTTATGTCGCCAACCACTATTCTTTAGCCGCCTGGGTGAATTTCAAGCTATTCGGCTTCATGGGCATGATGCTCGCCTTCATGTTATTGCAGGGTCTGGTGCTGGCGAAATACATTGAGAAGGAAAGCGACTAATGTTCTACGCCATCTACGGCGAAGATGTACCGAGCAGCCTAGAGCAGCGGCTCAGTGTGCGCCCGGCGCATCTGGCACGCTTAACGCAGCTGCAAAATACCGGCCGCTTGTTGCTGGCTGGCCCCTTTCCCGCTATCGATAGCATCGATCCCGGGCCAGCGGGCTTTAGCGGCAGTTTGATCGTGGCAGAATTCGATTCACTCACCGCCGCCCAAACCTGGGCCGATGCCGACCCCTATGCCGCCGCCGGCGTGTATGCGCGCGTCACCGTAAAACCTTTCAAGAAAGGATTCCCCACATGAACACCATCGAAACCATGCAAGCCCGGCTGGCTATCCTCAAACCAGCGCACATAGAAATACAAGACGATAGCGCCAGCCATGCCGGGCACGACGGCGCCAAAAGCGGCGGCGGGCACTTTTTTCTCACCATTGTGTCTGATGAATTTGCCGGCCAACTGACCATTGCGCGCCACCGCAAGATTTATGATTTATTGGGTGATCTGATGCAAAGCCAAATCCATGCGCTGAGTATCAAGGCCCACACTCACGACGAATTTTTCTCAACCCGCAACTAAAAGGAATACTTATGCGTAACGTCAAAGCTCGCATCGCCCTGCTCGCGCTCGGCACCCTCGTGCTGCTCAACGCCTGCAACGCCCAGGACGACAAAAAATCCACGGATGCTGTTTTGGCGACCGTGAACGGCACTGCCATTCATCAATCGGCAATGGACATTCTTATGCGCCAAGGCGCAGCGCAGGGCGCACCCGATACCCCGGAAGTGCGCAAGGCCATGCTGGATGAACTGGTTGGTCGCGAACTCGCACGCCAAGATGCCGTTAAACAGGGGCTGGATAAGCGTCCCGAGGTCAAACAGCAGATCGAATTAGCCAACCAAGCGGTGCTGGTTAACGCCTTCATGCAAGACTTCGTCAAAACCCATTCTCCGACCGACGATCAACTCAAAGCCGAGTACGACAAGATCAAAGCACAAATCGGCGACAAGCAATATCACGCGCATCATATTTTGGTGAAAACCGAGAAGGAAGCGAAAGACATCATTGCCCAACTCAAAAAAGGCGCGAAGTTCGAGAAACTGGCCAGCAAGTCGCTCGATCAAGGCTCGGCCGTCAAAGGCGGAGATTTGGGATACAACGCCCCCTCGGCTTATGTACCGCCGTTTGCGCAAGCCCTGGCCTCCTTGAAGAAGGGCGAGACCACCAAAGCGCCGGTGCAAACCCAATTCGGCTGGCATGTGATTCGCGTCGATGATATTAAAGAAGCGCCGTCGTTTGAAGAGGTGAAGAAAAACCTCGCGCCCCGTGTAGAGCAAGAGCAACTGCGTAAATACTTAGACGAGTTGCGCAGCAAAGCCAAGATCGAATACAAAACGGCGCAAGCACCCGCCGCGCCGGTCACGATCCCGGTTGCACCAGCGCAAAAACCAGCAGCGCCAGCCGATAAGAAATAACAGCACGGTAGTATTAAACGAGAACGGCGCTGAGTTTTCTCGGCGCCGTTTTTATTTTCTCGATCAGAAAGGGCGCGGGTTGAAATCCGACACTTGTTGCAACTCTTCGAACAAGGCCCGCTCTTTGTCGCTCAGCGACTCCGGTGTGGCAATTTGGAATACCGCATAGAGATCGCCAAAACCACTCCCCGCCTTCGGCAAACCCTTGCCCGTGAGCCGCATTTTTTGCCCGGAGCGGCTCCCCGGCTTCACTTTGAGCAGCACCTTGCCGGCCAGCGTAGGAATCTCCACGCTTGCACCCAGTGCGGCTTCCCACGGCGTGAGCGGTACATCCAGCGTCACATCGTGTCCGCTCGGCTTGAACCACGCGTGCGGCAGGAAAGTAATGCGCAAATACAAATCACCGGCTGCACCGCCATGTTGGCCTGAACCGCCCTTGGCCGGCACACGCAGCCGCTGGCCCTCGGTTGCGCCTTTTGGGATGCGCACCTTTATGGTCCGCGGCACGCGCATCATAAAGCCCTGTGGGCTAGGCTCAGGCACTTCGAGTTGTAAGCTTTTTTCCGCGCCTTGGTAGGCTTCTTCTAAGGTGATTTCCAGCGCGACTTCGTAATCCTGGCCGGCTTGGCTGAAGCCGCGTCCGCCAAAACCTTGGCGCCGGCCGTGGCCTGCGCCGCCGAACATCTGTGAAAACAAATCGCCGAAATCCATATTGCCGAAATCGGGCTGTCCACCCTGCCCAAACTGCTGCTCCCACCCCGGCGGCGGACGGAAATCCTGCCCCGGCTGGTAGGAACCGAGATTATCGTAGGCGGCGCGCTTTTCTTTATCGCTCAGCACTTCGTTGGCCTCGTTTACCTCCTTGAATTTCTCTTCCGCGTTTTTTTCTTTCGACACGTCCGGATGATATTTGCGCGCGAGCTTACGGTAGGACTTTTTGATTTCGTCTTTCGAGGCCTCGCGCTTCACGCCGAGAATTTTGTAATAGTCCTTGTATTGCATTTAGGTGCCTGCTTCCAAACAATCAATCAGAACAATAAAAAATAGGGCCGGAAGCGCAAAAATCAAGCACTGCGGGCGCTTACCCCACCCACTTGCGCGCATTGCGGAACATGCGCAGCCACGGGCTGTCCTCTTGCCAGCCGTCGGGGCGCCAAGAATGCTGCACCGCACGGAACACGCGTTCAGGGTGCGGCATGAGAATGGTGAAGCGCCCATCCGCCGTCGTCAGACCGGTGATGCCTTGCGGTGAGCCGTTAGGATTCTGCGGATAGGTTTCGGTCGGCTGCGCGCGGTGATCGACAAAGCGCAGCGCAACTTGTGCCTGTTGCAGCGCCGCGTCATTCGCAAATTCGGCATAGCCTTCGCCGTGCGCTACCACAACCGGCATACGGCTGCCGGCCATACCGTCGAAAAACAGCGACGGACTGGGCAACACTTCCACCATCACGAAACGCGCTTCGAATTGTTCTGATTTGTTGCGCACGAAATGCGGCCACGCATCGGCGCCGGGAATAATAGTGTGCAAATTGCTCATCATTTGGCAGCCGTTGCAGACGCCGAGCGCGAACGCGTCGGGGCGTTGGAAAAACCCCTCGAAGTCGTCACGCACGCGGCGATTAAAGAGTATCGATTTGGCCCAGCCCTCGCCCGCACCCAGCACATCGCCATATGAAAAACCGCCGCAAGCGGCGAAGCCTTTGAAATCCGCGAGCGATACCCGGCCAGCGATAATGTCGCTCATGTGTACGTCCACCGCTTCGAACCCGGCGCGGTCGAACGCCGCAGCCATTTCCACTTGGCCGTTCACGCCTTGCTCGCGCAACACCGCCATGCGCGGACGCTTGCCGCTGGCGATATAGGGCGCGGCGATATCGGCATTGAGATCGAAACCGAGCGCGACCGATAGTCCGGGGTCGCTTGCATCCAGTATCCGGTCGAACTCCTGTTGCGCGCAAGCAGGGTTGTCGCGCAATCGTTGCAAGTGATAAGTCGTCTCCGACCAGAGGCGCTGCAATTCAAGCCGCGGCGCATCGTAAATGGCCGTCGTGTTGCGCATAAAACGGATGCGATCATCGCCATTTACCGTGCCGATCACATGTAACTCGCTGCGTAAACCGGCCGCGAAGAAGGCATCCAGTACTGTCTTGGTATCCGCGCGCCGCACTTGCAGTACCGCACCCAGTTCCTCATTGAAGAGTACGCAGAAAATCCGTTCTGAAAACTCACCCGGCGCGAGTTGCGGCTCATCTTCGCCGTGCCGTTCCACGCCGTTACGCATTTGCTCGAAGCACAATTCATCGCTATCGATCGTGATCCCGGTATGCCCGGCGAAGGCCATTTCGCACAGCGTGACGAATACCCCGCCATCGGAACGGTCGTGATACGCGAGCAGGCGCTGATCGCGGTTGAGCGCCTGCACC
>JANYAU010000118.1 GCA_025361165.1 Betaproteobacteria bacterium | reverse complement strand
CTGGTTGCCAATAATCAAGAAGTGCTGGTGCAGACCGGCACTTTTCTTTCCAACGCCGACGACGTAAAAAGCTTAGTGGTCGGTGTGACCGACAACAAGCCGGTGTTCATGAGTGATGTCGCCACTATTGTGGATGGCCCGGATCAGCCCGCCCGCTATGTATGGATCGGCAGTGGCCTCGCGGCTAAATCCAAGGGCA
This sequence comes from Betaproteobacteria bacterium, assembly GCA_025361165.1. Classification (GTDB taxonomy): domain Bacteria; phylum Pseudomonadota; class Gammaproteobacteria; order Burkholderiales; family Thiobacteraceae; genus RBG-16-58-11. The sequence goes on along the minus strand of JANYAU010000118.1, from coordinate 3,016 downwards.
TCACCCAGCCAGGGGAATATCCGGCAGTGACGATTGCGGTATCGAAAAAGCCCGGCGAGAACGCCGTGGATGTGGCGCGCCGTGTCATCGCCCGCGTGAATCAACTCAAGGGCACAGTGCTGCCTGAAGGCGTGAATGTCACCGTCACCCGCGATTATGGCGAGACGGCGAACGACAAGGCGAAGAAGCTCATCAACAAACTGCTGTTCGCTACGGCCTTGGTAGTGGCGCTGGTGTTTTTCGCTTTGGGTAAACGCGAGGCGGTGATTGTCGGCATTGCAGTGATACTGACCTTGGCGGCCACCTTGTTCGCCTCTTGGGCCTGGGGCTTTACGCTGAATCGCGTATCGCTGTTCGCGCTGATTTTTTCCATCGGTATTTTGGTCGACGACGCCATCGTGGTGGTGGAAAACATTCATCGCCGACGCTTACTCGACCCGAGCCAACCCTTACTCGATGTGATTCCCAAAGCGGTGGATGAAGTCGGCGGTCCGACTATTCTCGCCACGCTGACGGTGATTGCGGCGCTATTGCCGATGGCCTTTGTGAGCGGCTTGATGGGGCCGTATATGAGCCCGATTCCGATCAATGCCAGCATCGGCATGCTGATCTCGCTGGGGATTGCCTTCATTGTCACGCCCTGGCTCACGCTTAAATTATTGGGTAGCCACCAGGTAAGCGGGCCGAGCCAGAAGGAAGATCGATTTGCCCGCTGGTTTGAAGCCAAGCTCACGCCGTATCTCAATGGCGAGCAGGGACGGCCCAAACGTAAGCAGCTATTGCGATGGATACTGATTGCGATCGGCTTAGCGATCTCGCTGGTATTGTTCAAGCTGGTGATCCTTAAAATGCTGCCCTTCGACAATAAGTCCGAGTTCCAAGTGGTGGTGGACATGCCCGTGGGCACGCCGCTGGAGCAGACGGCGGGCGTGATGCATGAGATCGGTACTTATCTTTCTACCGTACCGGATGTGACTGACTATGAAGCCTATGCGGGCACGGCTTCGCCCATCAATTTCAACGGCTTGGTGCGCCAATATTATTTGCGCAGCGGCCCGGAAGTAGGCGATATCCAAGTCAACTTAGTGGATAAACATCAACGCGATCGCAAGAGCCATGAGATCGCGCAGAGCGTGCGCGTGCCGATTGAGCGCATTGCGGCGAAACACCACGCGAATGTGAAAATCGTCGAAGTGCCGCCCGGCCCGCCGGTGCTTTCGCCGATTGTGGCGGAAATTTATGGGCCGGAATATACGGTGCAGATAGCCGTGGCAAAGCTTGTGCGTGCCGCCTTCACCAAGACCAAAGACATTACCGGCATCGACGACAGCATCGAGGACGATGCGCAAAAATTCGTTTTGCACGTGCTGCAAAGCAAGGCGGCGCTTAAAGGTGTGGCGCAGGAGGATGTTGTCGCGGTGATGAAAATGGGGTTGACTGGCGAAGACGTGACGCCGATCCATTCCGGCGATTCCAAATTCGAAATTCCGGTGCGCGTCACGCTCGCACCGGAGCGTCAAAATAATTTGGACGAGTTGTTGAAACTTACCGTGCGCGCGCGCGACGGCACGCTCGTACCCTTATCCGAGTTGGTGGAAGTGATGCCGGCTGCACGCGAGAAGACGATTTATCACAAAGATTTATTGCCGGTGGTGTATGTGGTGGGGGATATGGCGGGCAAAGTGGATAGCCCCTTGTACGGCATGTTCGATATCAAATCCCAGCTGGCCGATCTCAAGCTACCGCAGGGCGGCGTGCTGAGTCACTATTTCATCAAGCAACCGCAAGACCCGTACGCCGGCTTCGCCTTGAAGTGGGACGGCGAGTGGCAGGTCACCTACGAGACTTTTCGCGATATGGGCATCGCTTATGGCGTCGGCTTGATTTTGATTTATCTTCTGGTGGTGGCGCAGTTTCGTTCTTACTTAGTGCCGCTTATTATCATGGCGCCGATTCCACTTACTCTAATCGGTGTGCTACCGGGGCATGCACTACTTGGCGCGCAGTTCACCGCGACTTCGATGATCGGCATGATTGCGCTCGCCGGCATCATCGTGCGCAACTCTATTTTGCTAGTGGACTTCGTAAATCTACATGTAGCGGAAGGAATGGATTTGCAGAAAGCGGTGATTTTGTCGGGCGCGACCCGCGCCAAACCGATTATTTTGACCGGCCTGGCGGCGATGCTCGGCGCATTCTTCATTCTGGACGACCCTATTTTTAACGGCTTGGCGATTTCACTCATCTTCGGCGTGTTTGTTTCGACACTGCTGACGCTGGTGGTGATCCCGGTGTTATATTATGTCGCGCTATATAAGAAGAGCGCGTAGCGGCGAGGCGGGCCTCGCTCATATTAATTTTCCCAACCAAGGAGGTATGAAATGAACGTGAATCAATGGGTGCGTATTTTTGCGGGTTTTTTCATTCTGCTTTCCCTGGGGCTGGCCCACTTCTCTGGCCAGATCGATCTTGGTCATGTGAGCTGGCTATGGTTCACCGCGTTTGTTGGCGTGAATTTGCTCCAAAGCGGCTTCACGAAATTTTGCCCGCTGGAGATTTTCCTGAAAATGGCCGGCGTTAAAGCTTCTTGCGCTTAAGTACCTGTGCTTAACTAACTGACTCGTTATGGCGTCCGGCTGCGCCGGACGCCGCGTTGTGTCTTCTTTGACTAATCCCATAAAATCGTCTTTCTCGCCCTTGCAGGCGAGTCTTATTTTTCTCGCGCTGGCGTGGGTATTGCCATTTTTGCAGTGGCGCCATCAGCCGCCGATTCCTAGTTTCTTCGCCGAATGGCTGGCGTTTGGCCTGGGTTTGCTCGCGGCGTTGCCGCTGCTAAGCAAACGCTATTGGCAGCCCATGGTGTTGCCGCGCTCCTTGCTATTTTTGATTGGCTTCATCGGGATCTTGATAGTGCAGGTGGCACTTGATCGCGTGGCCTATCCGCAGCAAGCGTTTGTTGCCGCGCTGTATATCTTGTGGGGTGCGCTTATGTTGTGGCTCGGCAACCAGCTCGGAC
>JANYAU010000062.1 GCA_025361165.1 Betaproteobacteria bacterium | reverse complement strand
CGCGCCTGCAGGACTTCACGATCAGCCTGAACCAGGACGACCGAGGGGCGCTGGCGTTGGGCATGACGGCGGCGAGCGACCGGATGACGAGCCTGGATGAGGAGATCGGGCGACTGGATGAGCAAGTGGACAGTTACGTGGCCCAGTTGCAGCAGCAGTTCACGTATATGGAGCAGACCATGGCGAAGATGCAGAGCCTGGGGAGCTGGATGACGCAGCAGCTGGACGTGCTCTCCGCGGCGCAGAACAAGTAGACGACCGGACTCGGGGGGCGGAACTCAGGCAGGAGGCAAGGGGGGGGCAGCATGGCCGACGCGCGCACGAAGTATGGGGAGATGCAGGTGCTATCCGCCGAAAATGGCAAGGACGCTATTGCGATGTTGCAAAAAATGCCGGACCTGGACATTGTTTTGATGGATGTCATGATGCCTGAAATGGACGGGTATCAGACCATGCGCGCGATCCGCAAGCAATCACGGTTCAAGAACTTGCCGATCATTTCGCTGACCGCGAAAGCCATGAAAGGCGACCGCGAAAAATGTCTCGAAGCGGGCGCCTCGGATTACATTACCAAACCGGTGGATACCGAACAGCTGTTTTCGCTATTGCGGGTTTGGCTGTACCGTTAAAGTGCAATGTCCGCCACGGAATCGATCGAAGATATTGAAGTCCAGTTGCTGCTGGAAGGGATATTTCAGCGCTACGGTTTCGATTTCAGAAATTACACCCGGGCCGCGCTCAAGTCGCGTGTGCGCTATTGCATGTGGGGAGAAGGGGTGGCCAGCGTGTCCGCCCTTCAGGAAAAGATTCTCTATGATGCCACCTGCTGGGAACGTTGCCTGCATGCGCTATCGGTGGGTGTCACCACCATGTTTCGGGATGCCGGTTTTTATCTCGCTTTCAAGGAAAAAGTTGTGCCGCTGTTGCGCAACTGTCCGCTTATCCGTATTTGGCACGCAGGATGTGCCAGCGGCGAAGAAGTCTATTCCATGGCAATTCTGTTGCGCGAAGCAGGCTTATATGAACGCTCGCTTATTTACGCCACGGACATGAACGCGGCCTTGCTCGCCCGGGCCAGTGCCGGCGTTTATTCCAAGGACAAAATGAAAGAGTACAACGAAAATTATTACGGGGCCGAGGGCAAGGGGTCGCTTACCGACTATTACTTGCCGCATGAGAACGGTTTTATTTTTCGGGATGAACTCAAGAAAAACATTATCTGGGCGCAACATAACTTAGCCACCGATAGCTCATTTAATGAGTTCCAGGTCATACTATGCCGTAATGTACTGATCTACTTCGATCGCGTTCTGCAGGCGCGAGTGCACAAGCTTTTGTATGAGAGCTTGGCCCTCACGGGGGCACTGGGTTTGGCCGGGAAAGAGACCATTAAATTCAGCCCATTTGCCGAGTGTTTTGAACCGATTGACCGGGTAGAAAAATGGGTGCGAAGGATACGTTAATTTTAAAAGACTCTCTCCTGCCGGAGAGGGTGAGGTAAGGACCCTGATGATGACGCCCAACGATAACAAAACCAGCATTCTGATAGTTGACGACAATGCGGACAAACGGCTGGCATTGGCCTCGGTGCTGGACAGCCTGGGGGAGCATGTGGTGCAGGCGGAATCCGGCCGGGATGCCTTGCGGCTGTTGCTGAACAAGGAGTTCGCGGTCATTCTGCTGGACGTGAAAATGCCGGAGATGGGCGGCTATGAAACTGCCTCGCTGATCCGTACCCGTAAGCAATCGCAATCCACCCCCATCATTTTCGTCACCGCCTATAACCGTGCTGAGACCGACATGCTGGAGGGCTATTCCCTGGGTGCGGTGGATTATATTTTCGCTCCCATCATCCCCGAAATTTTACGCGCCAAAGTGGCGGTATTCGTGGAGCTCTATCACAAGACGCAGGAAGTAAAGCGTTACGGGCAGGAACTAGAAAGCCTGGTGGCTTTGCGCACTGCTGCACTTACCGCAGAAATTGCCGAGCGCAGGCAAACACAAGAGCGTTTGCATTACCTTGCGCATCATGACGCCTTGACCGATATGCCCAACCGGACGTTGTTTGTGGAGCGCCTCAAGCAGGCGCTGGCC
>JANYAU010000037.1 GCA_025361165.1 Betaproteobacteria bacterium | reverse complement strand
TCGATGTATCGGTTTTAGTCGGCAACTCGCCCGACCTGCGCGCGCCCTCCAGCCTGGCGTGAATGGCGCGCTGCGCCGCTTGTCGAAGTCCAGCCATGTCCGCGACCAGCGCCGCGTTGTCTGGCGAAGCATGGAGTTCTGCACAAGAGACCATGCAGCCCGGCGCGTGCTCGGCTTGACCAAACTGCTTGGCGGCGCCAAGCAATACGCGCTCGACTGCATCCCGGGCCGTACAGTTGGCTGTCAGCGGCTCGCTCATGAATCCGCCATATCGCGTCAGGTAGAGCGCAACCGCTTCGCGGTAGAGCGCTTCCTTCCCGCCGAACGCGGCATAGAGGCTGGGCGGAGAGATGCCCATCGCTGTGGAAAGTTGGGCGGTCGACGTGCCCTCGAAGCCGTGACGCCAGAACAGGTCCAGCGCGATGCCCAGGGCCCGTTCCCGGTCAAAGGCACGGGGGCGTCCGGCACTGCGCTTCGTGGCAAGGGTGTGGCGTTCCATGTCGATATTGTACTCATCACTACATAATTTGTGTAGGGGCATATGTTTTTGTTGACACCGATATCTCATCAAGTTTATTATTATGTATCGATCACTACACAATTGGATTGGATATGACTCTGAACTCCCGCAGCTTCCGCCTCGCCAAGTCCGGCGACTCCCTGGCTCTCGCCCGCCGCGACGGCCCTACCCCCAAGCCTGGTCTTCGGCAGGTGCTGATGCGCTTGGGTGCCGCCAGCCTGAACTACCGCGACTTGCTGACCTTGCAGGATCCCAACTCGAACGGGGACGGCTTGATCCCCTTGTCCGATGGCGCGGGCACGGTCGTGGCCGTGGGCACCGAGGTGACGCGCTGGAAAGAGGGCGACCGCGTCAGCCCCAACTTCTTCCCTGACTGGCGGGGTGGCGCCTTCTCCCTGGCGTACCTGGCCAGGGCACTGGGCGGTGGCCAGACCGATGGCGTTTTGAGTGACTACATCGTGGCCGATGAGGCGTCCCTGGTCGAAGTTGCGGCACACCTGACGCTGGCCGAGGCGGCCACCCTGCCCTGCGCGGGTGTGACCGCCTGGCACACCCTGTTCGAGCGCGGTGCGCTACAGCCCGGCGAGACTGTGCTGGTGCAGGGCACTGGCGGTGTCGCCCTGTTTGGTCTGCAACTGGCCCATGCACATGGTGCTCGGGTCATCGTGACCTCGTCTTCGGATGCCAAACTGGATCGCGCTCGCGCCCTCGGCGCCTGGCAGACCATCAACTACCGAACGACCCCCGATTGGGAGAAGCTCGCGATGGACTACACGGATGGCAAGGGAGTGGATCACATCCTCGAACTCGGAGGCCCAGAGACCTATGACCGGTCCATCGCAGCGGTTGCAGCCGGCGGCAGCATTGCCCAGATCGGCGTGCTCACAGGCTTCGCCCTGCGGCCCGACATCCGGCCGCTGCAGTTCAGGAACGCCAGCATTCACGGCATCTGCGTGGGCTCGGTCGAGCACTTCGAGCGGCTCAATCGCTTCGTCGCGACTCACAGAATCCGCCCAGTCATCGATGAGCACTTCGCATTTGATGAAGCGCCTGCTGCCTATGAGCACCTGAAAGCAGCCGGCCACTTCGGCAAGCTGGTAGTCGATTTCGTTTGACCCAGCGGCACGTTGGCCAGGTTTACCCACAGCTTGATGGATGAGCAGGCAACACTGGCAGCCGGGTTTGTCACCGCCGGATGTAAATTGACACACCGCGCCGATTGAAAACTGATACACCGATTTGAGAAGATGGCCGGATTTTGAAAGCGGCCGTGATCACAAACGAGGTGTATGTGGAAATCGAATTATTGAGGAAACACGGCATGAGCTTACGCAAAATTGCCGAAGAAGTGGGGTGCGCTGTGAACACCGTCAGAAGTCACTTGCAATCGGAGACGTGGCCTGGGTACCAGCGCAAAAAGTTGCGCGTTACCAAGCTGTCAGCGTTTGAGAACTACCTGCGCGAACGCCAGCAAGCCGCCTATCCAGCGTGGATACCCGCAACGGTATTGCTACGCGAGATCAAAACGCAGGGCTATCTTGGCAGTCATAGCCAGCTACGCGCCTTTATGCGCGGACTTAAAGCCACCGGGCCGATAGATCCCGTCGTGCGCTTCGAGACCGCACCGGGCGAGCAGATGCAAGTCGACTGGGTCGAGTTCCGCAAAGGTAAAAACCCGCTTTATGCCTTCTGCGCGACCCTGGGCTTCAGCCGGGCCAGCTTCGTTGCGTTCGTCACCGACATGAAGGTCGAGACACTGATCGCCTGCCACCAGCACGCCTTTGACGCGTTTGGCGGCATCCCCCAACGCATTCTGTACGACAACATGAAGACCGTGGTGATTGAGCGCGATGCATTGGGTGACGGCGCGCATCGCTTCCACGGCGGGTTTCTCGATTACGCCCGCCATTGCGGTTTCATGATCAAGCTGTGTCGCCCCTATCGGGCCAAGACCAAGGGCCGTGTCGAGCGCTTCAACGGCTATTTGCGCCGCTCGTTTTACGTCCCGCTGGTGGCGCAGTTGAAACAGGCCGGGCTAACCCTGGATGCGGTCACCGCCAACATTGAAGTGCGTCGCTGGTTAAAAGATATCGCCAATGAGCGCATCCATGGCACGACGCAAATGCGCCCCGCCCAACGTTTGCAGGCAGAATGTTTGCAAACAATACCCAGCCCCTGGCGAGGCGACATCCGGGCGGCGCGCCCTCAGTCGACAGACGCATCGGCACCGATGCCCCGTCCTGTCACCGTCATCGAACAAATCACACAGGCAACACCGCCGCAACACCCCTTGGCGGTGTACGAGCGCCTGCTGGAACAGGCGGTGGCCGCATGAACCTCCAACACGAAAGAATGCTGACCCTGTGTGAGGCGCTCAACCTGCCGTTCGTGGCGCAAGCGTATCCGCTGGCAGCGCAAGATGCCGCGTCGACAGACACCGCCTATAGCGACTTCCTGGAAGGGCTACTCCGGGCCGAGGCGGCGGGGCGCAACGTGAGAAAGCAAACCATGCTCACGCGTCTGGCGGGGTTTCCTGCGATTAAAACGCTGGACGACTTTGATTATGAATTTGCTCAAGGCGTGAAGCGTAGCCAGATTGATGAACTGGCGGGCCTAGGCTTTGTCGAGCGCAACGAGAATGTCGTGCTGGTCGGACCAAGCGGCGTGGGCAAGACCCACTTGGCGATTGCCTTGGGGTATCGGGCGGCGCAGGCGGGTATCAAGACGCGCTTTACCACGGCGGCCGATCTGTTGCTGACACTGACCACCGCACACACCCAGAATCAACTGAAGGGCGTCATGCATCGGGCCATCAACAGCTATCGTCTGCTTATTATTGATGAAATCGGGTATCTGCCGATGAACCGCGAGCAGGCCAATCTGTTCTTCCAGGTGATCGCGGCACGCTATGAAAAAGGCAGCTTGATCGTCACCAGTAACCTGCCCTTCGGCCAATGGGATGCGACTTTCGCGCAAGATGCCACGCTGACTGCGGCCCTGCTCGATCGTTTGCTGCACCACGCACGCATCATGCCGATTGCCGGGGAGAGCTACCGCCTCAAAAATCAGCGTGCGGCGGGAATGGTCAAGCCTAAACGGGAGACCGCTCCGGCTAGCTAAGCGGTATTTGAATGTAATGGGGGTGTATCAGTTTTAAATCGGCGTTTGTTGCAAAAGTGTGTCAGATTTGAATCGGCGTTGACAATAGACCCCGCTTGTCCTTTTGTTACTTGCAGAGCTTCGCAGAGAGGACTTCCATCACAGCATCGGCTGCTAAGCCAGGCCCCATTGTATTTAGCTTTTCACGCACAATATTCAACCATTCATTCTCGCTAACCTTGTTGATTGTTTCGCAAAATGTTGGCTCATTGCCACGGCTCGAATAGCGATATGGTTCGACGCTGACAACATCTTTGAGCATCCAGGTCTCAACAACTCCATGCAAATAGACTTTGCATTCCGCATCGCGGCTGGGACTCTTGTTGCCACATAAAAGTGTCAGAGAAGCAACGGAATAGAACCTTTCGGCTTGAATCGGTTGCATGAACGCTATAAGTATGACAAAGGAGATAAGACTTAACGCGCGTTTGTTTTTCACGATGTAATGCTCCTCATTGTCGCGTGTCATATGATCACTGGCGATGACGCTCACATTGCCTCCAAGGTAGCCGCCATGCCTAACGTGACTTGGGCAGGTGTCAGGCTTTGGTTATTGGGGCAGGTGTCTGGGCAGGTGTCGGGCGGGTGTCAGGCTTTGGTTATTGTGTTATTTCTTGGTTCCACCCGCAATTCGCGGATTGTGTCAAAGACAATCATGGCGTAAGCCGCAGCGTTAAGCAGCAGCTAATTCTTTTTTCTTTTTCGGCCGACCACCAAGTTTGCCGTTCTCGCGAGCTGCGGCTGTCTTGGCTTCGCTCTTGGTTGCGCCGCCAATCTTTCCGATCTGCGCGGCGATCCAGCGCTTGGACCCGAGGAACCCTTCGAGTAAAGTCGGGATATAGATGTCTGCATCGAGGCGTGGAAAATGGATGCCCAGGCCCGAAGGGGTGATTTCAGCATTCGCGAGATCGGCGGGATGCGCGTGCTCCAGCCCCTGTGCGTGTTTTGGCGAGAACGCGAGCTCTAGGCCGGTAGCCAGGGTGATGACGACGCGCGATACGCGCCGGTCGTAATGAACCGAAACCGCGACAGGGAATGCCGCTTTCTTCTCCGCGCCGCGGCGGTTCGCGGCCTCAAATTCTTCATCAGTAATCGCCATGAATACCACTCCATTTGTCGCAAAGCATTGCCAGGTTGACGGCTAAATCAGCCTGAATCCGTACCAGCTCCTTTTTCGAAAAGCCGTGGTTCTCACGCAACGCTGGCGGGCCTTCTAGGCAATTCAGCTTGAATATTGCCTCGCAGCTATTCCCAATTACATGCACGTGCGCTGGCCGGTGGTCGTTTGGATAGACCACGACGCGCAGCCCACCGATCAACAGTATAGTCGGCATTCAATAAAAACCCAAGCAGCTTAGATTATTGTTGGTGTGCTGTATAATCAGTGGCTTATAATTGTCAGGCTTTATTTGTTGCGTTATTACTCAGCCGCCCTCATACACCCCATGCCCCGCCATCAAGGTGTAGCGCACCTTGCCCAGCACTTCATAACCCAGGAACGGCGTGTTCTTGCCTTGGCTTTTCAGTGCTTTTGCTTCGACACGCCAGGGGGTGGTGGGATTGAAGATGCACACATCGGCGGTTTGGCCTAAGCCTAAGTGGCCGTTGTTCAAGCCTAAGATGCGCGCCGGTTCGCTGGTGATTTTGGCGAGTGCGTCGAGCAGCGGCACTTTTTGTTCGGTGGCCCATTTCAGGGTGAGCGGCAATAAGAGTTCCAAGCCGGTCGCGCCGGTTTCAGCTTCGGCGAAGGGGACTTGTTTTGCGTCTTCGTCCACCGGCGTGTGATCGGAGCACAGCGCATCGATGGCGCCGTCGGCTAGGGCCGCGCGCAGGGCATCGCGGTCGCGCTGATCGCGTAGCGGCGGCATCAGGTTGGCATTGGCGTCGAAGTAGCCGATATCTCTATCGCACAAATGCGCGTGGTTGATCGAGATGTCGCAGGTCACCGGCAGGCCTTGCGCTTT
>JANYAU010000023.1 GCA_025361165.1 Betaproteobacteria bacterium | reverse complement strand
CCGCGTCAGCGCCTTCGTGATGGCGCTCTGCTACTCGCGCTACCTTTACGTCGAGTTCACCGTCAGCCAGTCGATCGCGGCCCTCCTGCGCTGCATGGACAACGGCCTGCGCTTCTACGGCGGCAGCACCGTCGTCGATATCTTCGATAATATGAAAACGGTGGTGCTCGAGCATTCTCCGCACCACACCGTCTTCAATCCCCGCTTCATGGAATATGCGCAATCGCGCGGCTTCCGCGTCCTCGCCTGCAACGTCCGCCGGGGAAACGAAAAGGGCCGCGTCGAGCGGCCGATCGGTTTCTTGCGCGAGCGCTTCTGGCCCGGCCGCCGCTTTCAGGATCTCCTCGACCTCAATGTCCAGGCCACCGCCTGGCGCGACGACTTCGCCAATCGCCGCGTCCACCAGGTCACCGGCAAAGTGCCCGCGCTCGTCTTTCGCCACGAGGAGCTGCCCCTGCTCAAACCGATTCCACCAGTCCCCTTCAATACCGACGAGGTCGAGACCCGCTCCGTCTCCCGCACCTATCGAGTTTCCTTCGATCGCAATCACTACTCGGTCCCCTGGCGCCTGGTCGGCCAGACCGTCCTCGTTCGCGGTAATGCCGAGACCGTCTCCATCTTCCTCGGGCCCAAGCAGGTCGCGCTCCACCAGCGCTGCTGGAAAGCCGGCGAGGATATCGAGCACCCTTCGCACAAAGAAGGATTGCTGGAGAGAAAGCCCCGCGCCGCCGCCGACGAGCAGCTCCCGCGCGCCCTCGCCGTCCTCGGCGAGATCGGCCAGAGCTATCTCCAGATCCTCGCTGCCGGCTCCCGCTCCATCAAGCGCGAGAGCGTCCGCCTCATTCTCCTCGTCGAGCTCTTCGGCGCCACTGCCACCGCCGCCGCCATCGACGAGGTGATGCGCTCCGGCCACGTCGGCGCCGAGTACGTCGAGTACGTTCTGCGCCACAAGCGCGGACTCACCCCCTCCGCTGCCCCGCTCCGCCTCGGAAATCCCGAGCTCGATGGCCTTTGCTTCAAAGAGCCCGACCTCTCCGTCTACGACCGGCCGCAGAAGACGCTCGACCCTGCGCAAAAGGATCTCCCGTGAAAGACCAGGACCTCATCGAGCAGCTCCGCGAAAAGCTGCGCTGGCTCCGCCTTCCCGGCATGGTCGAGAGCCTCCCCAGGATCCTTGCCCTCGCCGCCGAGGAGAATCTCTCCGCCGCCCAGGTGATCGACCGCCTCCTCGACGAGGAGCGGGCGAGCCGGCTCCGCCACGCCGTCGAGCGCCGCATCAAGGTCGCTCGCTTCCCTGAGGTCAACACCGTCGACGCTTTCGACTTCGATTTCGATAGCGCGCGCAAAAAGATCCGCAGCCGTTATCTCGCCCTCCACGACCTCGCCTTTATCGATAAGGGGATCAATCCGCTCTTTATCGGCACCCCCGGCACCGGCAAGACCTTCCTCGCCCGCGCCCTTGCCTACCGCGCCTGCCAGGCAAACCGCAGGGTCCTCTTCGTCACCGCTCCGCGACTGCTCAACGATCTCCACGGCGCCGAACTTCATGGCCGCCTCGACCGCGTCCTCCGTCGCTACCTCTCCGCCGAGCTGCTTGCTATCGACGACTTCGCCGTCCTCGCCATGGACCCTGCGCAGGCCAAGCTCGCCTTCCAGGTCATCTCCGAACGGTACAACCACCGCCGCTCCACGCTCGTCACCACCAACCGCCCATTCAAGGATTGGCCCAAGGTCTTTCCCGACGCGCTCAATGCACAGGTCATCGCCGAGCGCCTCACCGAGCGCGCGGAGCATTTCATCCTCGAAGGGAAGAGCTATCGGACCAACGCCAGCTGAACAGGCTTCCCCTGGAAAGGAAGAACAGGCCCGGTGCCGCTCACTGCAGCGGCGGCGCCGCGTGCTCGCTCTGCGTCAGCCCCCACTCAGGCGAAGAACCGCTCCGCTTCCACCGGCCGGGTCCCTGGGTACCGGTGATTCCGGTGGAAGTGGGACCCTCGGAGACCGGTGGCGACACCGGTGCAGGTGAAGCGTATGCTGGCGGCCTAATGGCGCTCTCGCGCGAGCAGATACTCGTCATTGCCGTTGGTGGTGCCGTGCAGTCGCTACTGGCGTCATAACGGATCCCAGCGTTTTGCTCGTGATGAGCGGCTTCGAAGTACTCAGCGCAATGCGGGTCGTCCCCGAATGGTCGGAGGTCCCAGTGGTGGTTCTCACTGCGACGATGAGCGACTCCGCAGAACATCTTCAGGCTCATGCATTTCTGCAAAAACCGTTCGATGCGAACGCGGTAGAGGCTGCTGTCAAGGCTGCGATCGCAGCAGAGGCGAGGAACAGCCGGTTGCCGTGAGAAACCTTCGTCCCGGAAGCTTGCTACGCGCTACCCTGTGCCCGATGGCGACCGACGAGGAACTCGCGCAAGCTCGGCAACACGTGCTGCTTCAGTGCGGGCGCCGGGGGCCGGGCTCCGCGGGCGCCGTATTCCGGGAACCGCCCGAAGCCATTCGATTCGCCACAGCGAGGCTTGTGGATGAGGGGCTGGTCAAAGCTCTCGATTATGAGGTTGGCGGAGTGCGCAAGCTCGGGGTTCGCCTAACCGATCTTGGTTTGCAGCGGCTCAAGCCGTAGCTTTCATATCCCAAGAGCTTCGCAGTCGGGCCGAACGCTCAAGGGAGGTTAGGTATCCGGCTCGCTCAGGTAGGCCCTACGGGTAGTGTCAGAGGGGGGCGGTAGGTTGCTGCGCAGGGGCATGGTGCCCGGCGGAGCGAGCGATGAGCGGGATTGGCGATCTACCTTCGACGCAGTTGGAGTTCGAGCAGCGCTTTTCGAGCGAGGCGGCGTGCATCGAGTACCTGCGGGGGCAACGCTGGCCGAGCGGCTTCCGCTGCCCGAGGTGCGGCGGCTCCCGCGCGTGGGGACTGCGGAGTCGGGCGCTCGACCAGTGCGCGAGCTGCGGCCATCAGGTCTCCCTGACGGCCGGCACCGTCTTCCACGGCACCCGCAAGCCGCTGCGGATCTGGTTCCGCGTCATCGCGCAGTTCGTCGCCAGCAAGAGCGGCTGCTCAGCGATGGACATCGCCCGCCAGCACGGGCTCAAGTACGAGACGGCCTGGACCTGGCTGCATAAGCTGCGCAGTTGCGTGGGGCAGTTCGGTCGCGCTCTGCTCGACGGCAGCGTCGAGGTGGACGAGACGTACCTCGGCGGCGAGGACGACGAGGCCCACAAGGGGCGCAGCCTGACCGGGCACAAGACGCCAGTCGCCGCTGCCGTCGAGTGGCGAGGCGAAGCGATCGGCCGCATCCGCGTCGCCGCCGTGCTCAACGCGACCGCGCTCTCGCTCTGTGGCTTCGTCCGGCAGAACGTCGCCGGCGGCTCGCGGGTCAAGACCGACGGGCTGCAGGCCTATCGCCTCCTGCCGAAGCTCGGATTCCGCCACGAGCGCGCCGTGCTGGGCGACAACCCGAAGAACGCGGTCAAACAGATGCCCAACGTGCACCGCGTCTTCTCCCTGTTGCGCCGCTGGATGCTCGGCACTTACCAGGGAGCCTGTCACCCGATCCATTTGCAGTCTTACCTCGACGAGTTCGTGTTCCGCTTCAATCGGCGCCGCTCTGCGAATCGCTGGCTGCTCTTCCAGCGCTTGCTCGAGCGCGCTTTCACGCGGCCGCCCACCTACGCGACGCTCGCTGGACGCCCCCCACTATCCCTCGTGGCTGCCTGAGCGAAGCGGATACCTAGAAACAAATGACAGACTTTCATCTTGCTGAGGGGGGTGCCAAAGGTCTCTTTCCAAGACTTGTTAATGTCGTTCTCATTTCTGCCCTGCAGCGCGGCGAGACCTTGGCCCGACCCCGAAAAATCACCTATTTGCCGATATCGTCCGTCAAATTGTGGATGGGTGATTGTCCTACCTTTACGCACCGTATAGCTCAACGGGTTGTAATCACGGCCATAGACGAATGCGGGGTCCATTCGCGCCTTCTATCGCACCTTGACCCAACGCATTGCCCCCTGAGGCGGACAGTTCACACTGCTGCGCAC
>JANYAU010000045.1 GCA_025361165.1 Betaproteobacteria bacterium | reverse complement strand
GAAGCCGGCACCATGGCCGCCCGGGTGCATTTATTCGCGGCGCATCGTTGTGAACACAAAGCAGATTTCATCGCCGATGAATTTGGCCATCTTGAGTTACGATTTTTTTCCTTGGAAGAAATTGCTGCCATGATTCAGCAGGGTGAAATTGAAGACCCAGGTATTATGATTGCCTATTATCGGTATCGGGATCATGGCTAAGCCAGCGATTTTCATCGACCGTGACGGCACGCTCAATGTGGAAAAAAACTACCTGCACAAATGGGAAGACTGGGAATGGATTCCTGGCGCGGTAGAGGCGATTAAGCGCTTTAATGCGGCGGGATATTTAGTCATTGTCACCTCCAATCAAGCCGGGGTCGCGCGCGGTCTGTATAGTGAAGCGGATATCGATGCCTTGCACCGTCGAGTCGATGCGGATTTGCAGCGCCAAGGCGGCCACCTTGATGCCTATTATTATTGCCCGCATCATCCGGAACACGGCGAGATACGTGACTGCGATTGCCGCAAGCCGGAGCCGGGCATGCTATTGCAAGCGGCGCACGAGCACGATATCGACCTGATAAATTCCTATATTATCGGCGACAAAGTCAGTGATATCGAAGCCGGTTTGAATGCCGGGGTAACACCGATTTTGGTCGAGACCGGTTATGGCGCAAAAGAGTGCGCGGAATTGCCGCCTTCGGTGTTGGTGGTGCGCGATATCGGCACGGCCGCGGAGTGGATATTGAACATGTAGGGTATTCCCCCACATTGGTGTTGAACAGGTTTTAAGAGGTGCGTGTGCAAAGTCTATGGAACGATCTAGAAGCCGCCCAATATCAGGGTGATTTAGCGCTACGCGTTTATACCTCGCGTCTCTTGGGGCGTGATAAAACGCTGGTGCTGCATGGCGGCGGCAATACCTCGGTGAAGGTGCGCGAGAAAAATATTTTCGGCACAGAAGAAGACCTGCTTTACGTCAAAGGCAGCGGTTGGGATTTGGAATTCATCGAAGCCGCAGGCTTCGCGCCGGTGCGACTCGATCACATACTGAAGCTGGTGCAACTGCCACAGCTCACCGATCCGCAGATGGTGAATGAATTGGTCACGCACATGACGCGGGCTTCCGCGCCCACGCCGTCGGTCGAAACTATCCTGCATGCTTTGCTGCCATACAAATATGTTGATCACACCCATGCCGATGCGGTGATCGCGATTACGAATACCGCGGATGGCGCGGCGCGCATGCGCGAAATCTATGGCCAAGACGTGGTGGTCATTCCCTACGTGATGCCGGGTTTTGACTTGGCGCGCTTAGTCGCGGAAATCTTTGCGCGTGAAGCTAGCAGCAAGACGCAAGGCATGGTGTTATTGAACCACGGCATTTTTTCTTTCGGTGCGACGGCGCAGGAAGCCTACGAACGGATGATCGCCTTAGTATCGCGCGCCGAAGTCTATCTTCAAGCCAGGGGCGCATGGCGCCTGCCTGCACCGGACGCGAAACTTGCCGACAAGCCGCTACGCTATGACATCGCAGCTCTGCGCAAAGCACTATCGGAAACAGTAGGGGCGCCGCTGATTGTGGCGACCGATCAGGCAGCGAAATATCGCGGTTTCGCGCAACGTAAGGATCTAAGCGCTATTAGTCAGCAAGGGGCTGCCACACCCGACCATGTGATTCGCACCAAACGTTTGCCGATGTTAGGGCGAGATGTGGCCGCCTACGCCGCCGCTTACAAAAACTATTTCGACACCCACGCACCGCAAGCAAAATCGCCGGTGATCATACTCGATGCCGCACCCCGCGTGATACTCGATCCGGAAATCGGGCTCGCCGCTGTGGGGCGTAGCGCCAAGGATGCGGCCATCGTTGCGGATATCTACGACCACACCATCGACATTATCCTGCGTTCTACCGCCTTGGGTGGATATCGCGCTTTGCCGGCGAAAGATATTTTCGATGTGGAATATTGGGACTTGGAGCAAGCCAAGCTGAAAAGTGGCGGCAAGTCGCCCGTCTTTGCCGGCGAGATCGCGCTGGTCACCGGTGCAGCCTCCGGCATCGGTAAGGCCTGCGTCGAATCGCTGCTGGCGCGCGGTGCGGCGGTGGTCGGGCTCGACATTAATCCTGCTATCGAAATGCTGTTCAAACGCACCGATTATCTCGGGCTGGTGTGCGATATCACCAGCGATGACGGTATTCGCGATGCGCTGGAAAAAACCGTGCGCCGTTTCGGCGGGCTCGATATGCTGATCCTCAATGCGGGTATCTTTCCTGGCGGGAAGCGCATCGACCAACTCTCCACCGAAGAATGGCGCAAAGTGATGGCAGTGAATTTAGATGCGAATTTCGCGCTGATGCGCGAGTGCCATCCCCTGCTCAAGCTCGCACCCAATCAGGGCCGAGTAGTCGTGATTGGTTCCAAGAACGTGCCCGCGCCAGGGCCGGGCGCAGCGGCGTATTCCGCCTCCAAAGCCGCGCTTAATCAACTCATGCGCGTCGCCGCTTTGGAGTGGGGTGCGGACGGCATTCGCATCAACACACTCCACCCCAACGCCGTATTCGATACTGGCATTTGGACCGAAGAAGTATTGGCTTCTCGCGCCAAACACTACGGCTTGACGATCGATGAATACAAACGTAACAACGTACTCAAAACCGAAGTGACTAGCCGCGATGTGGCGGAACTCACTGCCGAAATGTGCGGGCCGCTGTTCGCCAAAACCACGGCGGCGCAGGTGCCGGTGGATGGCGGGAATGAGAGGGTAATTTAAAATGACAAGCATGCAAATCGAAACCTTGCGCTGGCGGGATCAAAAACTGGAAATGATCGACCAGCGTCTTTTGCCGGCGAACTTGGTGTATCAAGTCTATGATTCCGCAGCAGGCGTAGCCGAAGGTATTCGCAGCATGGTAGTGCGTGGTGCGCCGGCCATTGGCTGTGCGGCTGCCTATGGCGTGGCGTTGGAAGCCCTGCGTCTAGCGCATGAAACCCCGGCTATTTTTTCCGCGAAGCTCGAAGCGGGGTTTGCGGCGCTGGCGCATAGCCGGCCCACCGCGGTCAATTTGTTTTGGGCTTTGGCTCGCATGCGTGGCGTATGGGAATCGATGCGCGCGGCCGCG
>JANYAU010000139.1 GCA_025361165.1 Betaproteobacteria bacterium | reverse complement strand
TTCTCCGTGATAATGGAATCGTTGTAGTAGTTCATCCGGGGTGAGAGCCGTTGCTACAATAAAGAATCGAAAGATTCTGTATCCGAAAGCCCAGTGGGGAAACCTGTTGGGCTTTCTCTATTTCTGAAAGCATTTTTGGATTAAACCATAATTCTAAAGCAAGATTTGTGGACGCCAGACTGTAGTGGCTTCCAGCAAGATAGAATGGGCTGGGCGTCTCTAAAATTCAGCACCATTGCTTAATTCTCGCTCGCTGCCGCTTCCGTCAACGATGCGTCTTTGAGCATGGCATCCGAGTCCGGGTAGCGGGCGTAAGTTTGCTGCACCAAGGCCTCGTAATCGAAACGTGAAAAGGGTATGCGCGACTGTTCTTGCAGGGTCTGGCGCATGGCCTGGGTCATCGCGTGGCCCATGCGCAGAATGCGTTTGGCGCGGATAATGCCAGTGCTAGCATCCACCAATGTCATTTGCACTCGCGCATGATCGCCAGGCGTCTCTCTTGGTACTTCTTGTTCTTCGGCGCGCAGTTGGTGGATGTTGTAGGCCACGTCCGACCACTCGCATACATCGGCAATGCGGTAGAGCAGAAACAGCACCGGCTGTTGCACGTAGAGCGCGAACTCTACCGGCTGGCTGTTAAAGCCGCGCACTTCTTCCGCCGAAGGGCTGGCCCAGAACAGCACGAGGTCGTGCACGCCATCGTAGTAGCAATATTGGGTGGCTTCGGAATACTTGGTGTGGTCGGCGGAATACACTTCGCCTATTTGGCGCGTGGTCATGCGGCCTCCGTGCGGCGGCCGGCAATTATTTCGGGATTCGGTGCAATGAAAAATACCAACATGAACATCCTCTTCGCATTTTTTTTGGTGTGGGTGGGCAAAACCAGGCAGACCGTATCTTGCCGTCTTTGGCCGTCAGTGTAGCGCTGGCGGTAGCGTAGTCAAGGCGGTATTCGCGTCTTCCGACAAAGTGCCGCCGCCAACTCCGTGTTCAGGAAATTCGCCGCGATAAGTTGGTGAGCGGGAATTACCATGTTAGATTGCTTCCTTGTCAGCGCTATCGTGACCACAGCGCTTATGGCAAACTAACCCCCCTTTTTTAAGAAACTCGCCCGTGCGCCCTTACGAATTACTGATCGGTTTGCGTTATACCCGCGCTAAACGCCGCAATCATTTCATCTCTTTCATCTCGCTGATTTCCATTATCGGCATCGCGCTCGGCATCGTGGTGCTGATCGTGGTGTTGTCGGTGATGAATGGGTTTCAAACGGAATTACGCACGCGCATTCTGGGCGTGGCGTCGCATATCGAAATTAGCCAGTTCGACGGCACCCTCGCCAACTGGCCGGCGGTGGCCGAGGCCGCGAAGCGCAACCCGGAAGTGGTAAATGCCGCGCCCTATATCATGGCGCAGGGCATGTTGTCATACGATCAAGGCGTGCAAGGCGCGCTGATTCGCGGCATTTTGCCGGCGCAAGAAAATCAAGTGGTGGATTTAAACAAACATATGAAATTGGGGCGCTTGGAGAACTTGCGCCCGGGCGAATTCGGCATTGTGCTTGGCATTGATCTCGCCCGCTCGCTGGGCGCGAGCATGGGCAGCAAAATCACTGTGATCGCACCGCAAGGGCAGGTGACGCCAGCGGGGATTTTGCCGCGGCTTAAACAATTCACCGTAGTCGGCGTATTCGAAGCCGGTATGAGCGTGTATGACTCGGGCCTCGCGCTGATGCATATGGAAGATGCCGCAAAGCTCTATCGCATGGACGATAAAGTCTCGGGCGTGCGCTTGAAATTGCATGATATCTACCAGGCGCCAGAGGTCGCGCGTGAATTGGCGACGAGCCTGCCGGGCGATTATTTCGTGCGCGATTGGACCACGCAGAACGCCAATTTCTTCCGTGCAGTGCAAATGGAAAAGACGGTAATGTTCGTTATCATGTTCTTTATCGTCGCGGTGGCCGCGTTCAATATCGTGTCCACGCTAGTGATGGTGGTGACGGATAAGCAGGCGGACATCGCGATTTTGCGCACCCTGGGCGCCTCGCCCGGCAGCATCATGAAAATTTTTATCGTCCAAGGCACGGTGATCGGCGTATTCGGCACCTTGCTCGGCGTGGCGGGCGGCGTGCTGCTCGCGTCGAATATCGACGTGGTGGTGCCGTTCATCGAACGTTTATTCGACATTCATTTCCTGGCGAAGGATGTGTATTACATCAGCGAGTTGCCGTCCACGGTAGAGCGCACGGATGTGATCGCGATCGCGACGGTATCCTTCCTGCTGTCGCTGGTAGCGACGCTGTATCCTTCGTGGCGTGCTTCGAAAATCAATCCGGCGGAGGCCTTGCGCTATGAGTGACGCGCCGGTGATTGCCTGCCAAGGACTGAAGAAAACCTTCAGTCAAGGCGAACTGGATGTTCCCGTTTTATTGGGGATCGATTTGGAAGTGGCGCGTGGCGAGCGCATCGCGATTGTCGGTGCTTCCGGCTCGGGCAAGAGCACGCTGTTGCATCTGTTGGGGGGGCTCGATGTAGTGACTGCGGGCCAGGTGCAAATTCTCGGGCAGGATATACAGAGCTTGTCCGAAGAAGCGCGTGGCCGCTTGCGCAATCAGTCGCTCGGCTTCATCTACCAGTTTCATCATTTGCTGCACGAATTCACCGCGCTGGAAAATGTCGCCATGCCGCTGTTGATCCGGCGCGTGGCCGATGCGGAAGCCTACAGCCGAGCGCACTCGATGCTCACTCAAGTGGGGCTGGGCCATCGCTTGGCGCATAAGCCGGGTGAGCTTTCCGGTGGCGAACGTCAGCGCGCGGCCGTAGCGCGCGCCTTGGTCACGCACCCAGCCTGTGTGCTGGCGGACGAACCGACCGGCAATCTGGACCGGCACACGGCGGAAGCGGTATTCGATTTGATGTTGGAGTTGAATAGCACCCTGGGTACCAGCTTCGTGATCGTGACGCACGATACAACGCTCGCCGCCAAGACCCAACGCGTGTTGCAATTGGTGGACGGCGTGTTGCGTTAGCCATTGCGGCGTTGCCGCCGCTTACGCCATTGCCAGAGCACATGCAGCCGCCACAATCCCTGCACCGCAAAATAACTGGCAGCAGCCAATAGGCTCGCCAATAGAATCAGACCCACAAATAATGGCGTGCCGAGCGCAGCGAACCAATGCCAAAATACCGGGACAGCTGCGAGCCAATTGCCACCCTGCCAATCGAAATCGAAGCGGGGCAATGCGCCATTTTGACTGCGCGTTACAAATTGACCGATCTTAAACGCGACGACATACAAGGGCACAATCGTGACTGGATTGGTATACAGCGTCGTGAAAACCGCGACCGGTAAATTGACACGGAACACGCCGGATAGTAGTGCTGCGCCGAGCATTTGCAGCGGGCCGGGAATCAAGCCGGCAAACGCGCCCACCGCGACGCCGCCCGCTACCGAATGGCGGTTCACATGCCAAAGATTATGATGTCCGAGCCAGGGCGTTAGCCAGCGCAGCGCGCGGTGCGCCACGAGCGTGGTGTGACTGGGAAGCAATTTGCGAAGGTATTTTCTAGGCATGCGTATTTTTATTCTAGCCTTTGTCGCTGGCATTGGGTGGTTGCAACAACAAGCAGCCTTGCCGCCGTTCGGCTGGGCGGCGTTGCTGCTGCTGACGCCCCTTGCATTCCTTATTCGATCCACTCTTCTGCGTAAGGTGATGTGGGCCGGTGCGGCGTTTGCGGTGGGATTTTTTTGGGCCGCCGGCTTTGCTGCGCATCGTCTCGCCGATGCCTTGCCCGCCGAGTGGGAGGGCAAGGAAATTCAAGTCGTGGGTGTGGTGGCCGCCCTGCCGCAATTTTCGGAGCGCGGGGTGCGTTTCGAGTTCGATGTCGAGCAAGTCGTGACGCCGCAGGCGCGGGTGCCGCGGCATATTCAATTGTTCTGGTTCACCCGCGCCGCCGATGCCGAGGACGATGCGCTGTTGAACCCCGGCCGCTTGCACGCGGGCGAGCGCTGGCAATTCGTGGTGCGTTTAAAGCGTCCGCATGGCACGGCGAATCCGCATGGCTTCGATTATGAGGCTTGGATGCTGGAGCAAAATCTCCGCGCCACGGGCTACGTGCGTAAAGACCCCAATAACTTTCGCCTCGATCAATTTGTGCCGCGGCCAAGCTATGCGATCGAGCGTGTGCGCGATACCGTGGCGCAACGCTTGAAACGCGTGCTGCAAGACGATGCCTACGTCAACGTGCTGACCGCACTCGCCATCGGCGATCAACATGCTATTCCGCAAAGCCAATGGCGCATTTATTTTCGTACCGGCGTGAATCATTTGATCAGTATTTCCGGATTGCATGTCACGCTGTTTTCGAGCATGGTGTTTTTGCTCGTGTATAGCTTGTGGCGGCGTAGTGCGCGCCTCACGCTTTGGCTACCAGCGCGCAAAGCGGCATTACTGTGCGGCGTGGCGGCGGCGTTTGGCTATGCGCTACTCACGGGCTTTGCAGTCCCGGCCCAGCGCACCTTATTCATGCTAACGATTGTGGCGGCGGCGGTGTGGTTCGATCGTTTGTCGTCGCCGTCGCGCATTTTGGCATTAGCGCTATTCGTCGTGGCCTTGCTTGATCCCTGGGCGGTGCTGGCGCCGGGATTTTGGCTATCGTTCGGCGCGGTGGCGGTGATTTTTTATATCACCAGCCAGCGTATCGGCGTGGCCAACCCTTGGGTACAAGCTATGCGGGTGCAAGGCGCGGTGACGCTGGGCTTAGTGCCGGCGATGTTGTTATTGTTTCAACAGGTATCGCTGATCTCGCCGTTCGCGAATGCCTTCGCGATTCCGGTGGTAAGTTATTTGATCGTACCTTTAACCTTGCTCGGTTCATTCGTGCCGCTTGATTTCCCCCTGCATATCGCGCATTGGCTGATGGACATGACAACCCGTTTGCTGGCGTGGTTGGCCCAAGTGCCGGACGCGATGTGGCAGCAACATGCGCCGCCGGTTTGGACGATCTTCATCGCCGTGGCGGGTGTGGCGTGGCTGCTTGCACCACGCGGGTTGCCTGCGCGCTGGGTCGGTGCGTGTTTGTTGCTGCCGATGTTTCTGTGGGCGCCCACGCCGCTGCCATCAGGCACTTTGCAACTCACGGTGTTGGATGTGGGCCAAGGTTTGGCGCTGGTGGCGCGCACGCGAAATCATGCGCTGGTGTACGACACCGGCGCGCGCTTTTCCGCCGATGTCGATGCCGGGGCGCGCACCGTGCTGCCTTATCTGCGTGCGAGTGGCGTCAGAACACTCGATGGCCTGGTCATTTCGCACGCCGACAATGATCACAGCGGGGGTGCAATTTCAGTATTGGATGGCGTACCGGTGAAATGGCTGCTGTCCAGCTTGCCCGAGACGCATGCCATTTTGCAGCGCGGTGTGCCCCAGCTGCGTTGCAGCGCCGGGCAACACTGGCAATGGGATGGCGTCAAGTTCGAAGTATTGCATCCACGGGCCGAGGATTATTTGGAAAAGCGTAAGAGTAATGACCGTGGCTGTGTGCTGCGCATTGTGGCGGGGGAGCACACGTTGTTGTTGCCGGCGGATATCGAAGCGAAGAGCGAGCGAGAATTATTGGCGCGTGATACGGGCTTGCGTGCCGAAGTGTTGATTGTGCCGCATCATGGCAGCCGTACCTCATCGACGCCGGAATTCGTCGCAGCGGTCACGCCGGAAGTGGCGATTTTCACAGTGGGCTATCGCAATCGTTTTCGTCACCCGCGGCCGGAAGTGGTGGAGCGTTATCGTGTCCTCCATGCGCAATTGTTGCAAAGCGATACGGCGGGCGCCATCGAGATGATGGTGCCGAATCAGGGGGCAATCGAGATCGCGCCCTATAGAATACAAAACCCCCGCTATTGGCGAGGGTTGTAGAGGATTTGGGCGAGGGGGCGAGGCATGCCTCGCCCCTACGGCCTATTGGATTATTTCTTGGTATCGGCCGGTTGCGCGGGCGTAGTGGCTTGTGTAGGCTTGGCTTCGCCCTTCAAGCATCCGCTCATGAATTTCCGGCGCTCCGGGCCTTTCATGGCTTTTTCTTTGGCTTCTTTGTTGCAGTTTTGCATCTTCTGTTGCTGCGGGGTGAGTTCTTTTTTGGTTTCGGCCGGTTTGTTGCTCAGGCAGGATTTCATGAAGGCTTTACGATCGTCGCCTTTCATGGCCTTCTCTTTGGCTTCTTTGTTGCAATCAGCCATCTTGCTTTGCTGCGGGCTAGCGGCCTTTTCGTCTTTGGCGAAGGCGGAACCGGCGGCTAGGGTCAGGCACAGTGCGATTAATAGTTTTTTCATTTAGCGCTCCTCGGGGATGAAATCGATAAAAAAATGGCAGGGTCATACCCTGCCATCCTAACGCTTTAGTGTATTACTTGCTAGCGGGTTCCGCCGGTGTGGCGGGGGTTGTTGCGCGGTGTACTTTCTTGTGTGCGCGTTTGTGTTTTTTGACATGCTTCTTCATCGGCTTGTCAGCTTTAGCCGAAACGGCGGCCGGTTCTGCTGGTGTGGCGGTGTCTGCGGCAAAACTGCTTGCGGTAACAAAGCCGAATGCGACTGCGATCAGTGCGGAGAGTAGCTTGCTCATGGTAAATCCTTCCTTACTAAAGTTTAACGGGGGCAGCACCAGGGTGCGTGCTAGTGTTTTCAACGGGTGGTAGGCAGGAAGGTTGACAAGCTTTTAGTCCAAGCGTGAAAGACAAAGGAAAATAAGATGAATATGGGGCGCATGAGCGTCATTTTGATGAGTTGCGGATTGCTTGCAGGGTGCGAAGCAGCGGTATTGATGGCGCTGGGCGTGGGCGCTTCGGCGGGCGTATCGCACACGCTCACCGGTATTACTTATCGTACATTTACCGAGCCGCTACCACGAGTGAGGGTGGCGAGCATACGGGCGCTGCAGCGTATGCATATCAAGGTGGTCTCAAACGGCAAGATCGATGGGGGAGAGGAGATCACAGCATCTTCTCCCGACCGTTCAATTGATATCGAACTTGAATTGATTAGTCCGAGTACGACACGCATGCGTGTGACGGCGAAAAAGAATTTCTTCGTCTACGATAGCGCTACCGCGGCTGAAATTATTTTGCAAACGAAGAAATCCCTGTGAGAAAGCCGTTAGCCATTTATCTGCGCTAGAAATTGATGGCGGGCGCTTTATGAGCCATTGCGCGCCGCGTTCAACACCAGTACATCGAATGCTTCGCGGCTCATGATGCCATGCGCAGCGACGATCTCACGCACCGGCTTGCCGGATAGCTCGGACTCCTTGGCGATCTCCGCCGCTTTCATATAGCCGATTTGCGGGTTCAACAGCGTAGCTAGTCCGACGCTATCGTGGATGAAGGTATAGCAGCGCTCGCGATTGACAAGCAAGCCTTTGAGATTTTTTTCGGTGGCGGCGTTGATGGCGTTCGTCAGCCAATCCATCGCGTCGAACAGCGCGGAGCCGAGTGCCGGCATCATCACATTGAGTTCGAGCTGCCCGGCTTGCACCATGTAGGCCACCGCCGCGTCTTGCCCCAATACTTGGTAGCACACTTGATTCAACATTTCGAACATCACCGGGTTCACTTTGCCCGGCATGATGCTCGAGCCCGGTTGCACCGGTGGCAGCGTGATTTCACCCAAACCGGTGCGTGGACCGGAGGCGAGCAAACGCAGATCATTGGCGATGCGCGTCACTTCCAAGGCGATACCGCGAATGGCGCTGGAGAGCGTTTGCAAATCGAGCATGGATTGCATTTGCGCCGCGAGTTCAGAGGTGACGATAGCTTCGCCGGTCAGCTTCGCCAATTCAGTGGCGACTTTTTTTGGATAGTCCGGCGCGGTGTTGAGGCCGGTTCCGGCAGCGGAACCACCGAGGCCAATCTCGCCTAAGCGCGGGCGCACCGCGGCTAAACAGTGGGCGGCGCGGCGCAGCGTCCAGGCATAAGCGGCGAATTCACGCCCGATCGTGGTGGGTACCGCGTCTTGCAAATGCGTGCGTCCGCTTTTGACCGTGTCGCGCTCGCGTTGGGCGATGCGTTCAAATTCCGCCGCCATCGCTTCCACCGCCGCGACTAAGCGTGGCAACTTGGCCAAGCATGCAAGCCGGATCGCGGTGGGAATGGTGTCGTTGGTGGACTGCCCCATGTTCACGTCGTCGTTAGGATGAATCGGCGCATACTTTCCCTTTTCGCCGCCCGAGGCCACGTTCGCCAGATTGGCGATGACCTCATTGGTATTCATGTTGTGGCTGGTGCCGGCGCCGGCCTGGAAGCGATCCACCACGAATTGATCCAAGAACTCGCCATTCAACACACGCTGACAGGCGTTCACAATCGCATCGCGTTTATCCCCAGCAAGCCAACCCGGCTGGCAATTGGCGTGAGCTGCGGCAAGTTTGATCGCGACATGCGCGCGGATAAAATCGGTATCGGGTTTACGGCCGGATATGGGAAAATTGTCCACCGCGCGTGCAGTCTGTACCCCGTACCAGGCGTCGTGGGGAACTTTAAACTCGCCGAGAGAGTCTGTTTCAATACGATAGGCCATGGATGTCTTTCGTTTGTCAGCCAAAAATCGGTATTTTATAGGAGCGTATCTTGTTGCGGCGAATCAGTTTAGTGTTGATTGCAGTATTGTGGGTGTCGGCCGCGGCGGCGGAAGGGTTTACGCTTAAGGACACGCGAGGAAAAGTTCATCGCTTGGAGGATTACAAAGGCAAATGGGTGTTGGTGAATTTCTGGGCCACATGGTGCCCGCCATGCTTGGAAGAGATTCCCGATCTCATCAAGCTGAGTGAAACCCGCAAGGATCTGGTCGTGATCGGCATCGCAATGGATTATCAAGATCCGGCGTATGTGAAGGAATTCGCCAACAATTTATTTGTGACCTATCCCATCGTATTGGGCGATAGCAAAATTGCGGCCCAAATTGGTAAGATACCCGGCTTGCCGACGACTTATCTTTACAATCCGGACGGCAAAATCGCCGCTCAAAATGTCGGCCCGTTGACGCGTGAAGCAGTGGAACGTTATATTGCCTCGAAGACTGCCGCTGTAAAATCGTCCGTGCCGCGCTGAAGCGCGTGGCTGAGTAAAAAGGAATGATTATGGGGTACCGATTTTTTGTCGCATGTTTATTTGTGCTCATGGGCGGGCTAGCACACGCCGAGACACGCGATGTTTCTCAGTACTTCTTCGATCAGAAGTTGGGCGATTTTAAAGCCGATTTAGCCAGTGCGAAAAAAGAAGGTAAGCAAGGCATTCTGCTCATGTTCGAGCAGGAAGATTGCCCCTGGTGCCATCGCATGAAGGCCACCATCCTGAACCAGTCGGAAGTACAAGATTACTATAAGAAGCACTTTCTCATTTTTAGCATGGATATTAAAGGCGACACGCCCATGGTCGATTTTCAGGGAAAAGATACGACAGAGAAAGCTTTTTCTGTGGAAAATCGCGTGCGCGCCACGCCGGTGTTTGGTTTTTTCGGTCTGAATGGCAAGATGATTTTCCGCTGGACGGGCGTGACCAAAGACGCGGACGAGTTCTTGCTGCTCGGGCGCTATGTGGCGGATGGCGCTTATAAGACACAATCGTTCCTGGCTTATAAGCAAGGGGCGAAATGAAGCTGGGGTGTTCTACCCCGCGCCCGCGTTTATTGTGTACCGCCATCCTGTTGTTTTTTTCCGCCAGCGTGGCTGCCCAAAGCGGCCAGGTATTGACGCTGGAGCAAGCGCTTAAGACGATCGATGCCCCCCATCCCGATCTGCAAATTGCGCAAGCCGAACGCGATATGGCGCTTGCCGATCAGTCTGGGGTAAGCGCCCGGCGAGATCTTTCGGTGACGCTGGAAGGGCGCTTACAGCGCGTCAAGCCTGTCAACGCCGGTGCGGATTTTCTTTCTGACAATAGCGTACGGCTATCCGCCCGCAAAAACCTATTCGACTTCGGCCGCAGCGATAATGCCGAAGGCGCGGCGCGCGCCGTGGTGCAAGCGCGCGATCTGGACTGGATGGATGTGCGCGAACAGCGCCGCATCGAGATCATGCAGCGCTACTTCGATGTACTCCTCGCCGACCTGCAGTACACCGCTGATAACGAGTACATGTCGGTCGCTTATGTGACGTTCGACAATGCACGTGACCGTTTCCAACAGAAATTGATTTCTCAAGTCGATTTGATCGAGTTGGAGGCGCGTTATCAAGAGTGGCTGGTGAAGCGTAATCAAAGTCAGAAGCGTCAACGCATCACCCGTGCCTTGCTGGCAGATGCGATGAATCAGCCTGGACAGTTGGCTTCGGATTTGGAAGACCCCAAGCTGAGCGGCAATAATCGTGTTTTGCCTGCCTACGAAGATCTGCAAGCGCTGATTGAACACAACCCTCGGCTGCAAGCCAGCAAACAATTATTGGAAGCATCGCGCCAGCGGCTCGACGCCGTGCGCGCCGAAACCCATCCCAGCCTGGATGCGGAAGTCGACGCCACGGACTACGCCACGCGTCCGTTGCCGGGGCGCGATGCGGTACGCGCCGGTATCGTGTTGTCGTGGCCGATCTATCAGGGTAGTCGCGTTTCATCCCAGCTCGCCAAGGAGCAAGCGCAGTTTTACAAACTGCAAGCGGAGGCGGAGAAACGCAAGCGCGATTTATCCGAAGCTGTGCTAAATACCTGGATGGAGGCGGAGCAACTGCAAAAAACCGCGCGCCATGCCGCAAAAATTCAAGCCGATTATCGCGACCTGGTTTTGGAGCGGGCGCGCGGTCAATACGAGGTGGAATTGAAGACAAACTTGGGTGATTCGATGGCTGCGACGGCGGGCGCGAAATTACAGCAACGCGCAGTGGAATATCAATTGGCGCTCGCGCTGGCCAAGCTTGAAGCGCTACTCGGCCAACCTTTGCCGCAGCCTGCAAAAAAATGAGGAGATTCAGTATGCGACAGCTTTATGCTCTGCCCTTGATGGCCGGTCTGATCACACCTGTGTGGGCGGCCGATGTGCCCGCCGTGCTGCAATGGTCGCAACGCGTGGCGCTCTCCACGCCCGTATCGGGCGTCGTGCAGACAGTGCAGGTGAATGTGGGCGAGCAGGTGAAAAAAGGCCAGGTGCTGGCCACGCTCGATGCCACTGCCTATCAAGCCGGCGTGGCTGAATCGGAAGCGGCTGTTGCCCGCGTCAAAGAAGAAGCGCAAGACGCCAAGCGTAACCTCGATCGGGTGCAAGAACTCTACAAACGTACCGTGATTTCCACTTCGGAATTAGAAACGGCGCAGACCCGTTACGTGCGCGCCACAGCCCAGTTGAATGAAGCGCAAGCGCGTCTTACCCTCACCCGCAAGCGTTTGGGCGATGCCACGCTGCGCGCGCCATTCGATGCGCTGGTGTTAGAACGTCAAGCAGAGCCGGGCCAAACGGTCGCCAGCCAATTTCAGCCGCAGACATTGTTTGTCCTTGCGCGCGCAGGAGAAATGATCGCGCGTGCCAAAGTGAGCTTGGCCCAGATAGAGAAGTTAAAAGCCGGCGCTGCCGCGACGGTGGAAGTGAATCACCAAAGCTACAGCGGCAAGATCAAAACGCTGGGTCTGGAGCCAGTGGGCGAAAAAAACGAGGCGGCTTATCCAGTAGATGTTTTGTTCGCGGTGAAAGAAGTGTTGCGCGCTGGGATGCCGGCGACAGTGCGATTGCCTTGAGCCGCCCGCATAAGTAAGAAAGCGCTGATTCCGTTAGCGCGGGATCGTCTTTGATCGTTTGGCGTCTAGCCGGGTGTCTTGGACGTGGTTTGTTCCGCGGTCTTGCGGTTCGGATTGTAATTCCACGCCCAGTTATTTTTCCACGCCCCTAATACCATGTTCGGGTACTCGGGCTGGCCTAAGCTGCCGTTATAACGGCCCAGTGCGCGGTATAAATTGCCTTTTTCTATGTTGAGGTAGTAGCGCAGGATGGTGCAGCCGTAGCGTAGATTGGTGCGCAAGTGAAACAAGTCCTGACTCTGAGCGCCAATGAGTTTGACCCAGAACGGCATGATTTGCATATAGCCGCGGGCGGAGGCGCTGGAGACGGCGTATTTCTTGAAGCCGCTTTCCACTTGAACCAGCCCCAGCACCATTTGCGGATCGAGGCTGGCGCGGGTCGCTTCGTACTGCACGGTAGTGAGGAGTTGGCGCCGTTGCACTTCATCCGGAAGATAGCGCGCCATGCGCTGGGACATGGTGTTGAGCCAGGCTTGGGCTTCTTGCGCGTTGGCAAACGCTAGCCTCGGGCTGGCGCTGTCTGAGACGGATTTATACAGTGCCGCTTGCACGCTGGCGGAAAGCGGCTCATAGACCTGCGCACCCGCCGTTGCCAGACCGGGTAGCGCTATTCCAAATAGGAGAATGAATGATTTTAGTGGCTTCATTATTTTTCCCGCAACTGTGATTTTAGGTATATCAATGCATTTTGCAAAGGGATAACGGTGGCTTTTTCGTCCCGCCGGCCCTGATACTCGATCTGCCCTTCCTTGAGCCCCCGGTCGCCGATGACCACGCGATGCGGGATGCCGATCAACTCCATATCAGCAAACATCACGCCAGGGCGCTCGTCGCGGTCGTCCAGCAAGACCTCGATGCCGGCTTGTTGCAATTCGGCATACAGCGTTTCCACTGCCGCGCGCACCGCCTCACTCTTTTTCATGCCGATGGGCACGAGCGCTAAGGTAAACGGCGCAAGCGCGTGCGGGAAAATAATACCGCGCGCGTCGTGGTTCTGCTCGATCGCCGCACCGATGATGCGCGATACGCCGATGCCGTAGCAGCCCATTTCGAGTGGCTGGGCTTGGCCCTGTTCATCGAGAAAGTTCGCTTTCAGCGCCGTCGAATACTTGGTGCGGAGCTGAAAAATATGGCCGACTTCAATGCCACGGCAGATTTCCAATGGGCCCTTGCCGTCGGGACTTTCGTCACCGGCGACGACATTTCGAATATCCGCCACACTGGGTTCGGGCAAATCGCGCCCGAAATTAACGCCGGTGTAATGAAAACCGTCGTCGTTCGCGCCGCACACAAAATCGCTCATTGCCGCCACCGTACGGTCGGCGATGATGGGTAGCTTGAGATCCACCGGGCCGATGGAACCGGCCCCGCAACTCACCGCAGCGCGTATTTGCACCTCGCTGGCAAAACCTTTCAAGCCGCCGATGGCTGCAAGCTTCCCGGCCTTCACTTCGTTCAATTCGTGATCACCGCGCAGCAAAAGGGCGACCAAGCCGTTTTCGCCCTCGACAATAAGCGTTTTAACGACACGGCTAGGGCTAAGCTTGAGGAAGCCGGCGACTTCTTCTATCGTGTGTTGGCCCGGCGTGGCGGTTTTCGTCAGCGTTTGTGTTGCCGCGGCACGCGGCGCAGCTGGCGCAAGCGCTTCGGCCAATTCCACATTCGCCGCAAAATCGGAAGTAGGGCAATAGGCGATAGCGTCTTCGCCGGAATCGGCGAGCACATGGAACTCATGCGAACCGGTGCCGCCGATGGCGCCGGTGTCGGCGCTCACCGCGCGGAATGTCAATCCCAGGCGAGTGAAAATACGTGTATAGGTGTCGTACATCACCTGATAGGTTTGTTCGAGGCTCGCCTTATCGGCGTGGAGCGAGTAAGCATCTTTCATCAGGAATTCGCGCGCGCGCATCACACCGAAGCGGGGGCGGATTTCGTCGCGGAATTTGGTTTGGATTTGATAAAAACTCACCGGCAATTGGCGGTAGCTTTTAATCTCCTTGCGCGCGATATCGGTGATCACTTCTTCATGCGTCGGGCCAAAACAGAAATCGCGCTGATGACGGTCTTTGATCTTGAGCATCTGCGGGCCGAACACTGCCCAGCGTCCGGATTCTTGCCACAACTCGGCGGGCTGCACGGCGGGCATCAAGAGTTCGATCGCCCCCGATTTATCCATCTCTTCGCGCACAATGGCTTCGACTTTGCGTAGCACACGCAAGCCCAGCGGCATCCAGGTATACAGCCCGCTGCCCAGACGCTTGATGAGTCCGGCGCGCAACATCAGACGATGGCTCACCAACTCCGCTTCGGTGGGGGCTTCTTTGAGCGTGGATAAAAAGAATTGGCTAACGCGCATGATCTTGTTCTTAAAACGAAAAATGGGCGGCCATTGTACACCAGAAAGTGCGTAGCGTTGCGCTTTGCGCGCGGCAAACAGTAATGCTATAAACCCGCTCATGGGATTTTTCGCGCGGTGGCGTATACACAAACAAGTGGCGGCTCACAGCCAGGTCGAGGTGAGTGAAAAGGACGGTGTGCGGCGCATGCATCTCGGTACGGATACTGTGCAAAGTGCCATGCGCGTCAATGATCCGTTCGCACTGGAAGTTTCCTATACGCGCAGTATGATGGCGTTTCTGCTATTTCATCCCGATCCACGCGATTGCTTGATGGTCGGCCTCGGCGGCGGCTCGACCGCGAAGTGGGTATACCAACATCTTCCCGCGGCGCGCACCGCCGTGGTCGAGCTCAATCCGGAGGTGGTGCGCATCGCGCGTGCCTATTTCCATGTGCCCGTGGATAATGAGCGACTGCGAGTCACGATCGGCGATGGCGCCCAGTATGTCGAGAAGCATCCGGAATCATGTGATGTGCTGATGGTGGATGGCTACGACGAAGTGGCGCAAGCGGAAGCGCTCACCACGCCCATGTTTTACGCGAGCTGCCGTGCAGCGCTCAAACCGCATGGCGTGCTGGTGGTGAATTTGTGGGGATCGGACAAGCGTTACCAGGAATACGTCGATCTCATTTCAACAAACTTCGATGGTGTGTACTTGTGCTTGCCTGCCGAGCAGCGCGGCAATGTGATCGTGTTCGGGTTCGAGCGCAGCCCCAATATGCCGAAGTGGGATGAACTACGGGCAAAGGCGCGGCGCTTGGAAGCGCAGTATGGCTTGGAGTTTGTGCGCTTCGCGGAAGGGTTTCGGCAGCTTAACTTGCATAACGATAAGCGGCTGTTGGTGTGAGCTTTACGCTGACGGTCTAGCCCGAAATAGAAATGACCTTGGTCGTCGCGGCGCCCGCGGCAAACGTCAATTCCACGCCACTCCCCACCTTAATCGTGTCACTGTCCCGCACGATACGCCCTTGCTCATCGCGCGCGATGCTATACCCGCGCTCCAAAGTGGATTGCGGGTTGAGGTGAGCCAGGCTTGCCGATAGGCGTGCGATCTCTTGCTTAGCGGAAGCGAGGCGATTTCCGATCACTAAGGCGAGCCGGGTGGCAGAGTGCGTGCGCCGTTGTTCGAGCGGCGCCAGATCGGGCAGCGCATGGGTGAGGCGGCCGCTGAGTTGTTGGGTTTTCCAGACGCGGATCTCTTGCCCATATTGCACGGCGCGCTGCAAGCGTTGGCGCAGATGTTCAAGCTGAGTACGTTGGTGTTGGATGCGCTCGCCGGGATGTACTAGGCGCTTGGAGAGATGGTCCAAGTGCTGCATGCGCGTTTCTACCGTGCGTGCGGCGTGGTGCGCCATCCGATGGGCGATGCTTGTTAAGCGATGTGCGAGATCGGTGCGGTTGGGGCTGGCGAGTTCTGCCGCCGCAGTCGGCGTGGGCGCGCGCTGGCTGGCGGCGAAATCGGCGATGGTGAAATCGGTTTCATGTCCCACGCCGCAGATAATCGGTATCGGGCTTTCGACCATGGCACGGGCGACGATTTCTTCGTTGAATTCCCACAGGTCTTCGATGCTGCCGCCACCACGGCAGAGAATCAGCACGTCACATTCCTTGCGCGCACCCGCAGTCTTGAGCGCTTGGGCGATTTGTAAGCTTGCGCCTTTGCCTTGCACCGGAGTGGGGTAGAGCACGACGGGAATGGTGGGCATGCGCCGCTTAAGTGTGGTGAGTACGTCGCGCAACGCGGCGGCGTGGGGCGAGGTGATGATGCCGATTTGCTGCGGGAAGGCGGGCAGTTCGCGTTTGCGCGCCGGGTCGAACAAGCCCTCGGCTTCGAGCTTGGTTTTTAGTTTGGCGAAGGCTTCATACAATGCGCCCAAGCCGCCGGGGCGCATGGTTTCGACATTCAATTGAAAATCGCCGCGCGGCTCGTAGAGCGAGACCAGCACACGCGCTTCGACTTGCATGCCTTCTTTCGGCGCAAAATCCAAATATTGATTGCGGTGGCGGAACATGACGCAGCGCACTTGCGCTTTCTCATCTTTCAGTGAGAAGTACCAGTGCCCGGAAGCATGTTGGGTGAGATTGGAGATTTCGCCGCTCACCCAGAGCGGCGGAAAAGAATTTTCGAGTAGCGCGCGGGCTCGGCGATTAAGCTCTGAGATCGGAATCGCCTGTTCTTCAACCCTATTAAACACGGGGTTTGTCATGGCCGGATTGTAGCAGCTATCCACAATTGCCGAGAAATTTCGCTGTTTATGCACTCAGACCAAAGAAATAGTACGTTGAAAAGTTAAGCCAATGATTTAATTTATAAATCGTACCGGGCAAAACTTGAGCGAAATATAAATGTCATTTGCGCCGGTCAACTTAAGCCCGATTCGTACAGCTTATGCACATAGTTATCCACAGGAGATGTGGGCAAAGTGAAAAAACCCTTATGCGGCATGGGTCTGGGTTTTTTTCGTGCGAGGCACCTGTTCTAGGGGGTTGATTGTTAAGCAAATAAATTTGCTGTTCGGCATATCGCCAAGCGTGGCGCGGAGATGGCAAAAATTTAATCTGGTATGCGCCTTGTGCTATGACGTTAAGATAGTACAATGACATCAACGCGGCAGGATGGTGGCCGTGTGTTTCATCTCCCCTGTAATTGTTCTGCTCCGCTTCGCCCCAGGTTGCCATCCTCCTGGGGCATTTTTTTGCGCGCTATTTTCTAATGCGTGCCGCGTTCCCTTGCCGAAAATCGCGTTGCAAGCTAAAGTGACGCTCAATTTTCGATGGAGAAGCCGCGTGCTCAGCATCATAGAAAAAGCGGGTTGGTCGATCTGGCCCTTGATATTCGCATCCATCCTCGCCTTAGGTGTCATCGGCGAACGTTTCTGGTCCTTACGCG
This sequence comes from Betaproteobacteria bacterium, assembly GCA_025361165.1. GTDB lineage: Bacteria > Pseudomonadota > Gammaproteobacteria > Burkholderiales > Thiobacteraceae > RBG-16-58-11. The sequence goes on along the minus strand of JANYAU010000139.1, from coordinate 26,546 downwards.
CCAAACTGGTCGCGCCCCGAGGTTTACTGCAAGGGGTATTACAAGAGTTGCAAAGCAAAGGTGTCACGCAAGACATGCTTACCCGCCTCACGCAAGGTTCGCCCCTGGGCCGAATCTTTAGCGCCGCGCTGCGCAATGCCAACAGCACGCGCGAGATTATGAAAGAGTCCATCGAAGAAGAAGGCCGCGCCGTGGCGCACGAGCTGGAGCGTTTCTTAACGACGCTGGGAACCATCGCCACTGCCTCGCCCTTGTGGGGCTTGTTCGGTACGGTGCTCGGTATGGTGGAGTTGTTTGGTGCGATGCGCCCCACTGGCGCTAATCCGGCCGAATTGGCGCATGGCATTTCGGTTGCACTCTACAATACGGCGATGGGTCTCATGGTAGCGATCATCTCCTTGATCTTCTACCGCTTCTTCCGCGCCAAAGTGGATTCAATAGTGGTGGATATGGAGCAACAAGCGATCAAGTTGGTGGAAGTGCTGCACGGGGATCGCAAGTAAGATGAATTTTCAGCGCGGCAAGCAGCGCGAGGAACCGGAGATCAATCTGATTCCGATGATCGACGTGCTGCTGGTGATTTTGATTTTCATGATGGTCACTACTACGTTCTCGCAGTTCTCCGAGTTGCAAATCAATTTACCCACCGCGCAAGCGGATAAGCCCGAAGAGAAACCGGCAACGGTGAATGTAGCGGTGGATGCGGCGGGACACTACGCGGTGAACGGCAAGGCCTTTGCAGGCAAAAACGTGGATGGTTTGGCGCTGGAATTAAAGCGCGCGGCGGGCAGCGCCACGCCTGAAGCGGTGGTGATCATCAGTGCCGACGCTAACACCACGCATCAAGCCGTGATCAGCGTGATGGAAGCCGCGCGGCAGGCGGGGCTATCACGCATTACTTTTGCGACTCAGGCTCAAACTAAGTAATCGGTGAGCGGCGAATGGTGAAGCGTTTTTTCACCCACATTACCTAGCATTGAATCACCGGCCCAACTCCAATTACTCAATCACCTTCCCCGTCATGACCTGGCTCGAACGACAGTGGTATCGCTGGTCGCTATGGCAGGCGATTTTGCTGCCCTTGTCGCTCATTTTCTGGCTCATCTCCGCCGCCCGTCGCACGCTCTATCGGCTAGGGTGGATGCGCAGTGTCAAGTTACCGCTACCGGTGGTGGTAGTGGGGAATATTTCCGTCGGCGGCACCGGCAAAACGCCGCTGGTGATTGCCTTGGTATCCTTGCTGAAAGCACAAGGCTACCAGCCGGGCATTATTAGCCGCGGCTACCGCGGCACGGGCACGCTGCCGCGTCCCGTGAGCGCAGACAGTAATCCAAATGAAGTGGGCGATGAGGCGGTGCTGCTCGCGCACAAAACCGGATGCCCGGTGTGGGTGGGACGGAGCCGGGTTGAAGCAGGGCTGGCCTTGATCGGTTGTCATCCCCAGGTTGATGTCATCGTGAGCGACGACGGCTTGCAGCATTATCAACTGGCGCGCGATGTGGAGGTGGTGGTAGTCGACGCCGCGCGCTGGTTCGGCAACGGCCAATTGCTACCGGCCGGTCCCTTGCGCGAGCCGGTGTGGCGTTTGAAGCGCGCCGATGCGGTAGTGATTAATGGCTGGCTGCCCGGTGCGCCCTTGAAGCGCCGTGAATTCACCATGCAACTCACGGGCGATCTGCTTTACAATCTGCGTAATCCCGAACTCCAAGCGCGGCCCGAAGTTTTTGCCGGCCAGCGGGTGCATGCGGTGGCGGGGATTGGCCACCCGGAACGGTTTTTTACCTATTTGAAAAAACTCGGCATGCGCTTTACCGAGCACCCCTTCCCCGATCATCATCCGTTCGCGCCGCAGGATTTGCCCTGGCACGAATCCGAGGCGATCGTGATGACGGAAAAAGACGCGGTGAAGTGCGCCGATTTCGTGGGCGATAATGCCTGGGTATTGCCGGTAGAGGCGAAGCTCGATCCCGGCGTCGGTCTTGCCGTGCTGGAAAAAATTAAGGAACGCTGATGGACGCGAAACTGCTTGAGATTCTGGTCTGCCCTTTATGCAAAGGGCCATTGGTGTATCGCAAAGACCAGCAAGAATTGGTGTGCAAAGCCGACCGGCTGGCGTATCCGGTTCGCGACGACATTCCGGTGATGCTGGAAGATGAGGCGCGTAAGTTACCGGCGGAAGAAGATGTGTGATTCGGTAATTCGGTAACTGGGTAATTTTTGTTTGTTAACTAATCGTCGTTCACCATGAATCCATTCAAAGTGGTCATCCCGGCCCGTTACGCTTCCATGCGCCTGCCCGGTAAGCCCTTGGCCGATATCGCCGGCAAACCGATGGTGGTGCGGGTAGTAGAGTTGGCGCTTAAATCCGGCGCGCAGGAAGTATGGGTCGCGACCGATCATGCGCAAGTGGCCGAGATCGTGAAAGCGAGCGGTTATAACGCGCTGCTGACTTCACCCGAGCATGCTTCCGGCACCGACCGCATTGCGGAAGTCGCGCATACGCTGAAGTGGGCGGACGATCAGATCATCGTCAATGTGCAGGGCGATGAGCCGCTGCTTGATCCGCAGTTGATTGTGGATGTCGCGGGCAGTCTGGCGAGCCACGGCAGCGCGGATATTGCCACTGCTTGCCACGCGATTCACGATATGGCGAGCCTATTCAATCAGAACATCGTGAAAGTGGTGCTCGACCGTATGGGCTATGCGATGTATTTTTCGCGCGCGCCGATTCCCTACGGGCGTGACGCGTTTCAGAACGCGCCGACGCGCTTGCCGCCAGAGATGCCGGTGTACCGGCACATCGGCCTCTACGCTTACCGCGCCGCGTTTCTCAAAACCTATCAGCAACTCGCCCCGGCTGCAGTGGAGCAATTCGAGGCGCTGGAACAGTTGCGCGCGCTGTGGCACGGCCACAAGATCGCAGTAGTGGTGACGGACCGGGCGCCTGCCGCAGGGGTCGATACGCCGGACGATTTAGCCAAGGTAAGGGCTTTATTTAAAGCCTAAACCCTGTTTATGCGGGGATAAAAATAATTGTTCCGGCATTCGTCCCGCGCCCCATCTCCCTCCCGGGTTCAGTGGTATGATATCGCGCTTTCCGCACACAAAAATCGAGAGAGTGGAGGCATTATGAAGTTGATTCTGCTCGGCGCGCCCGGCGCCGGTAAAGGCACCCAAGCCAACTACGTCAAAGAAAAATACGGCATTCCGCAAATCTCTACCGGCGACATGCTGCGCGCCGCAGTGAAGGCGGGCACGCCGCTGGGCGTCGAAGCCAAGAAAATCATGGATGCCGGTGGTTTAGTTTCGGACGACATTATTATGGGTTTGATCAAAGAGCGTCTGACGCAACCGGACTGCGCCAAAGGCTATCTGTTCGATGGTTTCCCGCGCACTATTCCCCAAGCGGAAGCCATGAAAAAACTCGGCATCAATGTGGATTATGTGGTCGAGGTCGATGTGCCGGACGAGGAAATCGTCAAACGCATGAGCGGGCGCCGCGTGCACGTGACTTCCGGCCGTACTTATCATGTGATGTTCAATCCGCCCAAAGTCGCGGGCAAGGACGATGCGACCGGCGAAGATCTGATTCAACGCGACGACGATAAAGAAGAGACCGTGAAAAAGCGTCTCGAGGTCTATCACTCACAAACTAAGCCGCTGGTGAATTTTTACAACCAGTGGGCGGCGAGCGGCGTGGCCGGTGCGCCCAAGTATGTGCAAGTGGCGGGCGTGGGCAAAGTGGATGCGATCCGCGACCAAGTCTTCGCGGCGCTAGGTTAAGCAACGTTGTAGGGGCGAGGCATGCCTCGCCCGATTTCCTATGAGCCCTATTCCCGATTTCACCCCAACCGAACACCGCGTGGTCGAAACCACGGTAAATGAGCGTTTCGGTAAACCCGTTGAAGTGTTGGCAGCCGACGCCGAGATACGTTTGTACACCGGCGACCGCGAACTGACCGAAGTGCCGGTATTGTATTGGAGCGAGCGTAGCTGCCAGTTTGTGATCTTCAAAGTGGCCGAGAGCCGCTACCGCAATCAGTTTTTCTATTCGGTGAAAGATCAGTTTGGCACCGGACGCGAAGAATACGACGACCTCGGCGACTGCGTGCTCACGCTGCTGCGCGTGCAAGCGGATCACGAGGCGATGCGCGCCGAAAAATAGATATCCGTTAAATAAGCGACTTGATAAGGAGTAATTCACATGGCCAAGATGAACGCCTTCTATGCCCAATCGGGTGGCGTGACCGCGGTGATCAACGCTTCCGCCTGTGGCGTGATCGAAACCGCGCGCAAACATAAAGACAAAATCGGCAAGGTGTACGCTGGCCGCAACGGCATCATCGGCGCGCTGACCGAAGATCTGATCGACACCACCAAAGAATCGGCGAAGGCGATCGCCGCGCTGCGCTACACGCCGTCCGGCGCATTCGGTTCTTGTCGTTACAAACTCAAAAGCCTGGAGCAAAACAAACCCGAATACGAGCGCTTGATTGAAGTGTTCAAGGCGCACAACATCGGCTATTTCTTCTATAACGGCGGCGGCGATTCCGCCGACACCTGCTGGAAAGTATCGCAATTGTCCGAGGCCATGGACTATCCGCTGCAAGCGATCCACGTGCCCAAGACCGTGGACAACGATTTACCCATCACCGATTGCTGCCCCGGTTTCGGTTCGGTGGCGAAATACATCGCGATCTCCACGCGCGAGGCGAGCTTCGATGTGGCGTCCATGTGCAAAACGTCGACCAAGGTATTCGTGCTGGAAGTGATGGGGCGTCACGCCGGCTGGATCGCCGCTGCGGGCGGGATGGCGGCGGACAACGAGAACAATATTCCGATCGTGATTCTGTTCCCGGAAGTCGAATTCAATCAGGATAAATTCCTGGCCATCGTTAAGCAGAAGGTCGAGAAGTTCGGCTACTGCACCGTGGTGGTGTCGGAAGGTACGCATTATCCTGACGGCAAGTTCCTGGCCGAAGCCGGCACGCGTGATTCCTTCGGGCATGCGCAACTGGGCGGCGCCGCGCCGGTGGTGGCGGGCATGATCAAAGACAAGCTGGGCTATAAATATCACTGGGCGGTGGCGGATTATCTGCAACGCGCTGCACGCCATATTGCTTCCAAGACCGACGTTGAACAAGCGTATGCATTGGGCAAAGCCGCGGTCGATTTGGCGCTCAAGGGTAAGAACTCGGTGATGCCGACCGTGGTGCGATTGTCCGACAAACCGTACAAATGGAAAATCGGCGTGGCGGAACTGAAAGACGTGGCGAATAAAGAAAAAATGATGCCGCGTAATTTCATTACACCGGATGGCTTCGGCATCACGCAGAAATGCCGCGGCTATCTGGCCGGCTTGATCAAGGGCGAAGATTATCCGCCCTACAAAGACGGCCTGCCGAACTACGTGCGGCTGAAGAATTTAGCGGTGCCGAAGAAGCTCAAGGGCGCTTTTAAAATTTAACGCGCACAACGCCATGGAGATCACGGGGGTCATGAGAAAAGCGGGGAATAAAACACGGCCTGCGATGCGCATGACCCCCGTGGCGTTTTGGGCTGCCATTTTCGTATGACACTCGAACGCGCACATGAACTGTTGATTCTGCAAGCCGGGTTCGGCAGCTTTTATAACGGCAATTCCGCCAAGCTGATTTTGTCGGAGGTGCAAAAAGAACATGGACAGGCTGCGGTGGATCGTTTGATAGTCGAATGCGAGCTTGATCGGGTGTTCGATTTTCAACCGGGCACGCGCTTCGAAAAAGGTATCGCGATTACTCGCTACGAATAAGTAGCGCCACAAGAAACCCGGCTAGCCGCATCAGCCGTACATAACGATGTAAACCCAAGGAGGAGTCATGTCAGCAGGTCTGATTTTCGCGCTCGTTTGCGCAGGTCTCGCAATTGTTTACGGTTTTTTCGCCAGCCGCTGGGTGCTTGCCAAGCCCACGGGCAATGAACGCATGCGGGAAATCGCCGCGGCGATTCAAGTCGGCGCGCAAGCCTATCTCAATCGGCAATATCGCACCATTGCGCTCGTCGGCGTGGTGTTGTTCGTGCTGATGTACTGGAAGCTCGGTGCGTTGACTGCGATCGGTTTCGCTATCGGTGCAATCTTGTCCGGGCTGACGGGTTATATCGGCATGAATATTTCCGTGCGCGCTAACGTGCGTACCACCGAAGCTGCGCGCAGTGGTTTGAATGCCGCGCTGCAAGTGGCATTTCAAAGCGGCGCGATTACCGGCATGCTGGTGGTAGGCTTGGGTTTGTTGGGTGTGGCGGGTTACTACGCGCTACTCGCCTCGATGACGCTGCCGGGGGCGGAAGTGAATATCTCGCCGCTGGTGGGCTTGGCCTTCGGCGGCTCGCTGATTTCCATCTTCGCGCGTCTTGGCGGCGGTATTTTCACCAAGGGCGCGGACGTCGGCGCCGACCTGGTGGGTAAAGTCGAAGCCGGCATTCCCGAAGATGATCCGCGCAACCCGGCGGTGATCGCGGACAACGTCGGCGACAATGTCGGCGATTGCGCCGGCATGGCGGCGGACTTATTTGAGACTTACGCCGTGACCATCATCGCCACCATGTTGTTGGGCAGCCTGATAATGAAAGGCATGGGCGATAAAGCCCTGCTTTATCCGCTGGTGCTGGGCGGCGTATCGATCATCGCCTCGATCATCGGCACTTTCTTTGTCAAAGCGCGTGAGGGCGGCAAGATCATGAATGCACTGTATCGTGGTCTGGCAGTGTCCGGCGTACTGGCGGCCATCGCCTTCTATCCGGTGACCACTTACATCATGGGCGATAGCGTGACGCTCGACGGCAAAATCGTGCCCACGCTGATGCTCTATTATGCGGCCTTAATCGGCCTGGTGCTGACGGCTGCGATGGTAGTGATCACCGAGTATTACACCGCGACGGAGTACGCGCCGGTGCGCCACATCGCACAAGCTTCGACCACCGGTCATGGCACTAACGTCATCGCCGGTTTGGGCGTCTCCATGCGCTCCACCGCCTTGCCGGTACTGGCGGTGTGCGCCGCGATTCTCGGTGCGCATTATTTGGCCGGGCTGTACGGCATCGCGATTGCGGCGACGGCCATGCTGAGCATGACCGGTATTATCGTCGCGCTCGACGCTTACGGTCCGGTGACCGACAACGCCGGCGGCATTGCCGAAATGGCCAATCTGCCGGATGAAGTGCGCAATATCACCGACCCGCTTGACGCCGTGGGCAACACCACCAAAGCCGTGACCAAAGGTTACGCCATCGGCTCTGCTGGGCTGGCTGCGCTAGTGTTGTTTGCCGACTACACCCATACGCTGCAAGCGCACCTGGGGGTGGCGACGGTTTTCGATCTCTCCAACCACATGGTAATCGTCGGCCTGTTCATCGGCGGGCTGGTGCCTTTCTTGTTCGGCGCCATGGCCATGGAAGCAGTGGGCCGCGCCGCTGGTTCGGTGGTGGTCGAAGTCCGCCGTCAGTTCAAGGAGATCCCCGGCATCATGGAGGGGACCGCCAAACCGGATTACTCCAAAGCGGTGGACATGCTTACTAAGGCCGCGATCAAAGAAATGATGATTCCTTCTTTGCTGCCGGTGCTGGTGCCGGTGCTGGTGGGGCTCACTTTAGGGGCGCAGGCTTTGGGCGGCGTGCTGATGGGCGCCATCGTCACCGGTATTTTTGTGGCGATCTCCATGACCACCGGCGGCGGCGCTTGGGACAACGCAAAGAAATATATTGAGGACAATCACTTCGGTGGTAAAGGCAGTGATGCGCACAAAGCCGCCGTCACGGGCGACACCGTGGGCGATCCCTACAAAGACACGGCCGGCCCGGCGATCAATCCGCTGATTAAGATTATCAACATCGTGGCTTTGTTGATGGTTCCTTTGCTGTAAACACGGATTGAGATGTGAGATCAAGGGCCGGCTTAGCCGGCCTTTTTTTTGGGCGAGCTTTTTCTTGACACATGCCGACCGATTGGTATGTAATAAGGCATGGCCATCAAACAACCCGATATCACCCGCGAGAAAATTCTGGATGCGGCATTCCAGGAGGTGTATCGCCATGGCTTTCAGGCAGCGAGTTTGAATAATATTTTGGCCAATATTGGACTCACAAAGGGCGCGCTCTACCATCACTTTCCCACCAAAGGCGATCTGGGGCATGCGGTCATCGATGAGGTGATTCGGGATGGCTTGGATGCGATGGTATTCGCGCCGCTGCGCGAGTCGGACGACCCGGCCGCAACCTTGCTCGACATTATTCGTCTCAAGGGCGAACGCACGACGTTGGAGTCAGTATCGCTGGGCTGCCCGCTGAATAACCTGATGCAGGAGATGAGCCCACTCGATGCGCAGTTCAAGAAACGGCTGACTGCCATATTAGGCGAGTGGCAGAAGGCTGTCGCGGATGCCTTGCAGCGCGCGCAGCAGGAGGGGCGGGTGCGGAAGGATGTGAATTGTCACGCCGCTGCACTATTTCTGGTATCGGCCTGGGAAGGCTGCGTGGGCGTGGCTAAAAATTTACAGTCCGTTAAAGAATTCCGCTTGTGCATGAAGCAACTCGAAGCGTATGCGCAGGGCCTGATGGTTGCGCGCAAACAACGTTAAAAAATTTGCCTTGTGACAAACCGATTAAATATAAAAGACGTAGTGCAGCCATTTTTTCCACTGTAAGGAGTATTGCGATGAAGCTCTATTTTTCTCCCGGCGCTTGTTCTTTGTCCCCGCATATCGCTTTGCGCGAAGCTGGCTTAAGCTTCGATATGGTGAAGGTCGATCTCGCCACCAAGCAGGTCGCCGATGGCACCGATTTTAAGGCGATCAATCCGAAGGGCTATGTGCCCGTCCTCCAGCTGGATGACGGCAGCGTGCTGACCGAAGGTCCGGCCATCGTGCAATACATCGCCGATCAGGCACCGGCATCGAAGCTCGCGCCCGCTGCCGGCACCCTGGAACGTTATCGGCTGATGGAATGGTTGAACTACATTACCTCGGAAATTCATAAGAGCTTTTCGCCCTTATTTAATCCTCAAGCCAGTGACGAACTAAAGACCCTAGTGCGCGATGCGCTGGTGCAACGATTCGATTATTTGAGTACCCAACTACAGGGTAAGCCCTACCTGATGGGCGAGACCTTCACCGTAGCCGATGGCTATCTATTCACGGTGCTGGGATGGACAGTACCAACCCAGATCGATTTGTCGAAATGGCCGGTGCTGAGCGCTTTTGTTGAGCGTATTGCGGCGCGTCCGGCGGTACGCGCGGCAATGCAAGCTGAAGGCTTGTTGAAATGAGTAAAGGGCGGCGCCGATGTTGCACCGTAGCAACGAACAAAAGCCGCCGCGTGATTTCTAACACGGTGGCAATATTTAGAGGGCCCGGGAATGAAGCTGACTCACGCGCCCCATTTGCCGGGGCAGCGTTTACGCCGCGCGGATATTGGCGGCTTGCTTCTTGCCTTTGGGGCCGTCGGCCAGGTCGTACTGAACGCGCTGACCTTCTTTTAGGGTTTTAAACCCTGCCATTTCAATGGCGGAAAAGTGGGCGAATACGTCCTCCCCGCCTTCGTCCGGTGTAATAAAGCCAAAGCCTTTTGCGTCGTTAAACCACTTGACGGTGCCAATTGCCATGTTGCTTACTCCGTTGTTGCTGGGCTGGTACTAAAACCCCGATTTGGTTTGAAACTGAAACGGCGAACGAATGCCGCAAAACACTTTCAAAGCAAAGACCAAAGTTAGTTTGCCCCTGGCCAAGCCGATTCGTCAAGTATTTTGCATTAAATCAAGAGGTGGGGCTTGATAAGGGAGGAATGCAGTCCCACAATAGAAAAACAACGGATGAAAACATGGCACAAAAGGATCAACTTGGCACAATTCTTGAGCCACGAGCAAGCAAAACGAAACCGCCGCCTTTATACAAAGTGCTGGTGTTGAACGATGACTTTACGCCGATGGAGTTTGTAGTGCTGGTGTTGCAGAAATTTTTCGAGATGAGCCGGGAGCGTGCTACTCAAATTATGCTCAAAGTGCATCGGGAAGGTATGGGCGTTTGCGGGGTTTTTCCGAAAGATATTGCAGCGACGAAGGTTGATCTGGTAGTCTCTTTTGCAAGGCAACACCAACATCCCTTGCAGTGTGTAATGGAAGAAACGTAGATGATCTCGCAAGAACTTGAAGTCTCTCTCCACATGGCATTCGTCGAGGCGCGGCAGAAGCGTCACGAGTTCATTACGGTGGAGCATCTGTTGCTGGCGATGTTGGATAATCCCTCCGCCGCGCAAGTGCTGCGCGCGTGCGCTGCGAACATCGAAGATCTACGCAAAGTGCTTTCCGATTTCGTGGTGCAGCATACGCCCGTAGTGAGCGGCACCGACGAAGTGGATACCCAGCCCACACTCGGTTTTCAGCGCGTGATTCAGCGCGCGATTTTGCACGTACAATCCTCCGGCAAGAAAGAAGTCACCGGCGCCAACGTGCTGGTGGCGATTTTTGGCGAGAAGGATTCCCATGCCGTGTATTTTTTGCATCAGCAGGGCGTGACGCGGTTGGATGTGGTGAATTACATTTCCCACGGCATCAGCAAGGTGCAAGACAGCGCCGGCCCAGCCAAGGGTGGGGGCGGAGACGCCGACCACGAGACGGAGCCCGAGGCACAACCGGCGACCGCACTCGAAAATTTCACCCAAAATCTCAATGCCCAAGCGTTGTTGGGCAAGATCGATCCCTTGATCGGGCGCGAACTGGAGTTGGAACGCGTGATTCAAACCCTGTGCCGCCGACGTAAGAACAACCCGCTGCTGGTGGGCGAGGCGGGCGTGGGTAAAACCGCCATTGCGGAAGGCTTGGCGCGCCGCATCGTCGAAGGCAATATCCCCGAAGTGCTGGCGCAAAGCACGGTGTATTCGTTGGATATGGGCGCGCTTTTGGCAGGCACCAAATACCGCGGCGACTTCGAGCAGCGCCTAAAAGCCGTGCTGAAACATTTGCTGGATAACAACAAGGCGATCTTGTTTATTGACGAGATTCACACTTTGATTGGCGCCGGCGCGGCGTCCGGTGGCACGCTGGATGCATCGAATCTACTTAAGCCGGCCTTGAGTTCCGGGCAATTGAAGTGCATTGGCGCCACCACCTATAACGAATATCGCGGCATCTTCGAAAAAGATCACGCGCTGTCGCGCCGCTTCCAGAAAATCGACGTGCCCGAGCCCTCTGTCGCCGAGACGATAGAAATTTTGCGCGGCTTGAAATCACGCTTCGAAGCGCACCACGGCGTTAAATACACCGCTGCGGCCTTGACCACTGCGGCGGAACTCTCGGCCAAATACATCAACGACCGTCATTTGCCGGATAAAGCCATCGACGTGATCGACGAAGCGGGCGCGGCGCAACGCATCCTGCCCAAATCGAAGCAGAAAAAAACCATCACGCCGAAAGAGATCGAGGACATCGTGGCGAAGATCGCGCGCATCCCGCCCAAGAATGTTTCTTCGGACGATCGCAGCGCGCTCAAAAATTTGGATCGCGATCTCAAAGCCGTGGTGTTCGGGCAAGACAAAGCCATCGATGCTTTGGCCAGCGCGATCAAAATGGCGCGTAGCGGTTTGGGGAATTCCCAGAAACCGATTGGCTCCTTCCTCTTCTCCGGCCCCACGGGTGTCGGAAAAACCGAAGTCGCGCGCCAGCTTGCCTATACCATGGGTATTGAGTTGCTGCGCTTCGATATGTCCGAATATATGGAGCGCCACGCCGTATCGCGTTTGATCGGCGCGCCGCCGGGCTATGTCGGTTTCGACCAGGGTGGGTTGCTCACCGAAGCGATTACCAAGCATCCGTATTCCGTGCTGTTGTTGGACGAGATCGAGAAAGCGCATCCGGATATTTTCAACATCCTGCTGCAAGTGATGGACCACGGCACGCTTACCGACAATAACGGGCGCAAGGCGGATTTTCGCAACGTGATCATCGTCATGACCACCAATGCGGGAGCCGAGGCCTTGAACAAGACCCACATCGGTTTCACCACCCCGGAAAAATCCGGCGACGAAATGGGCGATATCAAGCGCCTGTTCTCGCCCGAGTTTCGAAACCGCTTGGACGCGACCATCTCCTTCAAGTCGCTGGATAAAGAAGTCATCATGCGCGTGGTGGACAAATTCCTGATGCAGCTCGAAGAGCAGTTGCACGAGAAGAAAGTCGAAGCTAATTTCACCGATGCGCTCAAAGATCATCTGGCGAAGAAGGGTTTTGATCCGCTGATGGGCGCGCGTCCGATGGCGCGGTTGATTCAAGACACCATCCGCAAAGCGCTGGCCGACGAGTTACTGTTTGGACGTTTGGTGAGCGGGGGCAAAGTAACGGTGGATATAGATGGCACCGATCAAGTCACGCTGGTGTTCGAAGAAGAGCCAGAAGCGGTCGTCTAATTTCTCGAAAGATGCAAACAAAAATGGCCGGAAAAATCCGGCCATTTTTGTTTTGAAGCACCGTTTGCCAATGACGTCGGAATCCCCTAACATCGTGGTAGCTATTTGAATAAAAACCATATAAGGGGGGCACGTCATGGCTGATTTTAATCCGTATCAAACTCCGAATGCGTATGTTGAAGATGTCGCTGGTGATGTAGACGGCGAACTCGCCGGGCGTGGAACGAGGCTGGGCGCAGTTATCGTCGATGGGCTCATTTTTATGATACCCGGCGTCTTCGCGGGCTTTGGCTTCGCGGCGTTACGCCATGCAGGCGGCATGGGTGTAGCGTTGGTGGCCGGCTTGATAGGCTTGATTGCGCTGGTGATCATCAACCTGGTCATGCTGCATCGAAGCGGACAGACCATCGGTAAGCGGCTATTGGGGGTGAAAATCGTGCGTACCAACGGCGACCGTGCGGGGCTGACGCGGATTTTCTTTTTGCGCAGTCTGGTGCCGGGCTTATTCGGCAACATCCCCTTCGCGGGTCCGGTGTTTACCATCGTGGATGGTTTGTTCATCTTCCGTGAATCACGCCGCTGCGTTCACGATTTGATTGCCGATACGATCGTGATCCAGGCTTAATGCTCGATACCTACCGCGAAATAGAAACACCCGAAGGTGTGGAATTACACCTGCGCGCCGCGGGCACCGTGTCGCGTGCCTTGGCCTTCAGTATCGATTTTTCAGTGCGCGTGCTGATTTATATTTTACTGTCCATCGTGTTGGCATTTGCGGGTCGCATGGGTAAAGGCATTTTCCTCATCGCGTTCTTTTTGTTGGAGTGGTTTTACCCCGTGCTGTTCGAGATGTATTGGCATGGCGAAACGCCAGGCAAACGCATGTTTGGGCTGCGGGTGTTGAACGACAACGGTACGCCAGTGGGGTGGGGTGCATCGCTGGTGCGCAATTTGTTACGCGCAGTAGATTTTTTGCCCTTGTTTTATTGTTTTGGTCTGGTCTCGATGTTGATTAGTCGCGACTTCAAACGCTTGGGCGATCTTGCCGCAGGTACGGTCGTGGTATATCACGAGCGTGCGACGCGTGTCGCGCCGATTCCGGATCTACCCGCAATCGCGCCGCCGCTCGGGCTCAGTGTGGTGGAACAACGCGCGCTGATTACGTTTGCCGAGCGCTCGCCGCGCTTGACCGAGGTGCGCGCGGAAGAGTTGGCTGATCTACTCACTCCGGTCACCGGCATGCAGGGAAGAGCCGGTACGCAACGCCTCTATCAAATGGCGAACTGGCTGGTGGGCAAACGATGAATCAGCAGGATTTCGAACGCCGCAATGAAGCTTATTGGCAGGCGACGGAAGCGTTGATCGATAGTTTAGCCCAGCGCAAGCGCGTAATGCCTATCGATGCCGCTGAGTTTCCCCGGCGCTATCGGCAGCTGTGTAAACACTTGGCGCTGGCGCGCGAGCGTCAATATGCAAGCCATCTGACCGAGCGCCTGAACCAACTCATGCTGCGCGGCCATCAGCATCTCTATAGCGCGCGTGCGGGATTCCTCAGTCACATCTTGCAATTCATCGGTGGTGCGTTTCCCGCGCTGATCCGCCGCGAATGGCGATTGTTCTGGCTCGCCTTCCTGCTGTTTTTCGGCCCGGCGCTGCTGATGGGCTGGGCGGTGTACGAGCGGCCGGAAATGGCATACACCGTGATGAGTCCGGCACAGATATTTCAGGTGGAGGAAATGTATCGCCCGGATGCGCCGCATATCGGACGCGAGCGCGGCGCCGATAACGATTTCTACATGTTTGGCGTCTATATTTGGAACAATATCCGCATCGGCTTTCAGACTTTCGCCGGCGGGATTTTTTTTGGCATCGGCAGTATTTTCTTTCTGCTGTTCAATGGGCTGTATATCGGCGTGATCGCGGGTCATCTGACAGAGGTCGGATATACGCGAACCTTTTGGCCGTTTGTCGCGGGCCACGGCGCATTTGAACTGACGGCGATCATGTTGTCCGGCATGGCCGGCCTCAAGCTCGGCTTTGCGCTGCTCGCCCCAGGCCGCAGGACGCGGCTGGATGCGCTACGCGAGGCGGCGAAGGTCAGCATCAAAATTATCTACGGCGTGATCGGGATGCTGGTGATCGCCGCTTTTATCGAGGCCTTTTGGTCAGCTTCCACCTTGGTCGGCCCGGCAACCAAATATAGTGTAGCCGGCGCACTGTGGGGTCTGGTCGTGTTGTATTTTCTGCTGGTGGGGCGCGGTCATGCAGATTGATCGTCTCGCTTTGGCGGTGCGTCCGCGCAATTCATGGGAAGCGATGGATCTCGGTTTTCTCATGGCGCGCACCTGGTGGAAGCCGGTATATGGTGCATGGCTTGCGGTGTACTTGCCGGTGATCGCCGTCATCACCTTGATTTGCGCCGAGCTCAATCATCCGTGGATCGCACTGTTATTAATTTGGTGGGTGAAGCCGCTGATGGAACGCGTGCCACTCTATGTGTTGTCGCGCGTGGTGTTCGGCGAGACGCCCAGCATTGCGCAAACCCTGCGTGCGTTGCCGTCTTTATTAACGACAGCGCCGCTATGGCGCTTGCTGTTGACACGCTTGAGTCCGACGCGTTCTTTTTGTTTGCCGGTAGTATTACTCGAAGGTCTGACGCGCAAAACGCGCCCCGCGCGCTTTAAGGTGCTGCTGAAAGGCGCCTACAGCGGGGCGGCGTGGTTGACGATTGTGTGTGCCAATCTGGAAATAGTCTTGGCCAGCGGCGGTTATTCGCTAATGGAACTACTAGTGCCGCGCACCGTGGAATTGCAGTTGACCCCACGCGCGCTGTTTAGCAGCGGTTTTTCCGATTGGTATGTATGGACGTTTTACGCCGCTTCCGTTTTCGCTTATCTGGTGATCGGGCCGCTGTATGTGGCGGGCGGATTCTCTCTTTATCTCAACCGCCGCACTTTGCTAGAAGGCTGGGATATCGAGTTGGGTTTCCGGCGTATCGCGGCACGCATCGGCCAACCCAAGGGATATGTCCACGCGGCAGTCGCGGCATTGTTGGCACTGGGGTTGGTGGCCGGCAACGCCAACGAGGCCCGCGCCACGACCGCACCCAGCACGGCCGATGCCAAACAACACATTGACGCAATCATGCAGCACCCGGAATTCAGCACTAAAAAAACCATTGAGACTTGGCATTATCTGGGGAAAGAGGACGATAAAAAAGAAGTGGCGCCCAATCAAGGTCTATACGAATTCTTGACCAAGCTGGGCCGCGGCTTGGCCGTGCTGGCGAAAGGGCTGCTTTATCTGGCGTTGTTTGCGGCTATCGTCTGGCTGCTTATCAACCGCGCGCGCTGGCTCAACTGGATGCGCGGCATCAAACCAGCATCCACGTACCAGCCGCCGGCACAATTGTTCGGTCTCGATATCCGGCCCGAATCGCTACCGGCGAATATCGGCGAAGCCGCCATCCAACTCTGGCGCGCGGGCGACACACGCGGTGCATTGAGCTTATTGTATCGCGGCGCTTTATCGCAACTCGCCACCCGCGACGGCGTCGCGCTCAAGGCCAGCGATACGGAAGGCGATTGTCTGCACGCCGCAGCGCACACCTTGGAGCCAGCCAAGAGCGGCTATTTCGCGCGTTTGACGGCAGCGTGGCAAATGGCGGCCTATGCTGACCGTGCGCCGCAAGCGGCTGAAGGTGAAGCGCTATGCCGCGATTTCCCCGCGCATTTCGGCACCGCGGCATGAGCTTGCGCCACGGGCTGATCATCGCGCTGTTGCTAGCGGTGTGTGGCGCAATCGGCTATTGGTTCTACACCCACTTTGAAAAAGAGCAGAAAGAAATCGAGGTCGGCTATCACGGTGCAGCGCGCGTGAATACATTGCTTGCGGCGCAACGCTATTTTGAATCGTTCGGTGTGACGGCGCGTAGTGTAGAAGGGCTTACTGAATTTCCGCCTGCCACGGCCACGCTCATTATTCCGACCGCACGCTATGAGATGGGCGCAGGCAAGGTGCAGCGCTTGCGCCGCTGGGTAGAAGCCGGCGGGCATCTGGTGGTGGTGCCGACTAGCGCTTTCGACACGAAATACGAACGCGTGGATGCGCTTTTGGATCCGCTCGGCATTCACGTGAACGAGGTGGACGAACCACAATCGGGCGGCCTGGTGGATGTGGATTGGCCGGAGAGCGGCGATTTCATGACCGTGCATATGGATGCTTACGTGCGGCTGGATCGCACGCAGACAAAAAATAAAATTTTGCTCGAGCTGACGGATGAAGATGGCGCCTATCTGGTACGGCTGGCGCTCGGCCGCGGTGTGATCACGGTATTAGCCGATGCGGATTTTCTCACCAACCATAGCATCGCGCAGAACGACCACGTCGCGTATTTGTGGCGCGTGGCGCAGCTCGGCGCTAAACGTGCGGTGTGGCTGGTGTACAGCGACAGCATGCCGCCGCTGCATCGCTGGCTGATGCAGCATGCGTGGACGGCATTGATTGCGGGAACGCTGTGCTTGCTATTGTGGCTGTGGGCGGCGAGCCGGCGCTTCGGCCCCTTGCTCGCCCCGGAACCGCTGATGCGGCGGCGCTTGCTGGATCATGTCGAAGCCACCGGACGCTTTTTATGGCGCGCAGGGCAAGGCGAGCAATTGATGAAAGGCGCGCGCCAAGCTTTATACCGCGCGCTCGAATTGCGCCACCCAGCGTGGGCGGGCATTTCGTCGCAAGACCTGTATCAGCGCTTGGCCGAGCTATCCGGCGTGCCGCAGGAGCAAATCCAAATCGCTTTGCTCTACACGCATCTCGGCAGCGAACATGAATTTACCAAAGCCATCCAAACTCTCGAACGAATAAGGAAATCTCTATGAGCGAGTCAGAGCAAACCCCGCAGGAGCACATCGCACAGGCTGCAGCGATTGCCCATCGCATGCGCGCCGAAATCGGCAAGGCCTTAATCGGCCAAGAGCAAGTCGTCGAGCAAATATTAATTGCCTTGTTCGCCGCCGGCCATGTGCTGATCGAGGGCGTGCCGGGCCTGGGTAAAACCCTGCTGGTGCGCGCGCTGGCCAAGACTTTCGAAGGCAGCTTCGCGCGCATCCAGTTCACGCCCGATTTGATGCCGTCGGATGTCAGCGGGCACGCGATGTACGATTTAAAAAGCGAGCAATTCCGTATTCGCAAAGGGCCGGTGTTTACCAATTTGTTGTTGGCGGATGAGATCAATCGTGCCCCGGCCAAAACCCAAGCCGCGTTGCTGGAAGTGATGCAGGAATATCAAGTCACTATCGAAGGCCAAGCACTCATTCTCACGCCGCCGTTCATGACATTGGCCACACAAAATCCGCTCGAACAAGAAGGCACTTACCCGCTGCCGGAAGCGCAATTGGATCGTTTCTTGCTCAAAATTTTGATCGACTATCCGAGCGAGCAGGAAGAAAAGGCGCTAGTGGCGAGCGTGACCGGCGGTCAAGTTGGCGATACGCTGAATGTCGACGCGGTGAGCGCGGTGGTGAAAGCGGCGAGCATCGTCAAAGTGCAGCAAATCGTTTCCGGCTTACGTGTAGATGAGCGCGTCAACGACTACGCAGTGCGCATCACGCGTAAAACACGCGAGTGGCCCGGCATCATCATCGGCGCCGGGCCGCGCGGCGGCATCGCGCTGATTCGCGCCGCGCGCGCCAAAGCGCTGTTCGCCGGGCGCGATTTCGTCACGCCCGACGACGTGAAAGCCATAGCGATTCCGGCGCTGCGCCATCGCATCAGCCTCGCGTCCGAGCTGGAAATAGAAGGCCACAAGCCGGACGATATTCTCGCCGCGCTGCTGGAGAAAGTGGAAGCGCCACGCAAGTGAGACCGGCGCGCCCGCTACTCGCCGCTGCTTGCGGCTGGTTTATTTTTGGCATCGCGGCCGCGGTGTGGCCTGCGCTCGTGCCGGCGTGGTGGATTATCGGAACGCTGCTTGCCGGACTGATGTTGTTCGATCTCGCTTGGCTTATCAGCGCGCCCAAACTCAGCGCCACGCGCCGCGTCTTGGGCAGCTTGCCGGTGGGTGTATGGAGCCAGGTGCAACTCCGCCTTAACAACCCGGGCCGGCGTACTTTGCGTATGGCGGTGTTCGATCACTACCCGCTACAGAGCGAGATTGAAGGCTTGCCGCAACGCATCCGCATCACGGGCGGGGGATTTGCCGAACTGAGCTATCGGGTGCGCCCAATCGAACGCGGCGACCACACTTTCGGGCAAGTGCAAGTGCTATTGGATTCTCCACTCAGATTATGGCAGCGCAGCCGCTTTATTGGCGCAGCGCAGGCGGTGAAGGTGTATCCGAACTTCGCCGAGGTGGCGAAGTATGCTTTGTTCGCCACCGACAATCGTTTGAGCCAACTCGGCATTAAGAAACACCGGCGGCGCGGCGAAGGGCTGGCGTTTCATCAACTGCGCGAATATCGCGCCGGTGATGCGCTGCGCCAAATCGATTGGAAAGCCACCTCGCGCTTAAAGCGGCTCATCTCGCGCGAATACCAAGACGAACGCGACCAGCAAGTGGTGTTCTTGATCGATTGCGGGCGGCGCATGCTGGCGAAGGATGACGAGTTGTCACACTTCGATCATGTCTTGAATGCGGTGCTGTTGTTGTCTTATGTGGCGTTGCGCCAAGGCGATGGCGTGGGCTTCTTCGCCTTCGCTGGCCCGGAGCGCTTCCTGCCGCCGCGCAAAGGGGCGCCCGCGATCAATGCCGTGCTGAATAGCATATACGACTTGCAGCCCAGCACACACTCGCCCGACTATGCGCGCGCCGCCACCGATTTGATCACGCGCCTTAAAAAGCGTTCGCTGGTCGTGCTGGTTACCAACCTCCGCGACGAAGATGCGGAAGAATTGCGCCCCGCAATTGCGCTTTTGCGACAACAGCATCTGGTGGTGTTGGCAAGCCTGCAGGAAGCAGCGCTAAACCAAGTGGCGGAACAACCGGTGCAGAATTTCAACGACGCGCTGCGCCTGGCGGCGACCGATATTTATCTGGAACAGCGGCGGCTGGCGCATGAAGCCTTAAAGCATTACGGCGTGATGATGCTGGATGTGGAACCGGCGCAGTTGCCGGTAGCGCTGGTGAATCGCTATTTGGATATCAAATTGAGTGGGCGCTTGTAATGATTTGTAACCCCCGTCGTATCTGATTAGAGCCGACCAAACCTCTTCTTCATCGTCCGTTCGCGGCATTCCCTCTGAGGGTCATCACCGTACTCATCGCCAACGCAACCGCCTTGCCGTCGTCTCGGGTGATTTCACATTGATAATGTGTGATGGTTTTCCCGCGTTGAATTTGTTTTGCGGTGGCCGTAAGTACCGACTTCCACACGGGTCGAAAGAAGCTGATTTTAAGATCAATGCTGGTGAATGTTTCGCCTTCTAAGATCGCTGTTGAATGCGCTGTTCCAATAGCGGCATCGGCCAATTCACAGAGCATTCCGCCATGCACAGTGCCTTGTTGATTCCCGTGGATATCCGCGTTCGCATCCAGTTCAACTTTTGCGTAGCCCACATCGATTTCAGTAATGCGAAATCCCAGCGTGTTTGAAATCGCCGTTGGATATCGCATTTCTGTGGTTGCACCTGTGGGAAGGCTGCCGTCGAGTTGGCGCTTGAGAAATTCGAGTGTGGGCAGTTTGCTACTCATGCAGCCTCCAAGCCGCTTTGATAATGACGGAGAGTTTTCTTTCCAGACATTTAAACAGGCGCATGTTATTGCTCCGCCAGACCAATTATTCAGGTAGCCAATTTACTGGTATACGGAATAAAGTTAAAATGGATTATTATTATAATAAATAATAGGATTTATCTATTATGAAAATTCAACATCTCCGCTTCCTGACAGCCGTGGTGGATTACGGCGGCGTGATCAAGGCCGCCGAGCGACTGCATTTGTCGCAACCGTCGATTTCGGCCGGCCTTAAGGCGCTAGAACAAGAACTTGGCCGACCTGTCTTCGACCGCTCCGCCCAGGCCAACCGGCCGCTTCGTCTTACCCCCGCAGGGCGGCGGTTCTATCGGAATGCGATCGATATTCTTAGGCAATGCGATGCTGCGCGTGCAGATTTTCTGGGCGAGACAGATGAGCTGCGCCGCGTTCGGATAGGTGTTCTCGATACGCTGCCGCAGGAAGCGATTGTCAAATTGTTCCAGGTGCTTGGGAAGCGGGAACCGAACGTGCAGGTAGATCTTTGGGAAGGGTCCGCGGATCGTGTGGCCAAGTGGCTCGCGCAGGAACGAGTAGACATCGCCTGGATTAACGTTAACGATCTTACCCCCAACGCTCGGGTGCTTTGGCGTGAACCTTTAGTCGCCGTTGTCGCGCCAAAGCACCCCTTTGCTCAGATGCGCGGCCACATTACGATTCATGATCTTGAAAGCTACCCGTTTGTACACCGTTCGCGCTGTGAGTTGGATGTCGTTGGGCGCGCGCAGCTAAGGGCGGCGGGGGTGACTTTGCGTGTGACAGCTCGCGCTGAACGCGAAGATTTGGCATTCCGGCTGATTCGAAGCGGGAAAAGCATTACCCTGGCGCCGAAAAGCCTCGTGCCGGACGACTTGCTTGCAGTAACGGTGTCGGGTCTGACTGTGGCAAGGATCATCGGTCTTCAATGGCGTGAGAAATTGGACCAGATGCTTCTCGCGATAGTCGCCGATGCAGCGGGAGAAGTGGCATTGATGATGCCGGCACTGTCCAAAATAAATACGAAATTGAAGAAAAAGAAATAATGGAAGAAATAGTGAGCCCAAGTTTTGACATCGTTCAACTTCGTTGAGATCAAGGAAGAGAACTTAGCCTGGGATGTAAAAAGCCGTCGGTTTTAGGCGGTGTGAAAGTGCAATAAACTGATCCCTATAGGGTGCACATGACGGGCTTTATTCAGGTACGATTCAAAGACATTCAATTCCCCCGCCATGGAGTCCGGCATGCCGCAACTCGCTTCGCCTTTTACCCAAGCTCGCAAACGCGACGGCCGCATTGTTCCCTTCGATCCAAGCCGCATTATCAACGCGGTGCGGCACGCGATGGAGGCGTGCGGCGAGGGTATTTTTGAAATTGATCCGCAACGCGTTTCCGATGCGGCGCTGGCGGCGCTGGCGCAGCGCTTACCCAACGGGCATGTGCCGCAAGTGGAGGAAATTCAGGATCTGGTTGAAGAATCGCTGATCCTGCTCGATTTCCCCAAGACCGCGAAGGCTTATATTCTCTATCGCCATGAGCGCGCGAAGATACGGGACAAGGTCAAGGATGTGCCGGCGCATGTCAAAGCGCGCACGGCCGAATCGAAAAAATATTTCCGCAATCCACTCGCCGAGTTCGTGTATTACCGCACTTATTCGCGCTGGATCGAGGACGAAGGCCGGCGCGAAACCTGGATCGAAACCGTGGATCGTTACCTCGATTTCATGCACGAGAAAGTCGGCGATAAGTTGAATACCGCCGAGTATGCCGAGATTCGCGAGGCGATACTCACGCAGCAAATCATGCCCTCGATGCGGCTGATGTGGTCGGCGGGCAAGGCAGCGCGCAACAATAGCGTGGCCGCGTACAACTGCTCCTTCATCGCGCCGAGCAAGCTCGACGATTTTGCCGAGATCATGTTCCTGCTGATGTGCGGCGTGGGAGTGGGTTTCTCGGTGGAAAGCCAGAACGTGCAATTGCTGCCCATCATCAAACGCCAAAGTGGCCACATGCTGCCGGCGCATGTCGTCGATGACAGCAAAGAGGGTTGGGGCGATGCCTTGAAAGCCGGGCTCGGCGCTTGGTACGAGGGACGCGATGTGCGTTTCGATTATGCTCAAGTACGACCCGCCGGGGCGCGGCTCCACACCATGGGTGGGCGCAGTTCGGGGCCGTCGCCGCTGCGCTCATTGCTGGAATTCGCGCGCGCTAAAATTTTGGCGCATCAAGGCAAGCGCTTGGCTAATCTCGATGTGCACGACATCATTTGCAAGATTGGCGAAGTGGTGGAAATGGGCGGCGTGCGGCGCTCGGCGCTGATCTCGCTCTCCGATTTCGATGATAATGAGTTGCGCCAAGCCAAGAGCGGGCATTTCTACATCAACAACCCACAGCGTTCCATGGCGAATAATTCCGCGGTGTATGAGAGCCGGCCGCGTGCGGTGGATTTTCTCGATGAATGGCTGGCACTGGCGAAAAGCGGCTCGGGCGAGCGCGGCTTGTTTAATCGCGGCGGGCTGCCGGAGCAACTGCCTGCGCGGCGCTGGAAAACCTTTCAACCCTATTGGCCGCGCTGCGGCACCAATCCTTGTGGTGAAATAATTTTGCGCTCGAAGCAGTTTTGCAATCTCACCGAAGTCGTGGCGCGCGCCGACGATACACTTGAAACCTTGCAAAATAAAATGCGTCTGGCGACGATACTCGGCACCTATCAATCCACGCTGACCAATTTTCCGTATATCGGCCCGGACTGGAAAAGCAATTGCGAGGAAGAGCGCTTGCTCGGTGTTTCCATCACCGGGCAATGGGATTGCACCGTGGTGCGCGAAGCCGCGGTGTTGCGGCAATTGCGCGAGCAGGCGATTGCGATCAATCGTGATTATGCCGCGCGCTTCGGCGTCAATGCTTCTACCGCCATCACCTGCGTGAAGCCCTCGGGCACGGTGTCGCAGTTGGTGGACTCGGCCTCCGGTATGCATCCGCGCTATGCGAAATTTTATCTGCGCCGTATCCGCATCTCCGCCACAGATCCGCTGCTCGCGATGTTGAAAGAACAGAAATTTCCCTATCACCCGGAGGTCGGGCAATTGGAATCGTCAGCCACCAGTTTCGTGCTGGAGTTTCCCGTGGCGGCACCGCCCGGCAGTATCACGCGCACCGATCTCAACGCCATCGAGCAGTTGGAATTTTGGAAACAAGTGAAGCTCAACTACACCGAACACAATCCCTCGGTCACCATCTCCGTGGCGGAAGACGAGTGGATCGGCACCGCGCATTGGCTGTACGACAACTGGAATCTGCTCGGCGGCTTATCGTTCTTGCCCGCTTCCAACTCGGTGTACGAACTCGCGCCGTATGAGGAAATCAGCGAGGAAGAATACCGAAAACGCGTGGCAAATTTCCCAACCGTGGATTTCTCCCACATCGTGGTGTACGAGAAAGAAGACACGACCATGGGCGCGAAAGAATTCGCCTGCGTCGCGGGCCAGTGCGAGTTAGATCCGGAAGAAGGCTCGGTGGCGACTGCGCCGGGACGCTAGCGGAATGCGTCTCGGTATTGACCTCGGCGGCACCAAAATCGAGATCATCGCGCTGGATGAATCCGGCAACGCGCTTCTACGCCGCCGCGTGGCGACACCGCAACACGATTACGCGGCAACGCTGCAAGCTACGGCTGACCTGGTGCATGAGGTCGAAGCCCTGCTGGGGCGCAAAGGCACGGTCGGTATCGGCACGCCGGGCGCTATTTCGCGCGCCACGGGTTTGCTGAAAAACGCCAACTCCGTCTGTTTGAATGGCCAGCCGATTTTGAATGATCTGGAAAAATTACTGGGGCGCACGATCCGGATCGAGAACGACGCCAATTGTTTTGCGCTGTCGGAAGCCATGGATGGTGCGGCAGCCGGAGCGCGTGTGGTGTTCGGTGTGATTATCGGCACCGGCACTGGTGCGAGCATCGTGGTCGATGGACACGCGCTCACCGGCCCCAACGCGATTGCCGGCGAGTGGGGCCATAACCCGCTGCCCTGGCCCAATCACAATGAGTTGCCGGGGGATGTCTGTTATTGCGGTAAATCGGGGTGTATCGAGACATGGCTCTCCGGCCCCGGGATAGCACGGTACCACGCACAGCGCGCAGGGGAAACGTGGGATGCGCCGCGCATCATTGCAGGCGCGGCACAAGGCGATGCCGCTTGCGAGCAAACGCTGCTGGAATACGAAGATCGCCTGGCACGGGCCTTGTCGCATGTGATCAATATTCTCGATCCCGATGTGATCGTGCTCGGCGGTGGTATGTCGAATAGCACACGCCTGTATCAGAATGTCCCTAAGTTATGGGGCAAGTATGTGTTCTCCGACCGTGTGGATACGCGGCTAGTGCAAAACCGGCATGGCGATTCGAGCGGGGTGAGAGGTGCGGCGTGGTTGTGGGAGTAGCGGTAATTTAGCCGAGCACTGCCGCGCCGGCTTGCGCGATCTGGCCATCTTGCTCGGAAGTCACGCCGGAAACACCAATCGCACCGACGAATTCTCCCTGTACCGTAAGCGGCAGACCGCCTTCCACCGGCGTGACGCCGGGCAGGCCGAGAATCGGCGTGCGGCCGCTGGTTAAGGCGTCGCTCCAGATTTTCGTGGGGCGTTTGAAAGCGAGCGCGGTGCGCGCTTTGGCCTGGGCGACCTCGATGCTGCCGATCTGCGTGCCATCCATGCGCGCCAGATAAATCAGATGCCCTCCATCGTCGACGATGGTAACCACCACATTCCAATCTTTCTTACGCGCGAATTTTTCTGCGGCATCGGCGATGCGTTGCGCCGCTTCCAGCGTGAGGGTGTGTTTGGTGAGCAGTGCGAGCTTGGGCGGTTTTTTCATGACGCGGCTTTCTGTGCATAGCGTTGCGCCAGCGCTTGGCGTTTAAGGTAGGTCTCGCGCGCCAGCGCCACGTCTTCCAGAAAATGCGGCAGCTCGGCCAAGGTCAAGGCCTGCGGGCCATCGACTAACGCCTTAGAAGGTGCTGGGTGGAAGTCGATGAGAATCATATTCGCGCCGGCGATCACGCCTTGCGCCACCACGTGCATGATGTCGAGTATGCCCTCCGGCCCGGTAGCGCGGGTGCCGACCGAGTGCGAGGGATCGATGCACACCGGCATGCGGGTGAGCCGCTTCACCACTGGCACATGCGCGAAATCGACGAAGTTGCGGTGCGGATCGCCCATATTGGTTTTCATGCCGCGCAGGCCGAACACCACTTTACGATTGCCTTCACTCGCCAAATATTCGGCGGCGTTGAGCGATTCGTCGAGCGTAATGCCGAAGCCGCGCTTGATCAGCACCGGGAACTCTTGCTGCCGGCCGACGATTTTGAGCAGCTCGAAGTTCTGCGTATTGCGCGTGCCGATTTGCAGCATGACGCCGGTGGGGTTGCCGGTGGCGCGTAAGGCGTCGCGGATTTCTTCCACGTGCGATTCGTGAGTGATTTCCATCGCAATCACTTTAATGCCGTATTTGCCCGCCAGTTCGAACACATAGGGTAGGCAGGTTTTGCCATGGCCTTGGAAGGAGTACGGGCTAGTGCGTGGCTTATACGCCCCCATGCGGGTGCAAACTTGGCCGTGCGCTTGGAGCGCTTGCATCATGCGCTCCACATGCTCGGGCGTATCGACCGCGCACAGCCCGGCAAAAATGTGCAGATGATCTTGGGAAAACGTCACGCCGTTGTATTCGAAATCGGAAGGGCGCGTATCGTCCTTGTGCCGGCCCAACACACGGTATTCCTCCGACACGCGCACCACGCGCTCCACGCACGGCAGGCTCTTCATGTCATCGAGTGTGAGTGCGGCCGTGTCGCCGATCAAATACACCTCGGTCAGGCGTTGCTTCACGCCTTGTTCGTGATGCATGCGGTATTGGATCTTAGGTAACTGATCGAGAAAACCGACGAGTTGCTGGTACTCGGCGCCTTGTGGGTCAATATCGGGTGTCAGGATGAGGATCATGGCGGCTCGCTGGGGTGGTCAGGTTGCCAGATATTGTACCTGGGTTATGCTGTTGTGCCGTCGATGCAGCGCTTGGCGTAACCGGGTATCTCGTCAAGATGTTTGCCGATGCTCTGGCGCAGACCGGTAACTTTCTGTGGCAAGACGATGCCGAATTCGGCAATCAATCCGCGCAAACGGTTATAGCTTGCAGTACGCTCTGCGACGAAGCCTTGCCGGGTGCGGTGTAGGCATAGGATGATTTGCTGGTGTTTTCTTTGATGGGGACAAAGCGCATGTGCGACCGGGTGACGGCCTCAGCAATGGCGGCGGCATCTGCTGCATCGTTCTTGCCGCGTTTACCGCTCATGCGGTAGGGGGTGACGAACTTCGGGGCCATGAGTTTGATGGTGTGGCCATACTC
>JANYAU010000040.1 GCA_025361165.1 Betaproteobacteria bacterium | reverse complement strand
CCATCCTGCGGATTTTAGCCGATGGGGAATTTCATTCCGGCGAGCAACTCGCGGCCGGACTCGGCGTATCGCGCGCGAGTATCTGGAATGCGTTGCAGGGCGTCGAGATGTTTGGGGTGCGGCTGTTCAAGGTGCGCGGCCGCGGCTATCAGTTAGCCGATACGATCGAATGGCTGGAGCGCGATAAAGTCGTTGCGTATCTTGGCGCACACGCTGCAACGATACAAGTTCAAATGGTCGATGTTATCGACTCGACCAATTCCTTGCTGATGCAGCGCGCCATCCAAAGCAGCGAAGGTGCGCAATGCGTCGCCGCGGAGTTGCAAACCCATGGCCGCGGCCGGCGCGGTCGTACGTGGCATGGCGCCTTGGGCGGTTCGCTCACGTTTTCTTTATTGTGGCGTTTTAATCTTGGTGCAGCGCAGCTTTCCGGCTTAAGTCTTGCAATCGGCGTTGCGTTGGTGCGCGCACTACGCGAGTTGGGTGGGGAGAATATTCAACTCAAATGGCCCAATGATTTGATACATGGCTATCGTAAGTTGGGCGGTGTGTTGATCGAACTTCAAGGCGATGCGCTCGGCCCCAGTACCGCCGTGATCGGTGTCGGTCTGAACCTGCGATTGCCTGAGCAAGTGAAGCACCAGATTGATCAAGCCGTGGTGGATCTGCATGGCATCATGCCCGATTTATCCTCACGCAACGCTGTGCTCGGCGTCGCGCTCCGCCATCTAGCCGACATGCTGGGGGATTTCGACGAGCACGGTTTCGAGGCATTGCGCATGGAATGGCAAGGATTGCATGCGTACCAGAATAAACCGGTCGCTATGCGCATGCCGGATGGCGCCGAAATGGCCGGTGTGGTGCGCGGCGTCACTGCGGAGGGTGCGTTGATTCTCGATACCGTGTCTGGCGAGCGGCGCTTCGGCAGTGGTGAAATGCGTTTGCGGCCCTTGGCGGTTGCGAGCGCTAACTGAACCAGAATATGTTGCTCGCCATTGACGCCGGTAATAGTTTTGTGAAATGGGGCTATCACGATGGTCGAACGTGGCACACGCAACAACGCGCCGCACTCGCGGACTTTTGCGCCGATCCACGGCATTATCTTGCAATCGAAGCAGCGCGTGGAATAGTTGCCAATGTGGCAGGGGATCGGCTGCGAGTGCTGTTGGAATCCGCCCTTTCCGGTGTTGCGCTGGACTGGGTTCAAGCTGAGCGCGAAGCGTGCGGCGTCATCAATCCATACGCGCAAGCCGAACGACTAGGCGCGGATCGCTGGGCGGCGTTGATCGGCGCGCGCGCGATGACGCATGAACCGTGTATCGTGGTGTCGGCGGGGACGGCGTTGACGGTCGACCTACTGGCGGAAGACGGACATTTTCTGGGTGGGGCGATTGCGCCGGGGTTGCAATTGATGCATGAAGCACTCGCGGGCGGCACGACTGCGATTCAGCCATCCCTAGGCAGCGTAACGCCACTGCCCATCAATACCGCAGATGCAGTACACACCGGGGTGATGTATGCCTTGCTTGGCGTGATCGAGAAAATGGCGCAAGGCTTCGAAGAAAAAGTTAAGCGGCCAGTGGGGTGTATTCTCACCGGCGGCGCAGCACACAAGATCGCGCCATACCTTAACAGACCCACACAACTCGTGGATAATTTGGTGCTTGAGGGCTTATTGCTGCTCGCGCAGAAAGAAAACCAGCCGTGAGATTATTATTTTTCATTTTACTGTTGGCCAATGTGGCGGCGTTTGGATATTTCACCTACCACGAACAAGGCGTCGGGAATGGCAAGCTTGGCCACCCAGCGCTGAATGCTGAGCGCATTCATCAAGTGAGCCCAGAACAATTGGCGGCGAATGCCGGCACACTTAATCCCTCTACCGTGAAATTAAGCTGCTGGGTGTGGGGCGGATTCAAACCCACAGACCTGTCTGTCGCGCGCGTGGCACTCGACAAGCTAGCGCTGGGTGACAAACTGACCCAGCCTAGCCAGGAAGAATTTTGGCTATACATTCCACCGCTGAAAAATAAGAAAGAGGCCGAGAAAAAGCTGGAAGAATTAAAAAGCCTCAATATCAATGACGGAAACCTGGCGGATGAAGCGGGTAAGTGGCATTTCGCTATTTCGTTCGGCGCTTATCCCGCGGAGGATGCTGCCACGGTAAGGCTGAATCAGATCAAAGAAAAAGGAGTGAAATCAGCCAAGGTCATGAAGCGCGAGGCGCCAGGAGGCGTATTCATGTTCAAGCAGGTAGATGAAAAAATAGTGGCTGAATTGAATCAGATGAAAGCAAGCTACGCCGGAACCGAGCTAAAGGAAACGGATTGCGGCAGTTAGCTATGACGAATCTTAGCGAGTGTGGCGGTGGTGGAACGTTGGTGCAAGAATGGAATGGAATGGACTTGCCCACCCCAGGACAAAACTTCGCGGCTACCGACGATGGTATCCATTACCCAGTCGCCGCCTTTAACCAAGATATCCGGGCGAATAGCGAGAATCAGATTCAGTGGCGTCTCTTCATCGAATAACGTGGCTAACGAGACCGCTTCTAGTGCCGCGAGCACAGCGAGGCGGTCGGCTTCACTGTTGATGGGGCGGTCGTTGCCCTTACCCAAACGTTTGACCGACGCATCGCTATTGACGCCGATTACCAGGCTCGCCCCGAGTGCGCGCGCTTGCGCGAGATAGGTGACATGGCCGCGATGCAGGATATCGAAGCAGCCGTTGGTAAACACCAGCGGACGTTTTAGTGTTGCTACCCGCGCCGCCAGTTGCTCGCGCGTGCAAAGCTTTTGCTCAAACGCTGGGGAGGGGTATATCGCCATCTCGCGCCGGTTAATCTAAATACTCGAAGAGTCTGACGACTTTTTGCACCCCGGAAGTGGTGCGCGCGATTTCGGTCGCATCTTCAGCTTCCTTGTGCGTCACCAGGCCCAATAGATAGACCACGCTGGCCTCTGACACAACTTTTACCTGGATCACGTTGAATTTATTGGCATCCACCATACGCGCTTTGACTTTGGTGGTGAGGTAGCTGTCGTTGCTGCGATTGCTGAAGCTGGAGAGCGGCGCAATCGCTACCTCATTAAACACCTGCCGCACATTCGGTATCCCTTTCACGATGCTTTCCACTTCCGCGCGCACTGCGTCGTTCGGCGCTTCGCCGGTGATGAGCACCGAAAGATTGTAGCTGGTGGTGTTGATGTGCACTTGATCTTTGAATTTTTCTGAGATACGACTTTGCGCCTTGATCTCGATACTCTGATCTTCGATGTAGATGCCGGAGGTGCGCCGGTCATTCGCCATAGCGACACCCGCGCCAATCCCGCCGGCCACGATAGGGAAGCAGCCTTGCAGGGTAGGGATGAATAAAGCCAGCAAGAGTAAGGTGGGAAGTTGGCGCATTATTCGGCTCCTAGTAGCGAGTAATCGATGGCATCGCATAAGCAATGCAGGGTGAGTAAATGCACTTCTTGAATGCGCGCTGTCACCGTCGACGGTACGCACAGATGGATATCGCTATGGTACAACGCCTCGGCGATTTGTCCACCACCGTTACCGGTGAGAGCGATAACGGAAATCTCACGCTCATGCGCGGCGTGGATGGCTTCCAGCACATTTTTTGAATTGCCGCTGGTGGAAATAGCGAGCAATAAATCATGGGGCTGCCCCAGTGCACGCACTTGTTTCGAGAAAATCTGTTCGTAGGAATAATCGTTGGCGATCGAGGTAATCGTCGAGGTGTCGGTGGTGAGCGCTAAGGCGGCCAAGCCGGGCCGCTCGCGCTCGAAACGGTTGAGCAATTCCGCGGCGAAGTGCTGCGCATCCGCCGCCGAGCCGCCGTTGCCGCAGGCCATGATTTTTCCTTCATTCATTAGGCACTGCACCATGCGCTCCGCTGCCGCGACGATGGGCTCGGCAAGCACCTCCAGCGCTTGCAATTTGAGATGGGCGCTGTCGGTAAAATGCTGCGTGATGCGGTTGGCAATATCCATCATGCTAGTGGCGGTTCGAGTTAATCGGTGCTAAATGCATTCTTGATCCATTCTATCGCGCCATCGTGCGCCGCGCCAAGCAGCACCGCATCGAAGCGGCAGGCCGGTGGACGCGCAAACTGCGTCAAATATTGGTGTGCGGTCTTGATCAGCTTGGCTTGTTTAGCCACAGTGATACTGGCGCCTGCGCCGCCGAAATCGTTACTGCTACGCATGCGCACCTCAGTGAACACCAGTACATCGCCATCGCGTAGGATGAGGTCGATCTCGCCAAAGCGCGAGCGGTAGTTGGTTTCAATGAGCTTTAATCCGTGGCGAGTGAGATGGTCGAGCGCACGCTGTTCTGCGGCGAAGCCTGCTTCACGGCTTGGCATGGTCCAGCACCACAGCCACATCGGCTTGAAATTCCGCAGTGGTCAATTCACGTGTGAATTGGTGGTTAGCGCCGAGACTAATTTGACCCGTGACCCCATCCAAAATATTGCCGCCGGCGGGCATCTCGCCGCGGAAAAACAATTGCGCTAAGCGGAAAGCGTCGATACCCATTGCGTATAGACGTTCGCCATCCACATCCATACCCAAAGCATGCTCGGCATGCGGATAGACCATTACTGCGGGGTGAGCGGGTTGTAGCAGCCAAGGCATATCGAGAAAGCGCACACCGCCCAAATCGATGTTGCGTTGCGCATCACTGCCGCCACCGAAGACTTGAGACGTCGCATAGAGAGGAATAGTTTCGAAGAGATAGGGGCGCACCCTGCGTGCTTCCTGCGCATTGGTAGCGAGGAAAATCGCATCAGGTTGCAGCGTGGCAACTCTTTCATGTAGTGCATTAAGATCCGTGCTGGCCATTAAGCTGATTTGCTCCGTGATCTCCCCACCTAGGTGTTGCCACTCGTCGCTGAACGTGGCGTCCAAACGCTTGCCGAGGCTGTTGGCTGAACTGATGATGATGAGGGAATGGCGGCCTTCATGTGCGATGAGTTGTGCGAGTTGGCGGGTTTCTGCGTCCAAGGACAGGCCAAACAAGTAGAGGTTGGGGTGAGCGACTTCGGTGTCCGGCACGCTCAATGCGAGCGTAGGCACAAGCGTGATATCCGATTCGGCAAGCGCGGCGACGGCATTTTTGGTCAATGGGCCGACAATCACGCGTGCGCCGTTGCTTAGCGCGAGTTGGTACGTTGCAAGAATGTCGCTGACTTTATCGCTGGTGGGATAGACCCGCACTGCGGGGGCGCCAGGCAGCACTTTGGCGGCGGCGAGGAAACCTTGCTTCACCGCTTCCGCCGGCTGGCGAAAGGTATGAGCGTTGAGCGGCAAAATCAAACCGATATACGGCGCGTTTGCGTCGGCCTTACCTTGGGCTGGATTCTCTGCTAGGGTAGGCGCGGCCATGGCAAGCAGCAACAACCCGAAAATAAGCTGTTGCACACGGCGCCTAACATGAACGAAAAGACAGGAAGTCATAAAGAAATGCCTAAGCAGGAAGGCCTATTATATGTGGTTGCCACCCCCATTGGAAATTTGGGTGACATCACTTTGCGCGCCTTAGAAGTGCTGAAACAGGTCGATCTCGTCGCAGCCGAAGACACGCGCCTCACCGGCAATTTGCTCAAACATTTCGGTATTGCGGCCAAGCTGATTTCAGTGCGCGAACACAATGAGCAAGCAGGTGCGCTGAAAATTATCGAGGCGCTGCACGCGGGCTTAAGTGTCGCGCTGGTCACCGATGCCGGTACACCGGCGGTGAGCGATCCGGGTGCGCGTGCGGTGGCGGCAGTGCGCGCCGCGGGTTTGAGGGTAGTACCGATTCCCGGTGCGAATGCCGCGGTGACCGCACTCTCGGCTTCCGGATTGGCCGCGCCGCATTTTTTATTTTACGGTTTTTTGCCGGCCAAGACGGGCGAGCGGCGTGCAGCGCTAGAAGCACTCAAAACGCTGCCCTACGCCTTGGTTTTTTACGAAGCCCCGCATCGCATCACGGACACCGTGGCGGATCTCACGGCAATTTTGGGCGATGAGCGCGAAATCGTATTGGCGCGCGAGCTGACCAAAACCTTCGAGCAAATCCAGGTCTGCGCCTTGAGCGAAGCGAGCGCGTGGTTAAGCAGCGATACCAACCATCAGCGTGGCGAGTTTGTGTTGATCGTGTCGGGTGCGACAACACCGGCCGACGCCGGTGCTGGCGAACGCGCGCTGAAAATATTGTTGAAAGAATTGCCGGCCAGCCAGGCTGCGAAACTCGCGGCACAGATCAGCGGCGAGAAGAAAAATGCGCTGTACGCATTGGCGCTGAAGCTGCGCGAGCATGAGTAATCGGTGAAGAGCCACGAAGTTCGTGTTTCTTCATGGATAAATTAAGCCCTACTTTCCCTCGCGCACCTCATCCATGATTTTCACCAAGTCGCTTTCCCACCGTTCAAAAACAGGCTTCAACTCCGGATACGGAAAAAACGCTGCCAGCGTACTCGGATGGTTGGCGACCAAGATGGCTTGATCGCCTTCGGCAAACAGGGTGATGCTTAAAGGCAAGTAAGGGATCAGCTCAGGATACTTTGCCGTGATCGCCTTAATTTCTTCGTATTTCCCGAAAAATACCACGCGATACATGTCACTGGGGTAATGCATTTTGGCCAGGTTTTCGTTCACCTGTTGCAGCCGGGTGATGGTGTAGCCGCGCGCGGTGATGGCGCTTTGCAACAGCGTCATGGATTCGGGGAACATCTGATTGGAGCGCGCCATGAGCAGTCCTTGGGCCGAGGCTGGCGTCACTAAGGCGGCGCACAATATTCCTAATACGGCGAGTTTTTCGAGCGGGTTCATAGCGTGGCCTCTTCCATGATGTCGATGTAGTTCTGGCGCATTTGCTTGCACATTTCGTTGAGTTCGGAATTGTTGAACAAATTACTTAGCACTTCCGGGTTCACGGACATGAGCGACACTTTGCCCTGGCGTTCCACTACGGTAATCCGGCAAGGGAGGAATAGGCCTACACGCGGGTCGACCGACAAGGCTTTATTGAGCAGGCCGATGTTGCAGAAATACAGCACGATCTGATGCGGATCCGTTTTGTCCGGCGTAGTCAGCCCGTATTCGAGTGGCTGCTCCCGGCCGAAAAAGAAATTATGGGTGGTGATGGCTTGTTTGACGTTTTCCACCGTGGTTTTGAGATCGTACGGTGATTCTCGGATGATGATCGGCTTTTCGACGCTCAATATCTTTGCGCTTTGCGCCAACGGTTCTTTTTCAAAACTACGTACGTAGTTGACGATATCGTCGATATCTCTTACGGGTAACCCGGCTTTTAAGAAAGACACCATCGGCGTGCCTGCACGTCCTTGGATCAAGACATTTTTAATCATGGCGTCGCTGGCGGAGGCAAGAAAGCCGGGATTGTGCAGGGCGGGAGGCATGATTGGCAGATCGCGCGGCCGCGAGAAGGTAACCCCGGTACCATTTCCGCCTTCCCCGTCGGGTCCGTGGCAAGCGGCGCAGTGCGCGGCGAACAATTGCTTACCGTGCGCCGGGTCGCCTTTCACCGGCTGGGTGGAAAAGGTGGCCACTTTGCCATTGTTCCAGGAGCGAATGTGTTTGACGATGGCATCGACTTCATCGTCCCTGAGCTGGGTAAAGGCTGGCATAACCCGCCCGGGACGGCCATGCCGGATAGTCTTGTGGAGATAATCGTCATCAATGGTGGCTTGAAATGACGGTAAGGCAAGGGGCACGCCGATGCCGCCAGTGCCGCTTTCACCATGACAGGCGGCGCAGTTTTGCGCATAAAGTTTGGCTCCGTCGGAGGCTGCTTGGGCGGAGGATAGGCCGGATAGGACGAAGACCACGAATAAACCAAGCGCGCGCATAATTTACCTCCACTGACAATTAAAGATAACTGTATCCTAATATAGCAATTAGTGGGAGGCTGTCAATGTCTCGCTAGCGGTAATCATTGGCAAGCACCCGTGGCGCGCGGTCTATCCGATAAAGCACGACAGTCAAGCCGATGGTGGCAACCAGCATGAAATGCGGGCCGAACAGCCAAAACACCAAGGGCACCATGAAATAGAATGCGCGCATGCCAATGCTGTAATAGTTGCCGGCGCGATTTAAGTGTTCCGCCACATGCTGGGGAGAGATCGCTTTGTGATTGAGCGACAGCGGCACGTTGATCATGTACCCCACGTGGTTGAAAACCCGAGTCGCCAGGGAAAAACTGAAGAACACTGTGAACAGGTCCAGCAGCAGCATAATGAGCTTGACAAGAAATAGCTCCTGGTGCTTGGCGCCATAAGTATTGAGGGAATGCCAAGTCGAACTGAGTTTGTCGGCTTGGCCGCTGAGCGTTAACACGCCAATGATTAGCAGCACGGCGGTGGAAGCCAAGAAGGTCGCCGCCATGGTGGAGTTGCGCAAAGTTTGGATGGGAATCACATCCGGTTTGCCGCTCGCCATCATGGTTTCTACCCAAGCGGTACGCGCGATGCGGTTGATCGCTTGTACGGTATAGGTTGGGTTGGTGCGTATCTTGTAGCGCAGATAGAGATGGTAGGCAATTAAGATGAGCGAACTTAAGATCAGGCTACTGACATCATTAAATAAAACATTGTTCCATACTGCTAAAAGAAATTCTGCTATCACGCTGACACCCCGTTAATGACTAAGACGTTCACTGTAAAAGTAAGCATTATAAACAAAGAAGCTTCTTCGGCTTAAACATGTGGGAAAGGTTTTTGGAGAGCGCCATGGGGAATAGCGGCGGTATCCCCTATAATTCGCCTATTCTCGGAGATTACCCATGCCCTTCATTTTAAAAACCTTGCTCTTAGTGGGCCTGCTCTTCGCCGCGCTGCCGGTTGCTGCCACGACACCGGAAGAGGCTGCTTTGATCGCGAATTCCGCCGAACGGGGGAGCGCTGGCGCACAAGTGTTGCTTGCCGTTATCTACAAAGATGGAGCCGCTGCTTATCCGCAGAACGACAAACTCGCCGCCTATTGGTTTGAACGGGCAGCAGAGCAGGGTAATGCCTATGCTCAACAAATGCTGGGCGACCTTTATGCATCGGGAAAGGGTGTACCAAAGAATCTGAAGGTCGCTGCCGACTGGCGTGAAAAAGCGGCAAATCGGGGCAATGTGCAGGCCCAGCTTCAACTCGGCAAAATGTATCTTGCGGGGGAAGGCGTGGTGAAGGATCTGGTTAAGGCGGAATATTGGCTGAACCGGGCCGCAGTGGAAGGAAATAGCGAGGCGCAATATTTACTGGCCAAGATGTATCACGCGGGCGAGGGCGTGGTGAAGAATCGCGCAGCGGCGGATAATTTGCTCGCCAAATCTGCGGCGCAAGGATATGAAGACGCCGTTAAATTAATGCATTTCATGGAGAGCTTTGGCTTTGGCGTAGAGGAGTCTTTCCATCATCGCGCGCCTGATTTGGAAAAACTCGCGCAAGACGGCGATATAGAAGCCGAATATCAGTTGGCGACCCGCTACGAAACTGGCGCGTTTGGCGTCAAGAAAAATAATGAAAAAGCGTTGTATTGGTTTAAGAAAGCAGCCGATGCAAACCATTTATTGGCAATGAAAAGCTTGGGCCATATATACGAAAAAGGCTTGGTCGGCGTGCAGCCAGACCCCGAAGCTGCGCGCTATTGGTATGGCAAAGCACGCAGCGCTGGCGCAAGTGTTGAGCAAAAATAAAACAGGCAAATAATGACGACGACGCTGACGATTACCCGGCCCGACGATTGGCATGTCCATCTGCGCGATGGCGTGCTGATGGCTGCGGTGCTGCCCGATACCGCACGCCGCTTCGCGCGTGCCATCATCATGCCCAACCTAAAGCCGCCTACAAGCAGCACCGATCTGGCGTTGGCCTATCGTGAGCGGCTTCTGGCCGCATTACCGGCGGGTATGCAATTCGAACCATTGATGACGCTCTATTTGACCGACAATACGACGCCAACAGAAATCCGCAAGGCCAAAATGAGCGGCTTGATCCACGCGGTGAAATATTATCCGGCGGGCGCGACCACGCATTCCGATGCAGGCGTGACGGCGATCTCTCAATGCTATGACGCACTGGCGGCAATGGAGGAAGTGGGGCTGCCGCTGTTGATTCACGGCGAAGTGACCAATCCCAAGGTGGATGTGTTTGACCGCGAGCAGGTGTTCATCGATAACGTGCTCGAGCCACTGGTCGCGCGTTTCCCCCAGCTCAAGGTGGTGCTTGAACATATCACCACCCGGCAGGCAGTGGAGTTCGTAAAATCCGCTGCACCGCATGTCGGTGCAACAATCACTGCGCATCATCTGTTGTACAACCGCAATGCCATGTTTGCCGGCGGTATTCGGCCGCATTTATATTGTCTGCCGGTGCTGAAACGTGAAGAGCATCGCTGGGTGTTGCTTGCCGCCGCCACGAGTGGTAGCGCGAAATTTTTCCTCGGTACAGATAGCGCGCCGCATGCACGCCATGCCAAGGAAAGCGCCTGTGGGTGCGCCGGCATCTATACGGCGCACGCGGCAATCGAGCTGTATGCGGAGGCGTTCGAGTCGGTCAACGCGTTGGCCAAACTCGAAGCCTTCGCCAGTTTTTTCGGCGCGGATTTCTATGGCCTGCCGCGCAATACCGAGAAAATGACCTTGGTAAAAGAGGCTTGGCATGTTCCCGCTGAGCTTGTTTTCGGGCCGGAGCGGCTTGTGCCGCTGCGTGCCGGCGAGGCGATTGCTTGGCGAATAGCGAACTGAGGCATTTTCTTTCCAAAACAAAACAGCCCCTCAGGGGCTGTTTTGTTTCATGGAGTGAGGATTAAACGCTTAAGGAAATGCCGGTATTGTCGGCTCCTGGCCACGCCCACTCGCTTCTGGATGATGCTTGCCCAGCAGTTCGCGGATTTCAGCGAGGCGCATGGAGGGCACATCCACCATCAGTAAAATTTTCCCCGCTGAGATTTCATACTCGAATTCGCGCAAGCGCGTATTCGGCACCGAGCTAGCGATCATACTCGATACCCAAACACCGAAAATCGATCCGAGCACTGCGGTGATGAGCACGGTTACTAATTGCATCGATGCGCCGGTGGGTGGAAACATCATAACCGCGATGCCGGCCACGACGCCGGAAACGCCACCTACAACCAGGCCGGATTCCGCGCCATGCACGATGTCGGATGTTTGCAAAATCGAGGCCTCATGTAGACCATCCAGTGCTACCCCGTCCTTGGCGAGGAAGTGCATATGGCGTTCTTCGATACGGGCGAGCAACAAGTCGTTCACGATTTGCTTTGCGCTCGTGATGTCGGGCAATACAAAATAAAGTCTGCGTCTCATTTGCCGTCTCCTGTCGGTTCCGGTGCCGAGATTGGCTCACCTAGAATCATGGTGGGCCATTGCGGCAGGCCGGTGTACGGTTTCTGTTTTGCGATTGGGTAAAACTACGCTGCCTGGGGGCGGATTTTGCAAGATTAGCTAAAAGCCCCCGCTCTCTTTGTATAGTAATTTACTAGGGTTTTGTCAAAAGTCTCGGGAATGCCGCAGGCGATTGCTATACTGGGCGGTGAAAGCTGGCTAGGCAGTCGCTGGCGGTGCGGCTGGGTGTGCGGGTTTACCCGCGCGCCCGGCGGCTGCTAGAGGAAAGTCCGGGCTCCACAGAGCAGGGTGCCGGTTAACGACCGGACGCCGCGAGGCGATGGAAAGTGCCACAGAAAATAGACCGCCGATGGCTCGAAAGAGCACAGGTAAGGGCGAACCGGCGAGGTAAGAGCTCACCGCGGACGTGGTAACACGGACGGCACGGTAAACCCCACTCGGAGCAAGACCAAATATGGGAACTATGGCGTGGCTCGCGCTGTTCCCGGGTAGGTTGCTTGAGCGCCGTGGTAACGCGGCGCCTAGATAGATGACTGTCCACGACAGAACCCGGCTTACCGGCCAGCTTTCATTTTTTTGGATATCCTCAAAGTGGTGTATATCCGATTCATCGGCACCCATGCGCAATACGACAAGATAGATGTGCAAACGATCTGACGGAGAACGACATGAACATCAAACCCCTCAAAACCAAGACCGATTACAAGGCAGCGCTCAAGGAAATCGAGTCCCTCATGCGCGCCAAGCCGGGCACCCCGGCAGGAGATCGCCTGGACGTCCTGGCGACACTAGTGCAAGCCTACGAGGCCAAACATTACCCGCTTGACCTGCCCGATCCGGTCGAAGCCATCAAGTTCACCATGGAACAGAAAGGGCTGACGGTAAAAGACCTAGAACCGATGATCGGCCGTTCCAACCGCGTCTACGAAATCCTCAACCGTACACGCCCGCTGACTTTGAAAATGATCTGGCGATTGCACCAAGGGCTAGGGATTCCTGCGGAATGCTTGATCCGCCAAGCGGAGGGTGAGCGCACGGTTTCCAAGGCGGCTTGATTTCGGCTATGCCGGTTTTAGGCAATCAACGATCACCAGGGCATGGCCGGAAAGTACTGATAGGAGACATGCAAAGATGGCGCGCGACCGGGAGAAACCGATCCGTTTCGGTCAGTCGTAATGCCCAACGTGAGCGTCGGTTCCTCCGGCCATAGCGGTCGCTCAATCAATCAGACAATAGCGATGTTGTCACCAGTTCCCCGTGCCTGGCTGGACAGCGACTGTCACTTTATTCCTTACGACCCTTTTAGCACCGTTTTAAGATCGAACCAGTGGGTGCCTACGAAACGCAGGGTGCGCTCGCAGCCTGCGAGGTGAACAGGGATTTCGATGGACGGGGCTTTGTCATCGGCATCGTGCTCGACGATGCGGCGACGAAGCTCGGTGTCGTCGGTTTCGCGGGCGTACTGATACATGGCGGCGCAGGTGGGGCAAAGTGCAAGGCGGTTCTGGAAATGGCGCGTTTCTTTCTCACCGATGCATTGCACCGCTTCGAAGTAATATTCTTCGGAGCGCGGTAGCTTAAATGGCATTTCATCTTTACAGCATTGGCAAACAAGTTGCCCTTCGGGGTTCCTATACTTGGCGCGGAGGTAAGCCTTAGCTTCCGCGGCGACCTCGGAAATGCCTTTCTGGACGGAGCGCTCCCGCTGGACACTCTCCTTGCTGGGAGCATCTGCTGTATTCGCAAGGACATTCTTTCGCCGGCGGTCGGGGTCGGGGACGGACTGCTCCGGTTGAGAAGCACGCTGGCACTGCGCATATTGAGCAAGGATTTCATCCGGATCGGCACCGGAATCTTTGACCTTCTTCCACTTCGCCACCTCCTCCGCAGATTCAAAACCCCATTCCTCCACCACGGCCTGCTGCTGCCGATACACCTCGGACTTCTTGACGGCTTCATGCCCCAAGTGAATCGCCTTGAGCCAGGGCCAGCCTGGATCAAACGGAAACCCCTCTGGAAGCAACTCACGGGAAGCCTCCGTTGGGCAAACGAAATTTTCATTGCTTTGAGGAACCCAAGCTGCCTTCCTCAACTGGTGGACGAGTTGCGAGTCTGCACAGTGAGCCCCTCTGCTTTGGTTGTTTTGATACGTTGCCCGCAAGCGATTCGGAGATATCTCAAGTGAAGACATGGTTCTCCAGATTAGCTTTGAGATCGCCAAGCAGGGCTGTAACAAAATTTCTTCAAGCCCCGGAATTTCAAAATCGCAATCAATCGATGTCGATGTGCTATTGCCGCCAACGGAGTATAGGTGCGACCGTTCTGGATTTTTATTGCATCGTGTTTTTATAATCTCCAATTGTGTTTGGACGCCAACTGCCTTGGCAAATTTAACCAGTTTTTTGACGTTAATCCCGCAAGCCTGATAACTACTCGCCAGAGCGACGGGCTTTTCATCCTTCTTAAGTAAGTCGTAGTAAACAGCAAGACCCGTATCCATGAAGGGCTGGTCGAGGAACACTTGGCTTGGCTCTCCCCATTTGCCGTCCTCACGCTTGAAAATAAAATAATTGGCGAAGAGACAGGCCTTTTCCGGTTCTCTCTCAACCAATGCGATAAATCGCCTCAAGTCTTGTTTCTTTGGGTTGAGGCCTTCACTGACATATCGCTGCTTGAGGATCGCCTCGACCTGCTCAGCCTCTCCAACTTCGCGAACACCTATTTCTTCGAGAAATTTCTTGGCTTGTTCCTGCTGATTCTTGCTTTTCCCTGATGTGTAGATGCCCGTATCTACACGCGGCAGAACATCATCGTGTTCGACACCATCACTCGGAAAAAAGCATTTGGTGCCGACGCTGAAGTTGCCGTTACTCAGGCGAATTATCCGCAACGACTTGAGTTTCTTGATGCATCCCTCTTTTTTCCACCCTGCGCTCGACAGATAGTCGGAGTACAGCAGCGCATAAAACTCCTGGTGCCACTCCACGGGTTTTCCAGCGAGCCAGGCCATAAATTCATCGTTTGGGCCAGTTATAAAGTGGGGCGG
Organism: Betaproteobacteria bacterium; assembly: GCA_025361165.1. Classification (GTDB taxonomy): domain Bacteria; phylum Pseudomonadota; class Gammaproteobacteria; order Burkholderiales; family Thiobacteraceae; genus RBG-16-58-11. Next base: position 11,394 of record JANYAU010000040.1, on the reverse strand, counting down.
GGAAGAAATATAGCGCCTCCCCTCTGCTGCATCCTCTTGCAATAGTTCGACAAACTGCTCAGCGTTCCAATCAGTTATCGCCAACCCAGTCATGAATCGCTCGCTGTTCGTGCCTTGTAAGGCACGTGCTGCCCATTGTGGTGGTTCATCGTCGTAATCGATGAGGAACTTTATGTCGTCTGTTGATAGTAAATCCTTTAGCGAAGCCTTGGCTTGAAGAAGATACTTGGCTGGAGCATGTGATTTGCCGTGTGTGGGTGTAAGTGGCTGTTCGTTCATCTCCGCGACAACGGCTTCCCGGATGGGTTCATAAAAAGCGGAGAGGTTGTCCTGTGGATTAGGTAAGGTGGCAAGAAAACCCACGGTCAGCATGTCTTGGTCACGAATCGCGGCGAGTGATTTCACTACCAAGTCGGCTACGTGATTACGCAGTTCATGATTGGCAGTGCAGTCACGCACACTGTCGCGTGCAACGGTTGAAGCAAAGGGCGCATGAAGGTGGAATCGTAAGTTTGAGGTCTCTTTCTCTGCCGGAAAGTAGATGGACACTTCACCGTGATCGAGCGGCACGATCTTCCAGGTCGAATCGCCTTTCTTGCCCTCCTCTTCGGCGAGGTTGTAGGCGACTGCGATGCGGCAGGTCTTTGGCTTGTCGTCTTCGTCCTTGACCTCGACATCATTTTCGAAGCGCAACCAGTGGGACACAGTTTCTTCCCCTCCCGCCTGGCTTGCACGGATTTCAATGCGCCCATCTTTGTTTTCAAACCGTTCAAGCGTGCCGAGCGTGCCGTCAGGAAGCAGGTATTCGATCTTGCGGATATGACTTAGAAACAGGAGCGTGTTGTCGCCTAGGGCGCGCAAGCCGAGTTCAACTTCCCTGACCGCTTGATTTCGTGGCTTCTTCTTGTTGTCGAATGGGAAAACGAAGCGGGTTTCCCGCTCACTCATCTTGGTGCGTGGTACGCCGTCTGTTTCTGGAACCACAAGGTCATGGATACGGAAATGGAAGTCGCCGGAATGAATCTCGGGCGTGTTGGTGTAGGCGAAGACAGCTTTGAAGCCAACGCCGAATTTGCCGATGCTGGTGGAGTCGTCGCGTTTGGTGCTGACGCCGATACTGGTGATGGATTCGACATCCTTGAGTGCGAAGAGGCGTTCGCCATCGTGTTCGAACTCAACCGCCGAATTGCTCAAGGTGAACCGGACGACCGATGCTTGCGTGTCTTCGGCGTTTTGCAACAGTTCATAGATGAAGTGAGCGTTGTCTGGGTAAAGGTCAGTGAGCAAGCGCTTGATGCCGTCCTCGAAGCCGTTTTCCCGATTCGCTTCAACCCACTTGTGGCGCTTCTCCCGCAGGTTTTCCAGACTCATTTTTTTCCCTCCACCACCAACACGCCAAACGCCACGGCTTCCGCGATGATATCTCCTTGTTCGGCGGCCAGCTTCAATTCTGCCGCGCGCCGTTCATAGTCACGTTTCGCTGCTTCGATCTGCGATTCCCTCATGCGCCGGATACGAGCATCAGTGGCGCTATCCCGTTGTTCTTCGAGTAGCGCAACGCGAGCAGCATCGGTAGTGTCCAGCGAGGCGAGGCGGGCACGTGAGATGTTGCCGACCTGTTCGATATGTTCGGCGCGGGCGTCACTCCAGAAGCGGTAATGGGTTCGTTCGAGTGCGTGTTCCTCTTCCGGCGTGATGGGCTGGGCTGCCTCGCAGGAATGGGCAGATTCCAGCATTTCAAGCATGCGCTTGGATATGGCTGGATCGCCGCAAACGGGCTGGAAGGTGAAGTCTTCCTTGAGGCCAAGTTTATGCCAACGGTAGATGGCATACGGGTAACGCCCTTGCGGCAGGTCGGCTACGGCGACCATCAGGTTGGCGCTGAGGGGCGTAGCGGGTTCGATGGCCTGCGCGGCCTGCCGAGCCAGCGGGTGGACGGGGGTAATAAAATCAATGTCGCGCCGGTCGGCGGCGGTGGCGGCATCGAAGGTAAGCGTGAGATAAGGGTCGTTGCCTTTCAGCCAGCGCTGCCAGGTTTGGGCTGTGACGCCGGTCAGGTTGAGGCTCTGGAAATCGGCGAGTAACTTTTCCCGTATTTCTTGCCCAAGTTGTAGGGTGACGACAGGTTTACGACCCAGGGCAGATGGCAGGTTTCCAACGTCCAGCGATTCCAGATAGCGGGTGATGAGATTGGCGAGCATGACCGGTGCAAGCCAGAAGCTGGCAGCCTGTTTGATCAGTTCTTCGTCCCGCTTGGGCAGATTCAGGCCGAAGAATTTGGATTGAGCCTCTTCCAACTGGGCCTGTTCTTGAATGACACGGATTTCGTTGTCGGCCAATTGCTGCAAGCGTTCAGCCTGTTCTTTCGGTGTCAAGGTGAGGTTCTCGGCGATGTTGTGAATTTCGCGGGTAAGTCGTCCGAGGATTTCTTCGCCGCCGCCCAGTGCTTGACGGAACACGCCGATGCGCAGCAGGCAGCGTTCGTAGATTTCTGCGTCCACGGTGCCGGGGGTGATGAGGTTGTAGATCACCACGGTTTCGCTCTTCTGCCCGTAGCGGTCGATACGGCCTATGCGTTGTTCTACACGCATGGGGTTCCAAGGTAGGTCGTAGTTCACCAGTCCGTCGCAGAACTGGAAGTCGAGACCTTCGCAGCCGACCTCCGATGAAAGCAACACATCGAGCGCTTGGGGGTCGTCCTTGCCCAAACTGAATCGGTGGCGCAATTCACGGCGTTCGTCGTCGGGAATGTCGCCGTGGATGAGGCCGAGGCGAATAGATTGTCCCGCCAGCCGCTCCACTAAATAGGCCAGCGTATGGCGGAAGGTGCTGAACACCAGCAGCTTGTTGTTGGGCAGCATTTGCTTGTCGCGGATGACCTTGAGGAAGGCGTCGAACTTGGGATCGGAACCCGTCAGGTTGCGCGCCTGATGAATCAGGGCATCCACATCCGTGCGGAATTCATTCAGGGCATCGCCGATGTCGTCTGCAAGCTCGCCGTCACTCACCTCACTTATTTCAATTTGCGACAAATGGCGATGGAGCATGGCTTCGAGCAAGGGAGCAAGTCCGAACACGCAGCTCGCCACCTGACGGCGCACAGTCGAGAGCATGAACATCAGATTCTGGTCACCATGACGATGCGCCAGGATGCGGGCAATAAGGTCAATCAGGCCACCATGCAGCGCGGCCTGCTCGGCAGTGAATTCCACAGCAACGGTTTCCGGCTTGCGGGTGGTGAAGCTGCCGATGTCACGACGCCGAGTGCGGTTGATTAGCGGCGAGAAAGTGTAAAGGTCTTCCAGTTGTCGAATGAGGGCAAGGCGAGCTTCAGCGTTGCCGTCGTCCGCATTTAGATGGTCATATGCCTGCTGCAGCTTGGGGTTGGAGGTCAACACACCTCGGCCCCATGGAGTGGCGACGGCTGCCTCAATGGCCGCGCGAGTGATGACCTTCCAGTCTGGCCGCGCTGCCCTTGCAGCTTCGATGGCAATGTTGATATGCGGGTTGGGCTCGGCCATTTGCTCGAAGGCCTTTCGGCTAGGCAAGACATCAGGGCGCAGGACGTGCAGCAGGTTGAAAAGGTCGTTGTCGCCGAGTTGAATCGGTGTGGCGGAGAGCAGGACGACGGCCTCGGCGTTGTCGCAGAAGTGGCGCACGCAGCGATACGCCCAAGTGTCGGTGTTGCGGATGTGATGCGCCTCGTCAACGATGACGAGATCGAAGGCGGGAGGCGGGTCAAGGTCGAGCAGGCCGCGTTGTTTTTTGCGACCCTGCTGATTGCCCATTAGCAAGGTTTCGTCAAGCAGTGAGTAAGGCAGGATTGCACGCGTGTATTGCTGCGGCCAGATACCGTCAAGGTTGGTTTCCTCAATGCAATAGCGCAGCGCAGCACAGCACCGTCAAGATGGGTGAACTGTTCGTCGAAGCGCTTCATTTCCTCCAACCACTTACGTTCCGCTACCAGCGGTTTGGGGCAGATCACCAGCACGGAGCGTAGCTCGCGCCTGGCCTGGAGTTCTTTCAGGATGAGACCTGCTTCGATGGTTTTGCCCACACCCACTTCGTCGGCGATGAGCAGGCGTGGCCGGTCGGCCTGGATGAGCTTGAGCACGGGCCGGAACTGGTAAGGCACGAAGTTGATGCGTGAGGCGAACAGCGAGTAGAGATGACTGGTGCTCGGGTGGCGCAGTTGCAGGGCGGCAAGCGCCGCGTGTAATGCATCTGGAGTGACGCTGGCGCGGGCGGGGCCAGCGGCTGCGGGCTCAAGCTGAGAGGCGTAGTAGGTCATTACCGTGCCATCGTGAAAGACCTGATAGCGGTCTTCCGGGTCACCTGGCAGGTGGGCGATGACCGCGCCTGTTACCCCAGATTTGGCCTTAAGACGGACGATCGTACCCGGTGCAAACCCTCCCTGCGTTGTGGCGTGGGAGGTGGTAACACTTGCAGCCGGTAGGCTGGCCTGTCGCGACTCTTCAAGTTTGCGGACGAGACTTGCATCCGAGCCAATAGAGCGCATGAGCCGGGCGAGGGTATCGTAGTCACGGTAGCAGTCTTCCGGGCTGGGCTGTATTCCTGCTAGGTGCGCCCAGCGGTTACGTATAGATTGGGTTTCCTTTAACCAACTACGAGCTTCCCGTGGCAGACTAACGGCGGAGGATAACTCGCCCCAATTTTGATCGAACACGCGCAGCAAGGCGGCGAAATCCAATAGATCAAGGCTGGGTTGATGGGGTTCAGGCAGAGTCCGGCGTTGCTGAAAAGTAAGCGAATCCAGAATGTAGCATTGCCACCAGTCGTCTTTTCGCCCCACAAGATTTTGATTCAGGAACCGGCGCAGTTCGGTGGCGCAATCGTGAAGCAGGCTTTGCATTTTTCTTAATACCCCCTCTCAACCCTGAGCATGATAGAGCACTTGTCGTTTTGCTGTCTTGGATAGAACCCATGTGACCCAAAAAACCGGTTCATCCTACCCTCAAGATATTCTCGTTTGCGTTCTAGGTTTTCAGAAAGGTCTATCGGAAAGGGCGATACGTCATGTCGCTCGCTGAGGCGCTTGGAGACGACGAATGAGGCGAACAAGCCTATGCAGGCAACGCAGTAACCACGCGCCTGATGAGCGCTTTGATCGTCTGCATTCGGCAAGAATGGGGACGGTTATGTCAATTATCATGTCAGGCTGTTCCTGGCACGACTGACTCAGCTAATGTCTGGGCGTGATCGTCTCTTACCGCTGCATCAGAGACCTTGGCGCAAAGTCAAAACACCCACGAAACACGATTTTGCTATCGAGCAAATTTTCCGCCACGAATCCAGAATCAAGCACGCATTCCGGATAATCTCAGTTCTCGCGTGGGCTAAACGCTTGCCACCCACGCCTGCGCGGCATCGAAGTCGCTGAATACTTCGATATCCGCGGCGATGAAAAAGCGCTGTAGCCACGCGCTCCACGTCACCCATTGATCGCTGCTGACCACGGCGACTTTGCCGAATTCGCGTTCGTGCGCTTTCGAGAATTTCAGTTCCTCCCATACCACGTCCACGCTATAGCCGATCATGTCGCGCAGGTCGATGAGCAGGTTGACGCTGCCTTGGAACTTGATGCCGTAGAGCATGTGTTCCTCGAACTGTTTGAAGTCGGCGATGGTAAATTCCCCCAGCACGGAAATATTCACCAGATTTTGTTTGATGTCGATAGCGATCATGCGGGCACTTTCTTCATATTGAATTATTCCACTATAGGGGCGGCGCGTTGCGTCCACAATACGCTAAGCATACCGCTTAATACAATCAAGCCCACGCCGAGCCAAGAAAGCGCGGACAGCCACTCGTTCCACAACAGGATACCGAACAAGCTGGCGAAAATCACCGTGGTGTAGGCGAGGCTGCCGACAACCAGTGTTTTGCCGACGCGATAAGCGCGGGTCATGGCGAGTTGCGCCAGCGTCGCAGTGGTACCTAGCCCGAGCAGTATCGGCGCTGATTCCCAAGTGAGTGGGTGGAAGGTGTGGATCAACATCCAGGTGCCGGCACCGAGGGTGCAAACCAAAGTGAAATAAAACACCACGCGCCATTCCGGCTCGCCTTGTTGTCCTAATTGCTTGACGTTGAAATAGGCGATGCCGGCGAAGAAGCCGGAGGCGAGCCCCATCAGCCCGCCAGTCAATTGCGCCGAATGCAGATTTGGGCGCAGCAGCAATACCACACCCGCAAACCCGATCAAGATTGCGCCGATCAACCACCCGTGCGGCTTGTCTTTTAAGACAAAGATGAGCAGCAACGCCAGGAACAAGGGCGACGTGTAATTGAGCGTGATCGCCGTTGCGAGCGGCAGCACACTGATGGCGTAGAAGAACAGCATCAGCGCGACAAAACCCGATAAGCCGCGCCACACATGCGTGGCGACATGGGGCGTAGCAAGCGAGCGCCGCTGCAGGCGCACGATGGCGTAGATCACGGCGAGCCCGATTACGGAGCGGTAAAACACCAATTCGGCACTGGAAAAATAGTGGCTGCCTAATTTGACGAACACGCCCATCAGGCCGAACAGAAATCCGGCAACGATCATCCACGTGGATTTCATTTAAATGCGCCGCGGGCGGAACGGGGAGCAAAACGCATTACAAATGCGGTTCGATCTGGCGCCGCAGGAATTCATGGAAGTGCACCATGCCGTCTTCCATCGGCGATTGGTAAGGGCCGATTTCATTCTCACCACGCAACCACAAGGCTTTGCGTCCGTCTTGCATGCGCTGGCAGATCTCGTCGTCCTCGATCGCGGTTTCGCGATATGCGGCTTGCTCCGCCTCGACGAACTCGCGCTCGAACAGCGCGATGTCTTCCGGATAGTAAAACTCCACCACATTAACGCAGGATTCCACCGAAGTCGGCCAGACTGTGCTCACCACCAGCACATGCGGATACCACTCCACCATAATATTGGGATAGTAAGTGAGCCAGATCGCGCCATGCGCCGGCGCTTTGCCGGCGCGGTATTTTAATACTTGCTCGTGCCATTTCTGATACACCGGCGAGCCGGGCTTGGACAAGGCTTTATGCACGCCCACGGTTTGCACGCTGTATCCATCGCCGTATTCCCACTTGAGATCGTCGCAATTGACGAAGTGGCTCAATCCCGGATGGAAAGGGGTGACGTGGTAGTCCTCCAGATAGACTTCGATGAAGGTTTTCCAGCTGTAGGGATGATGATCAATTTTTACCTGGTCGAGCATATAACCGGAGAAATCCAGGTTCTTGAGCACACCAAGCTGAGCCAGATCTTGCGCGATGTCGCGTGGGCCGCTGAACAGTAGACCGTTCCAGTTTTGTAGCGGGGTCTTAGCGAGGTCGAGGCAAGGATTACCGGGGAAATGCGGCGCACCTAACAGCTTGCCGCCCATATCGTAGGTCCAGCGATGCAGCGGACACACTATGTTCTTGGTGTTGCCGCGGCCGTCGAGGATCAGCGCTTGGCGATGGCGGCAGACATTGGAGAGCAGTTCGACGCCGTGCGCATTGCGCACCAACACCTTGCCCTTATTCGGCCAGTCCAGTACATGATAGTCGCCGACATTCGGCACCATCAATTCATGGCCGATGTACCCTGGGCCCTTATCGAAGAGTAATTTTTTTTCGAGCTCGAAAATCTTGGGGTCGAAATACCACTCGATGGGAAGCTGCGTCGCATTCGGACGCAGCACCGAGGAAGTGGAGAGGTCAGACATACACTATCCTATTGGCCTATTGGGTCGGGGGTCACGCCTGAGGCGGATAGGCGCGCCGCGCCATCAACAAACACACTGGGTTCCAAAAAACGCCTATCGGAACCCATTGTTCTAAAATGATAATTATGTCCGAAATTGCCATCTCGGGCAAGGCGCATAAATCACGGTAAGATGTAGTCAGGGTATTCATGCAATAACTGGTTTTCCCTGATTTAGCCCCAATTCAACATTGACCCGAGATGCCAACTTACGGTATTTTAAGTATTTTTATTCGGAGTGGCGGGCATGAGTAAAACCTCGAAAGCACCGGCATTCGAAGACGCGTTGGCGGAGTTGGAGAAAATCGTCGCCACGATGGAAGCCGGCCAGTTGCCGCTCGAAGAATCCTTGGCGGCATACAAACGCGGCACGGAACTCCTTAAATTTTGTCAGCAAAAAATTCAGGACGCCGAGCAACAAGTGCGCATCCTAAGCGAAGCCAATCAACTCGAAAAATTCCCCGGTGATAGCGACAACTGATTTTCAAGACTGGCTCCTCGGTTTGCAAAACCGTATGGAAACCGTTTTGGCGCGCGTCTTACCGGCAGCGGAGATCGTGCCGCAGCACCTGCACGCGGCGATGCGTTATGCGGCGCTGGGCGGCGGTAAACGCGTGCGGCCCTTGCTGGTATTCGCCGCGGGTGAAATAGCCGGTGCGCATGCAGACCGGCTGGAAATTGCCGCTGCGGCGGTGGAGTTGATCCACGCGTATTCGCTGGTGCACGACGATTTGCCGTGTATGGACGACGACGTGTTGCGCCGCGGAAAACCGACGGTGCATGTGGCGTTCGACGAGGCGACCGCACTTTTGGTGGGCGATAGCCTGCAAAGTCTGGCGTTCCAATTGCTCGCGCAGGATCCACCGGCACAGGATGCGCACAAGCAGTTGGAAATGCTGACCTTGCTGGCGGTGGCCGCGGGTTCGCGCGGCATGGCCGGTGGCCAAGCCATCGATTTGGATTCGGTGGGTCGTGCGCTGACGCTGCCGGAGTTAGAGCTGATGCATATCCATAAAACCGGGGCCTTAATTCGTGTGGCGGTGATGCTCGGCGCTTTGTGCGGCGAATTGTCTGAGCCAGAAAGGGCGAAACTCGACCACTTCGCGAAATGCATTGGCCTCGCCTTCCAAGTGGTGGATGATGTACTGGATGCCGAGGCAAGCACGGCCACCTTGGGCAAAACCGCGGGCAAGGATGCGGAGCAAAACAAACCCACTTACGTCAGCGTACTGGGTGTCACGCAGGCCAAAGCGCTGGCCGATTCGCTGCGCCAGGATGGGCTCGACGCACTCGCCGGGTTTGGCCCGACCGCGCAGCGGCTGCGCGAACTGGCGGATTTCATTGTCTTGCGCCCCTTTTAATACGGCGGTTCCATGTCTTATACCCTACTCGAATCCATCAACGATCCGCATCAACTCCGGCAACTGACACGCAAGGAGTTACCCGCGTTGGCGGAAGAGCTACGCGGGTTTTTGATCGAGAGCGTTTCCAAGACTGGCGGCCATTTAGCGTCCAATTTAGGCACGGTCGAACTCACGATTGCGCTGCATTACGTATTCAATACCCCGGAAGACCGGCTGGTGTGGGACGTGGGCCACCAAACCTATGCGCACAAAACTCTCACCGGGCGGCGCGAGGCAATGAGCCGCTTGCGCATGCTGGGCGGGATCGCCGGTTTCCCAAAGCGCGAAGAGAGTCCTTACGATACTTTCGGCACCGGACATTCCAGTACTTCGATTAGTGCCGCATTCGGCATGGCGATTGCGGCCAAGCGTCAGGGCTTAGATCGACGTGTGGTAGCGGTGATCGGTGACGGTGCATTGACTGGCGGCATGGCGCTCGAAGCCTTGAACAACGCCGGCGCGAACGACGCCAATTTGCTGGTCATTTTGAACGACAACGAGATGTCGATTTCGCCCAATGTGGGCGCGCTTAATCACTATCTGGCCAAGTTGCTGTCGGGGCGGTTTTACAACACGGTGCGAAAGCGTGGCGGTAAAGTGCTGGATGTGATTCCGCCGATTCGCGAACTGGCGAAACGCGCCGAGGAGCATATGAAGGGCATGGTGGTGCCCGGCACATTGTTCGAGGAATTTGGCTTCAATTATCTGGGCCCGATCGACGGCCACGATCTGGATGCGCTGATCGATACCCTGTCCAATATCAAGAAACTCGATGGCCCGCAGTTCCTGCATATCGTCACCAAGAAGGGCCAGGGCTACAAGCTGGCGGAGGATGATCCCTGCCTGTATCACGGTGTGGCGAAATTCAACCCCGCCGATGGCGTAGCGAACAAGGCGAGCGCTAAACCGAGTTACACGCAAGTTTTCGGTGATTGGCTGTGTGATATGGCGGGGAGCGACTGGCGCTTGATGGGCATCACCCCGGCGATGCGCGAAGGTTCGGGCATGGTGAAATTCTCCGAGCAGTTTCCGGACCGTTATTTCGATGTCGGCATCGCCGAGCAGCATGCGCTCACCTTCGCCGCGGCCCTCGCATGCGAGGGTTTGAAGCCGGTGGTGGCGATTTATTCCACGTTCTTGCAGCGTGCTTACGACCAACTGATACACGATGTGGCGCTGCAAAATCTGCCGGTCGTGTTCGCGATTGACCGTGCCGGACTGGTGGGCGCGGATGGCCCGACGCACGCCGGGGCGTTCGATCTTTCTTTTCTGCGCTGCATTCCCAATATGACGGTGATGGCGCCGTCGGACGAGAACGAATGCCGGCAAATGTTGTATACCGCGTTTACCCTGAATGGCCCGGCCGCGGTGCGTTATCCGCGTGGTAGCGGCGTCGGTGCGAAAATAGAAGCCGAGATGCAAGCGCTGCCCATCGGCCAAGGACGGCTGTTGCGGCGCGGCGAGAAAATTGCGCTCTTGGCTTTCGGCAGCATGGTGCAGCCGGCCTGGCAAGCCGCAGAAGAATTGAACGCGACCGTCGCCGATATGCGTTTCGTGAAACCATTGGACGAGGCATTAATCAAACAACTCATGCTCAGCCACGACTTGCTGGTGACGATAGAAGAAAACGTGATCCAGGGTGGCGCCGGCAGCGCCGTGGCGGAGTGCCTAGCCAAGCTTGGCAGCACCAAGCGGCTGGTGCTCCTGGGGCTGCCGGACCGGTTCGTGGAGCATGGTGATCCCACCTTGCTGCTGGCGAGTTGCGGTTTAGATGGGGTGGGTATTGTGGAGGCGATAAAACGTAGTACCCGAGTTCTTTACTCAACTATTGATCTTGCGTATACTATTGCCAAGTGAAGAACACCCCTCGCAAGGATGATATGAATCAGTGTGAAAAGCTCCCTATTGCCGATGTCCAATCTACGCCTGATACGCGTCAGATCGCCATCGACCGCGTGGGCATCAAATCGGTGCGCCACCCAGTGCGCGTCGCGGATAAAAGCGCGGGCGTGCAACACACCATCGCCAATTTCAATATGTACGTGTACCTGCCGCAGCATTTCAAGGGCACGCATATGTCGCGCTTTTTGGAGATTCTCAACGGCTACGAGCGTGAAATCTCGGTCGAGTCGTTCGAGGATATGTTGCGCCAAATGGTGACCAAGCTCGAGGCCGAATCCGGCCGGGTCGAAATGAGTTTCCCTTACTTCATCAACAAGACAGCGCCCG
>JANYAU010000136.1 GCA_025361165.1 Betaproteobacteria bacterium | reverse complement strand
TGGCGCACTTCCACTATGTGTTGGTATCGGGCGCTTTGTTTGGCATTTTCGCCGGCGTGTATTTTTGGCTGCCGAAGTGGACCGGCCATATGTATGACGAGACCTTAGGCAAGTGGCATTTCTGGCTCTCGACCATTTTCTTTAATATTTTATTTTTCCCAATGCACTTCCTGGGCTTGGCCGGCATGCCGCGTCGTGTTCCGGATTACGCATTGCAATTCGCCGATTTCAATAAAGTAGCAAGCATTGGCGCGTTCGGCTTCGGTCTGAGCCAGTTGATTTTGCTGGTGGTGGTGCTCAAGTGTATTAAGGGCGGTGAAAAAGCGGCTGGCCACACATGGGAAGGTGCAGATTCCTTGGAATGGACGCATCTGCCTTCGCCCCCGCCATACCATTCTTTTGTAACCCCGCCGGTCGTTAAATAATCGGTATGGGCGGCGCTGCTGTATTTGGCGCGCCGCCCTTGCTTGATGGAGCGCTGTGTGAACAACAACACCCCCCCTACGCAAAAAGCGAAATACCGAACTGCGGCGATTTTGGTCGCTATTGTGGTGGCGCTTTTCGTTTACACGTTCATGAAGCAGTGGTAAGCGATGTCTGAAGCAAAAGCGCAGAATCGGGTCGTCCTGAAAAAGTTGCTTTTCGTCACCCTCGTGATGTTTGCTTTCGGCTATGCCATGGTGCCGTTCTACAAAAAGATTTGTGAGGTGACGGGGCTTTCCAAGGATAGAGTGGCGGTGTCCAATACTCAAATGGACCCGTCGCGCTGGGTGACGATTGAATTCGATGCCAACGTTGGTCCTAAGCTACCGTGGAAGTTCGAGCCGCAGACTACCAGCATGCGTGTGCACCCGGGCGAAGTGAAGCAGGTGATGTACCGGGTGGTGAATTTGACCGACCGTAGCATTATCGGTCAAGCCATTCCCAGTTACGGGCCGGCGCTGGCGGTGCTCTATTTTAAAAAAATCGAGTGCTTTTGCTTTAGCCAGCAGACGCTCAAGCCGCGTGAAGAACGCTTAATGCCAGTGCAGTTTGTAGTACAGAACGATTTGCCCAAGGACGTGCATACTATAACCTTGTCGTACACGTTTTTTGAGCAAGCGAAAGCGAACGCATCCTAAATGGCGCAAGAACAACCGCGTAAAGCCAGTATGCTTCAAGCTGCGCGCGCTGTGTTCTGGAGTTTTTTCGGCGTGCGCAAGCGCACCGATTACGACCGGGATGCGGTGCAGCTCACGCTGGGGCAAGTGATCGCAGCAGGCGTGGTCGGGGCGGTGCTGTTTATAGCGACGCTGCTGGGCGTGGTCTATTTGGTCATGCACTAGCGGATGCGCGGATACAAAATTTTAGGTTTTAACGATACGTCTCAAGGAGGAGCAATATGAGTGATCATCAGGGTGGGGGCTATTATCTTCCGTCGCCGTCGGGCTGGCCTATTGTAGGCTCGTTAGCGCTGTTATTGTTCGCAAGCGGCATGGTGCTATGGGCGAATAGCATGCCTGGTAGCTGGCTAGTGCTGGCTGGCTTAGGGGTGTTGTTTTTCATGATGTTCGGCTGGTTTGGCACGGTCATCGCCGAATCCGAGAGCGGCAAATATAACGCGCAAGTGGATCGTTCTTTCCGCTGGGGCATGAGCTGGTTCATTTTCTCCGAAGTGATGTTCTTCGCCGCCTTCTTCGGCGCATTGTTCTACGCACGCGTGTTGTCGGTGCCTTGGTTGGGCGAAGGCGACACCAATGCCGTGCTGTGGGAAGGATTTAAAGCGACCTGGCCGACCGCTGGCCCGCTGGGTGCGAAAATGATCGCGCCGATGGCTGAAGCCGGCCCTGGGCAATTTGCGCCCATGGCGGCCTGGGGTGTGCCGGCGATCAATACGCTGATCTTGCTGACATCGGGTGTGACAGTGACGCTCGCACATTGGGGCTTGAAGAAAGGCAATCGCGGTCAGCTTATTTTTTGGCTGGCGTTGACGGTCGCCCTGGGCGCCACGTTCCTGTATTTGCAGGCAACCGAGTATCACGAAGCCTATACCAAAATGGGTTTGACTCTGGGCGCGGGCGTATATGGTGCGACCTTCTTTATGCTGACCGGCTTCCACGGCCTCCATGTGACCATCGGCACCATCATGTTGCTGGTGATTTTGCTGCGTAGTATAAAAGGGCACTTTAAGCCGGATCATCACTTCGCCTTCGAGGCGGTGTCCTGGTACTGGCACTTCGTGGATGTAGTGTGGCTCGGCTTATTCGTGTTCGTGTATTGGCTCTAACCCCGCTAAGTGGTGGAGGAGTAATCTCCTAATAAAAAAACAAAAGGGGAATTTGGCGCCGCAGTAGTATCGCGGCGCCATTTTTATTTTGCCGCGGTGTGCAATTACGTCTGCATATTTATGGACCACGCCTTGCGTGTTGGAATTAGGGACGGGGTGGCAGGATGCCGAAGTAGTGCCCGGCCATGAGCAGCAGAAACAAAACCAGCGATAAGGAAATACGTACCGTTAAGGCTTGTACCGTGCGATCCGATTTTCCCTTATCTTTCACCAGATAAAAGAGTGCAGAAGCCAAACTGCTCAAAATGATGAATAAGAACGCGACGACGATAATGCGATACACGGTGAGCGACATAATGTTTCCTCAAAGCGGGATTTGGGGCAGTGTAGCGGAAAGCCGCATGCGCTGCCACGTGTGCCATGGCTGAGCGCCGCCGTCCTTTCTGGCTGCCTACGGTGGCGGCGTTGGCGGTGGTCGCGCTGACCATATCCGCTGGTATTTGGCAGACCCATCGCGCGCAATATAAGCGCGCATTGCAGGCGCGTTACGACGCCCAGGCCAAAGCGCCGCCAATCGCCTTACCGGGCGCACCATTTAGTTCCGACGAATTTCGATACCGGCGCGTCACGGTCACCGGCCGCTTCGACCCAGCACATGAAATTTTTCTCGACAACCGCATTTTGAATGGTAAGCCTGGTTATCACGTCGTGACGCCGCTCAAGTTGCAAGGCGGCGCGGCGTATGTGCTGGTCGATCGTGGTTGGGTGGTGCGCAATTTGGATCGCACGCTATTGCCGGAGATTAGAACCCCGCTCGGCGTGGTGACTATCGAAGGCATTGCGGTGCCGCCCAGCGGCAAATATTTTGAGCTTTCATCCAATATAGTCGAAGGCAAAGTATGGGAAAACCTCCATTTCAAACGCATGCAAGCGCTATTGCCGCAGCGGCTGCAACCTTTGATGGTGGCGCAACTCAATGATAACGGCGACGGCCTGATTCGGCATTGGGAGCGGCCTGATGTCGGTATCGAGATGCATGCCGGTTATGCTTTTCAATGGTTTTCGCTCGCAGCAGCGACCATCGTGATTTATGGAGTGCTTTATGTCAGACGTCGTAAAACCCAACCGGACTAAATTTCTGCTGATAGTCGCTTTATTCGCGCTACCGATAATCGCGAGTTATTTGACTTATTTCGTGTGGCCGCCCCAGGGCGGCGTCCAAAATTATGGCGAGTTGATCAAGCCCGAGACGCTGCCGGAAACACTGACGCTCACCGCACTCGAAAGCGGTGTGCCGACCATGCTTCAAACACTGCGTGGTAAATGGCTGTTGGTGCAAGTGGATGTAGGGAGTTGCCCGCGCGCCTGTGAGCAAAAGCTCTATGCCATGCGCCAAGTGCGTCTCATGCAAGGGCGTGAGCAAGACCGCGTGTTACGTTTGTGGTTGGTGGAGGACGGCCGCGCCCCGGCTGCGCTACTTCAGCAAAAATATGAAGGCACCTTGCTGTTTGCGGATCCGGCGCATGCATTAATCGCGAAGTTGGCGGCGCATTTCGACCCCAAGCAGGGTATTTATATGATCGATCCGCGCGGCAATTTGATGATGCGCTGGCCCGCCGAGGTCGACATCAAGAGCATGCATAAGGACATCGAACGCTTGCTCAAAGCTTCGCAAATGGGATAAGCCATGTTCAAAAAAATGATTATAGCGGCGACAGTGCTGGCCTTCGGCGTGGTGGTATTGGGCGCCTTCGTGCGCTTGTCGGATGCGGGTTTGGGCTGTCCCGATTGGCCCGGTTGTTACGGCAAGCTCAGCCCCGCGCATGCGCAACAAGAAATCGCTCAGGCGCAAGCACTGCGACCCGATGGTCCCGTTTCCGCGCATAAAGCGTGGAAAGAAATGGTACATCGCTATTTTGCCAGTACCTTGGGTTTACTCATTGTGATCATCGGCATCACCGCGTGGACTAAGCGCGAGAAGTTAAAGCAAGGCTTGGGGCTGCCTACTTTCCTGATCGGGTTCGTGATTCTACAAGGCCTTTTCGGTATGTGGACCGTGACGCTGAAGCTGACCCCAATCGTAGTCACCTTGCACCTGCTAGGTGGCATGACCACGCTGGCGCTACTCACTTGGCTGCTGCAACGGCAAAGTCACGACATCCCCGCGGTGCGCACTATCGATGCGGAGCGGGTTAAACCGTTAGCAGCGGTCGCGTTGGGGATGGTGTTGCTCCAGATCGCGCTCGGCGGCTGGGTCAGTTCCAATTATGCGGCACTGGCTTGCGCCGACTTTCCAACCTGCAAGGGCGCATGGTTGCCGCCTATGGATTTGCATCACGCTTTTCAATTTGTGCGTGAACTGGGCAAGACCGCGCAGGGCGATCTACTGCCGCTGGATGCGCTGACGGCGATCCACTGGATGCATCGGGTGGGCGCCTTGTTCACCTTCGTCATCGTCGGATGGCTGGCGTTCACTATGCTACGCATTCCTGCGTTGGCGAAAGCGGGCCTGCTGATCGCGCTGGTGCTCGTGGTGCAAGTGAGCCTGGGTATCGCGAATGTATTGCTGAGCTTGCCGCTGCCGGTGGCGGTGGCGCACAACGGTGTGGCGGCGCTGCTCTTGGTTACGTTGGTGATGTTAAACTTCAGATTGAGAAAAGCCCTAGACCGGGCATAAACGGGATTCACTATGGACACACTCGCTTTTAATCAATTCGCTTATCGTTGCCAGCAATTTCTGCAACTCACCAAGCCGCGCGTCGTGTCGCTGATCGTTTTTACCGCGGTAATCGGTATGTTTCTGGCGACTCCGGGTATGGTGCCCTTGCGCCTGTTGTTCGCTGCCACGCTAGGCATTGCACTGGTCGCGGGCGCTGCTGCCGCCGTGAATTGTTTGATCGAGCAAAAACTCGATGCGATCATGGCGCGCACCCGCGCCCGGCCGTTGCCGCGCGGTGAAGTCACGTCGCCTCAAACCTTGCTGTTCGCCGGTGTGGTCGGCGGCTTTGGCTTGCTCATTCTCAATACGCTGGTGAACCCGCTCACCATGTGGCTCACGCTCGGAACCTTCGTTGGCTATGCCGTGATCTATACCGTGATACTCAAACCGCGCACGCCGCAAAATATCGTGATCGGCGGCGCTTCCGGCGCTATGCCGCCGATTCTAGGCTGGGCTGCGGTGACAGGCGACGTGAGCGCGGATGCACTGTTGTTGTTCCTGATTATTTTCACTTGGACGCCACCGCATTTCTGGGCGCTGGCGCTGTATCGCAAGAACGAATATGCCAAGGCCGGTATGCCGATGCTGCCGGTGACTCACGGCGAACAATTTACGCAATTGCATGTATTGCTCTATACGGTGATTCTGACTGCCGCTACCCTGTTGCCGGTGGCGACGGGGATGGGCGGTTTGGTGTATTTGGTGTCTGCTGCATTGTTGGATGGCGTGTTCTTGTACTTTGCATACCAGATTTGGCGTCATTACAGCGATGCTCTCGCTAAGCGCACTTTCGCTTATTCCATCCTTTATCTGAGCTTGTTGTTCACGGCGCTGTTGGTTGATCATTACTTCAAGTTACCGTTGAGTGCAGTGTCTGGATGGCTGGGCTAATGACGGCTTAGGCCGATTGGTCTCCGCGCATACGGGCAACATTTTTTTGTGTTCCCCGTGGCCTTTTCTGCGCTAAGCGATGATTTCGGATAAAATTCTCCGAAACAACTATTCCGCCTAACCATGATTCTATCCCGCACCAGCCAATACGCCGTTCAGGCCCTGATTTTTATCGCGACTCGTCCGCCAGGCGAGCCAGTGCTGAATCGAGAAATCGCAAGTTATCTTGACGTGCCACCGGCTTATCTGGCGAAAATCATGCAGAGCCTGTGTAAGGGGAGTTTGCTGTATTCCTTCCGGGGGCGCTTAGGTGGTTTTTGTCTGCGCGAAGGCGCGGAGAAGACCGACTTGATGAAGATTCTGCTGCTGACAGAGGGCGCTGGTTTTACCCAAGATTGCGTGTTGGGGCTGAAAGTGTGTTCCGATGCGACCGCGTGTCCGATGCATGCGAAATGGGTGCCGATCAAGAAAAAAGTCGTTTCCCTGCTCACTGACCAGACGCTGGAGAAATTGGCGCGTGCAGTGCAGACCGGAAAATATCGGCTTACTGATTTACCAGCGTCGCTATTCGCGCCGGTGCGCCGCACCTAGTTACCTCCTTCTCAGGCGGGTGAGGGGGTGGCTTAACGCATTGCGCATGCCCTGTCCGCGGTAGATAATTACGAAATCTCTCGCCTAGGCGCGTCCCATGCTTCCCGAACAAATCAAACAAATCAAACGCCGCATCGTCGAACTCGGCATCGAACACCGCGACCTGGACGAAGTCATTGCACGCCTCACCGCCGACCCCAGCCCGGACGAACTCCAACTGCGCCGCATCAAGAAACGCAAACTATGGCTGAAAGACGAAATCGCGCGGCTGCAGATGCAGATTACGCCGGATATTTTGGCTTGACCCCGATGGCTACAATCCGAGAGTACGCGCGGCAGGGCTAGGTCACCCTGCTAATTCTGATAAACCTGTTCCCGCGTTAGTGGATAGGGCATCGTCCCATTCGGTAACGGTTTGCCGCCGAGGATTTGGAAAATCGACATCCAGCCGCGCTCGAAGGCGTGGGCCGAGCCGGCCATGTAGATTTGCCAGACGCGGTATTTTTCTTCACCTACGATTTCTTTCGCTTGTTCCGCGTGCGCTTCCAATCTATCCACCCAATGCCATAGCGTGCGCGCATAGTGCGGGCGCAGGCATTCCACGTCCCAGCATTCGAGGCCGTGGGTGGAGAGCGATTCGATCACATGCGACACGTGTACTAATTCGCCGCCGGGGAATACGTACTCCTCAATGAAGTCACTGATGCCGCTGCCCAGGCCTACGGTATCGAGGCCGGCGGAGGTGATGCCGTGGTTCATCACCAAGCCGCCCGGTTTCAACAAGCGATAAATTTTGGCGAAATATTTGGGAAGATTGTGGTGCCCGACATGTTCGAACATGCCGACCGAGGCGATTTTGTCGAAGAGTTGATCTTCCGGCACATCGCGGTAGTCCATGAGATGCACGGTCACGCGGTCTTGTAAGCCGCGCGCTTGGATTTGCGCTTGCACATAGTCGTGTTGATTTTGGCTGAGGGTGATGCCGGTGGCGCGCACGCCATACTGCTCGGCTGCCCACAGGATGAGTCCGCCCCAGCCGCAGCCGATGTCGAGAAAGTCATCGTTCGGCTGCAAATTTAATTTCTGGCAGATGTGTTCGAGTTTTTGCTCTTGGGCCCGATCCAAGGTGTCGTCGGTCTGCTTGAAGTAAGCACAGGAGTACACGCGCCGCGCATCCAGCCACAGCGCGTAAAAATCGTTGGAGACATCGTAGTGGTGGCTAATGTTCTTGCCGTCGGCGGGTTTGGAATGCTTCCACCAAGACAGCGCGCGGTGGCCTTTTTTGTTCACGACCACGTCTTTTTCACACAAACGCTCGCCCATGCCGATGATGTCGCGCATCGGGCCGCTGAAGTCGAGGCCGCGCTTGACGTAGCTTCTGGCAAGTTTGCCGAGGCTGGGTTTGGCGAGGTTGAACAGTTCCTGGAGATTGTTGATTTTTAAGGTGACAGAGGGTTGGTCGGAGAGGCGCAGTGCCGTGCCGTTCCATAACTCCACCGCGACCGGCAGGCAATGTTGACGCAAGCGACCTTCCAGCATTTTGAGTCTCTGGCTTTGTAGCATGATCTTCCCCTAGAGGTTATAAACCTCAGTATAGGAAAGAGATGGCAAAAGTTTAAGCCATATCTTGGGCAAGCGAGGCGCGCACGCGCTCCGGCAGTGCGGCGATCTGCGACGTGTATTCCGGGTGGTCGACGCCGATGGCGATGGCGGCGCCCGCTTTGATAGCCGCAATGCTGGCGGCATCGAACTCGAAGCGAATGAAATGCACGGCCGAGGTTTTTTCTGCGTTCGCGCGTTCCATATCCTCATCGGCGAGAGCGTAGATCTTCGCCTGTCCCGCTGCTTGCACCCAGAGTTTATCCTCGATGCCTTTTAAGCGTCCGAGCATGAGCTGGCGTTCTTCCACATCGGGGTACTCGATCAACATCGTGGCTTTCCAGTTGGTGCCATCGGGGATGAGCGGGTTGTAGGCGTCGAGTTCGTCTTGAATGCCCACTTCTTCGAAGATGCGCTCGACACGCAGCATTTCTTGTATTTGATAACGCATAGTGAGTTCGTCTTCGAAGATCAAGGTAACGTGATCGCCCAAGGCAATAGTGCGGTCTTTTTTGTGCGCCATGACTTGCGCACGCATCTCGGGCCGCGCTTTGGCATAGGCTTCGAGCGTCATGAGCTGATCGCGAGAGAGTTTAGACATGATGCTAGGCTCCTGTGTGTGCATGGTTTACTCCTTATGCTGACCGGCGATGGGCCC
>JANYAU010000105.1 GCA_025361165.1 Betaproteobacteria bacterium | reverse complement strand
CCCTCCCGAGCGCAGGAGAAGTTCCTCACCATCCGCGAATTCGGCGCGATCGGCAACGGCATCTCGTTCGCCATGGGCGTGGCGGCTGCGCGCCCCGACAAGACTGTCGTGCTGTTCGACGGCGACGGCAGCCTGTTGATGCACGTGCAGGAGCTCGAAACCATCCGGCGCCATGGATTGAAGATCCTGATCGTCGTGATGAACGACGGCGCCTATGGGTCTGAGGTGCACAAACTCCGCTCCGAGGGATTCCCCGACCAGGGCTCGGTATTCGGTTACTGCGATTTCGCCGGCATCGCGCGCGGCTTCGGGCTCGCGGGAAAAACAGTCAAGGACCTGAAGGATCTCCCGCAGCTCGTGGCCGAGTTCGCCACCAGCGGCGGCGGCGCGGTCTGGGACTTCCACGTCTCGGACAAAGTCCTGTCGCCAAGCATCCGCCGCGCGCATCCGCAACCACCCCCGAAGTAAGCGGCCCCAACCCGTCGTCCTCGCGAACGCGGGACCCAAGGCTGCCCTTCTCCCGGTGTCCTGCCATTTTCACGCTCATCGCGCAAAAACAATCAGTTACCCAATTTCACGCCGGATATCACCGGCGCCTTACCAGCAAGCTATTGATTTGGTGAAATTCGTAGGAAAGGGCAGCGTGTTATATGGCACCAATAACGACTATTAAGAGTTGGGCTACACCGATTAAGTCGCCCTTAACTTTTCGCCGTTTACAAGGAGAGTAAAAATGCATATAACGAACAAACAGTCGGGGACGAACGTTCATGAAGTCGCGGATGGGATTTACCGCATCAACACGTCGATTGTTATAGAAGGCGGGCCTGGCGGGTTCTCGTTCAACCAGTTCCTGATTGTCGATGACGCGCCGCTGCTCTTCACACTGGGCCGCGCAAGATGTTCCCACTGGTACGCGAGGCGGTCGCGAGCGTGTTGCCCGTGGAGCGGCTGCGCTACATTGGTTTTTCGCACGTTGAGGCAGATGAGTGCGGTTCACTCAACGAATGGCTCGCCGTGGCGCCAGAGTCCTCGCCGCTGTGCGGCAAGGTGGCGGCGCTGGTGTCGATTGATGATATGGCCGACCGGCCGGCGCGCGCACTCACGGACGGGGAAACGCTCTCGCTTGGAAAACATACCATGCGCTGGTTCGACACACCGCATCTACCTCACGCGTGGGAATGCGGTTTTCTGATGGAAGAACAAACGCGGACATTGCTATGCGGCGATCTGTTCACGCAGGGCGGCGCTGAACATGCAGCCATCACTGAGTCGGATATCTTGGGGCCGAGCGAGGCGTTCCGGCACGCGATGGATTATTACGCACACACGCAGAACACGCGTGCAATACTCGAAAAACTGGCCTCCGCCGAGCCGACAACGCTTGCGTGCATGCATGGCAGCACATGGAAGGGCGACGGGGCGAAGCTTTTGCGCGCGCTTGCGGATGAGCTGTCGCCCTGATCCAACGCCCAACATGGTGTTCCAGCAACACCCCACGCTCCACGTAAACGCTTGGGTTCAGAACCCCGTTTGAGATATTCTTCGGGAAGAATAGGCGCAAGGATTTTCTTTGTCTCTTTGCGTGTGGAAAATACTCCTTCTCTCCGTGGTAAAAAATGAACTCTGCGAAACGCTACGAAATCTTCTCCCGCCTGCGCGAGCTCAATCCTCATCCCACTACCGAACTCGAATATAAAACGCCGTTCGAACTCCTGGTGTCGGTGATTCTTTCCGCGCAAGCCACCGACAAGGGCGTGAATCTCGCCACGCGTAAGCTGTTCCCGAAAGCCAATACACCTGCCGCGATTTATAAGCTGGGGATAGAGGGCTTGGAGCGTTATATCCAGACCATCGGCCTGTATCACAGCAAGGCTCGGCACCTTATCGCCACCTGCAAAATCTTGGTTGAGGAATACGGCGGCGAAGTGCCGCGCGCGCGCGAAGCGCTCGAAAGTCTGCCGGGCGTGGGCCGCAAAACCGCGAATGTGGTGCTGAATACTGCGTTCGGCGAAGCCACTATCGCGGTGGACACGCATATTTTCCGCGTGGCGAATCGGACTAAAATTGCGCCGGGCAAAACCCCGCTTGAGGTAGAGCAGAAGCTGCTAAAATTTGTACCGGAAACATTTCGGCACGATGCGCACCATTGGTTGATTTTACATGGGCGCTATACTTGCAAAGCGCGCAAGCCGAACTGTCCCGAATGCATCATCCGCGATTTGTGCGAATACCGCGACAAAATGCTATCACTAGTGAAGACTACAACATGATCGCCACCGCGCTAGTACGTGGCCTACGTGCCACTGACGACCTTGCGCACCAAGCAGTTGTCACCGCGATGGAGCGGGCGCAACTCACCCATGCTAATAGCGTACTGCTGTTTCTCACCCCCGAATTTGCGCGCGATCCACAACCGGCATTGCTCGCTGCCTCCAAGGCGGCGAATTGCATGCAAGTCATTGGCTGTTCCGCCGCGGGTATTTTCACCGAAGAAGAGTGGGTCTTGGATGCGCCTGCCGCGGCGGCGATGGTATTCGGCGGCGATGTTGCGCTCGCGCCGGCGCATGATGTCGCGCCCGACACGCTGGTGTTCTCGCTCGCCGCGCCCAATGCCCTCAACAGCGCTTGGATCAAAGCGCCGGGGCAACGCTTCGGCGGGGTATCGGGCGATGCCACCGGTCAAGGCCCATTCAAAGTTTGGTGCAGTGCGAAGGTGTCGAGCCAAGGCCGCTGCGAAACCTTTATTCACGGCGCGCATGGGTATATCGGTGTATCGCAAGGTATTAGGCCACTGTCAGAGCCGCTCGAAATTACCCAAGTCAGTGGCTACGATGTGATTGCGCTCACGGCCCAACCCGCGCTCAACCTGCTGATGCGCGAGCTACCGCTGGAAGTGCGCGAGCAAGAACACCTACCCTTGCATTTACTGCTGGCGGGGGTGATTTTCGGCGACGCAGCTAATGCCGTTTCCGAAGGCCGCTATCGCCTCACCCCCATCATCGCCACCAACAGCGATGATCGTTCCGTTACTCTGTCGACCCGGCTCACCCCAGGCGAGCGTCTATTTTGGGCCTTGCGCCAACCGCTCGCTGCCGAACGCGATATGCGCCTGACTTTGAAACGCCTGGACCAGCAGATGCACGAGACACCCAACTTCGGCTTGTTTTTCCCGTGCATGGGCCGCGGGCCGTATTTTTACGGCGGTATTGATCGCGATTTGGATTTAGTGAAAGACCGTTACCCGGGCATGCCGCTGATCGGCTTCTACGGCAACGGCGAGATCGGCCCGCTGAATCAGGAAAACGAATTATTTCAATACGCGGCCATACTGGGTTTATTTAAGGCCGATGTTTAATCCGAGCCGCGACGAGGCGCGCCGGATGTTTTTCGAGACCTGGCGTAAATACCAAGCGCAAGAACCCGTCGCCGGTATCGAAACCATGGTGTTGGAAGTGATTCTGCAACACCCCGAATATCACGATCTATTATCCCAAGCCGAGCAATACCGCGACCGGGATTATGCGCCGGAACATGGCGAGACCAACCCCTTCCTGCACTTAAGCATCCACCTCGCGATCAACGAGCAGCTTTCCATCGACCAACCCGTCGGCTTGAAGCAGCGTTATGCGGCTTTGCTCACGCAAACCGGCGATGCGCAGGCCGCGCAACACGAACTCATGGATTGCCTGGCGGAGATGTTGTGGCGCGCGCAGCGTGATCACGCCGCCTTCGATGCCGGTATCTATCTCGACTGCATCGACCGTAAGTTGCAAAAATAAGGCGCCGGAAACAAAAAGGCCCGCAGCAATGCTAAGGGCCTTTTGTACAATCAAACAAACATGATTAGTGCTTAACGGTCAAACCCTTCTGACTAGAAAAGTAAGCCGCTACGTTAGCAATGTCTTGATCGCTCAAGTTCACCGCTTGCGCATTCATGATTGGATCGACGCGCTCTTTGGTTTTATAGCGCTTGAGGGTAATAATCAAATAGTCCGGGTATTGCCCCGCCAGCCGGGGAAAAGTCGGCGCGGTGCTGTTGCCGTCCGCACC
>JANYAU010000089.1 GCA_025361165.1 Betaproteobacteria bacterium | reverse complement strand
AAGACAGCGCCCGTGTCCGGCGTGCAAAGCTTGATGGATTACGAAGTGACCTTTACCGGCGAAATCGACAAAGGCGCCTACCATCAAACCATGAAAGTGGTGGTGCCGGTGACCAGCCTATGTCCGTGTTCGAAGAAAATTTCCGACTACGGCGCCCACAACCAGCGTTCGCACGTCAGTATCACCGCTCGTACCAACGGTTTCGTGTGGATTGAAGAAGTGGTGCGCATGGCTGAAGAACAAGCCTCTTGCGAGGTATATGGCCTGCTCAAACGCCCTGACGAAAAGTTTGTCACCGAACGCGCCTACGATAATCCCAAGTTCGTGGAAGACATGGTGCGTGATGTGGCGGCGGTGCTGAATAAAGACGCGCGCATCGATGCCTATGTGGTCGAATCGGAAAACTTCGAGTCGATTCACAATCACTCGGCGTACGCCCTGATAGAACGCGATAAGACTCAGCATTAAGTGCTCGTTTTCGGCAAAACAAAAAAGGCGAGGATATTTCCTCGCCTTTTTTGTTTTGCCGCACACATATCTGCCTGCGTGAACGCCTAATAATTTTTGGTTAAGGTCAGCACCGTTCCCTCACGTTTCATTTCCAAGCGCGACAGAAAACTATTCCCCAGCAGCGCCATATCGCCCGGCATGCTATCCACCACGACCGCTTCAACCAGGTTCAGGGAAATATCACCGATTTTGACATTGTTCAGCATGACACGATAACTATTGGCATAACCCGAGGCTGTGGTGACACTACCGCGCGGGGCATGACTCAGATCAAGCCCCATGGCCTGGGCTTGGGCGGTGCTGAAAGCGATGCTGGTGGCGCCGGTGTCGACCATGAAATGGATCGGGTAGCCGTTGATGCTACCCGTGGTCAAGAAGTGTCCGCCACTGCCCGCCACTAATTTCACGGTGGGTTTGCTGCCGCTCACGCTGGAGGTAGAAATGCTCTGACCCATGCTGAGGGTTTGTTTCTTGCCGTCGATTTCGAAGCTGGCGGAACTTGAATTGGCGCTTAATAGCTTTACACCTTCGGGCGAAGCTTGTCCCGCTGCCAGCATGCGCGGCCTGCCGCCATTGATTGTGACCATGGCTTTGCCGCTAAATAGGCCGCTCACTTCGACATCGGTTGCATAGGCTGCGCTCATCGTGATTAGCCAGACGCATCCCACTGCAATAAAATAGCGCATCATTTCCATTAGGTGCTTCCCCCATGAAACCGGTTGCCGTTTTTCGCCATACCCCAACAGAGGGGCCGGGCTATTTTGCCACATTTCTGCAAAATAAAAATATTCCGCTGGAATTGATCAAGATCGATGAAGGGGCGCCGGTTCCCGCGAATCCCAGCGTCTACGCCGGCTTGGTATTGATGGGCGGGCCGATGAGCGTGAACGACGATTTGCCGTGGATTCTGCCGGTATTAAATTTGATTCGCGCCGCGGTGCAGCAAGATATTCCGGTGCTGGGCCATTGTCTGGGTGGACAGCTCATCGCCAAAGCGCTGGGGGCCAGCGTGACGGCGAATCCCATCAAGGAGATCGGCTGGGGCGAAGTGTCCGTTGTCGATAGTCCCGTCGCCCGTGCCTGGTTCGATGTGGCGCCCAGTACATTTTTGTCGTTTCATTGGCATGGCGAAACTTTTTCCATTCCCGCCGGGGCGACCCGGATTTTAGAATCGCCCTACTGCACCAATCAGGCTTACGCCATGGGCAAACATCTGGGCATGCAATGCCATGTGGAGATGACGCGCGAAATGATCGAAACCTGGTGCGCCGTGGGCCAAGACGAAATCGCGGCCGCTCACAGTCCAGCGGTGCAAACGTCGGAACAGATGGCGCTGGAAATGGAAACGAAGCTGACCGCGCTCAATGCCGTTGCCGCACAGCTTTATAGCCGCTGGATTCAAGGTTTGAAACAGTGAACATGCGCTTCAATGGAATTAGGCCGGCTCGTGCAGGCTTCCGCGGCTGACACTTTCGCCGTCACTGGCGCGTAAGGCCCAAAACGATAGCGACGAGAATATCGTCAGCGCGCCTAAGCTGAGGAAGGCAAGATGCAATGCGCTCGTCACGGCGGCACGGTCGGTTTGTGGCGCGTCTCCCAAGTACCAAGCGGTCATGAGCGTCCCGCATGCCAGCCCGAAGCTCATCGATATTTGCTGTAGCGTGCTGGCGATCGTGCTGGCCATGCTCGAATCCGGCGTTTCAATGTCCGCATAGGCCATCGAATTCATGCTCGAAAACTGTAGCGAATTAAACGTGCCCAGCGCGAGACCCAGCAGCGCGATCACGGCGAGCGGCGTGGCTGACGTCACGAGCGAGAAGACGCCGATGACGAGTCCAATCATGACGGTATTCACGATCAATACCCGGCGGTAGCCATAGCGCCCCAGCACGCGTGCCGAGAGAAACTTCATCGCCATCGCACCCGCCGCGGTAGGCATCATCAGCAGACCTGATTGCCACGCGGGCAGGCCCATGCCCAGTTGATAGAGAAACGGCAGGAGAAACGGCAAGCCCCCGACTCCCAGCCGCGTGATGAAGCCACCGACTACCGACACACGAAACGTGCGTATGCGAAACAGCGCCAAGCGCAGCAGAGGGTAAGCCGCCTGGCGCGCATGCCAACAGTAAGCCAGTAGCAGATTGATCGAGAGCAACAGCAGAATGGCGAACGAGGTGACATCGAGCCGGTGCTCGCCAAATATTTCCAGCAGCCACGAAAGCAGCGCGATGCCGGAGCCAAATAAAGTAAGGCCAATAATATCCAAGGGGCGCGCTGCATCGCCGCGATAATCCGGCATGTGACGATGAATGAGCAGTAGCGCGACTAAACCCACCGGTACGTTAACAAAGAAAATTTCGCGCCACGACACCCAGTGCACGATGAGTCCGCCCACCGTGGGTCCGAGCAGCGGACCGATCAAGGCCGGGATGATGACGAAATTCATTGCCGTCAGCAATTCCGATTTTTGAAAGGTGCGAATAATCGCGAGTCTGCCCACCGGCATCATCATCGCCGCGCCCACGCCCTGCAACATGCGCGCCGCGACCAGCATCGGCACGTTGATCGCCAAGCCGCAGAGTGCCGATGAAAAAGTGAATACTGCCACCGCGATACCAAATACCCGCCGTGTGCCGAAACGGTCGGCCATCCAGCCGCTCACCGGAATACAGACGGCCAGGCTCAGAATGTAGCTGGTCACCACGGCCTTGAGGCTCAGCGGGGTGACATGCAGGCTCGCCGCCATGGCGGGGACGGCTGTGTTGACGATGGTGGAGTCGAGTTGCTCCATGAACAGCGCCGTCGCGACGACCCAGGGAAGATAGGTCTTAATGGGGGAGTTGTTCATCGCTCCGGATCGGCTTGGCTTGCTTTAACTTCGTACTCCGTGGTGAATCAGTCCCGGAAATTTCCGAATTGCAACGGAAAATCGCTGATCGATTTTTTCGCTAGCGCAATCGCTTCTTGCAGCACGTCACGTTTCGCACCGGAGACGCGCACGGTGTCGCCCTGAATGCTGGCTTGCACCTTGAGCTTGCTGTCTTTGAATAGTTTGACGATTTTTTTTGCCAACTCCGATTCAACGCCGGTTTTGATCGTGGCAATGCGCTTCGTTTTGTTGCCGCTGACTTTTTCGACTTTGCCAAGTTCCATGCATTTGATATCGACACCGCGTTTGATCAGCTTGGCGTTGAGGATTTCCTGCACTTGATCGAGCTTGAATTCGTCGTCGGCGAAAACTGTCAGCACATATTCCGCTTGCTCCACACGCGCATCCGAGCCTTTGAAGTCAAAGCGGGTGGAGACTTCTTTATTCACCTGCTCTATCGCATTCTTCACTTCTTGTTTGTCCACTTCAGACACAATATCGAACGAAGGCATGCTTGCTCCTATTTCTTTTTGGCTGCGCGTACAGTGTGGCTGGTGACCGGGCCGCCGGTACTGTCGTCGAATTCGGCGGCGGCATCCACCGCCAGCCGTGCCAAGGCCTCGGCATTGAGTTTGGGCTGGTCGTACGCGGCATAGAGTGCGCCCATGGCGTATTCGGCGCCCGCGCCGTAGGCGTAAAACTTGGAAAATTCCTGCACCGTGCGATGTGGTGCGACGCCGAAGATACCGTGCGAGTTAGCGATCAGGACATAAAAGCGCGAGGTTTCGACATCGTCTTCTTTGTCTTCGGTCGCGTTCAGAAAATAGCGCTCTTTCATTACCGTATGCAATTCTTGCCAAGTGCGGAAAATACTTGCCACCGAGTCGAAGTGGGGCGGGGTTTCGAGCTGCGAAAAATATTCTGTGAGAATGAGCTTGAAGGTGGTGGTGCCAGTAATCGCCAAGTAGCTATCGCCAACCTGAAAAATTTTCTCGTGGTTGGTGACGTAGACCGACGACTCCTTGGTGCTGCCCCATTTGGTAAGCGTGTCCGCGGCGATGGCAAATTGGCCGTTTTTACGGACGACGGCGAGCGTAGTCATGGCTTATTTAAAATGGCAGACGTAATCGAGCGTTTCGACAGTTTCGATATCGAAACTGCTATTGCCGGGCACACTAAAACTTTGTCCGGCGGAGTAGGTTTGCCATTCATTGCTACCGGTGAGCTTGACCTTGCACACGCCGCCGTTGATTTCCATTTCTTCGGGTGCGCCGGTGTTGAACGTGAGTTTGCTCGGGAAGATCACGCCGCAGGTTTTTTTTGTACCGTCGGGAAATAGTACGGTGTGCGAGACACACTTGCCGTCGAAGAATAAGTTGGCTTTTTTGACGATAGAGACGTTATCGAATTGCGACATGCTGTTTCCTCTAGCGATGTTTACGTTTTGCCGCGATACGCATGCGCAGCGCGTTGAGTTTAATAAATCCTCCGGCGTCGGCCTGGTTGTAGGCGCCTTGATCATCCTCGAAGGTAGCGATGGCCGGATCGAATAGGGAATCGGTTTTGGATTCGCGGCCTACCACCGTGACATTGCCTTTGTAGAGCTTGACCCGTACCCAGCCGTTAACGGTTTCCTGCGTGTGATCGATCAGCACTTGCAGCGCACTGCGCTCCGGACTCCACCAATAACCATTGTAGATCAGTGCGGCATAACGCGGCATGAGGTCGTCTTTGAGGTGCGCTACTTCGCGGTCGAGGGTGATGGATTCAATGGCGCGATGCGCTTTCAGCATAATCGTGCCGCCGGGGGTTTCGTAGCAGCCGCGCGATTTCATGCCGACATAGCGGTTTTCCACCAGGTCCAGACGGCCGACGCCATGTTTGCCGCCGAGGCGGTTGAGTTCCGCCAGTGCGTGCGGTGGTGTCATGCGTTGCTTGTTCACGGCAATGATGTCGCCGTGAACGAATTCGAGTTCCACGTATTCCGGCGCATCGGGCGCTTGCTCCGGGGCCACCGTCCAGCGCCACATGTCTTCTTCCGGTTCCACCGCCGGGTCTTCCAGCGCGCGCCCTTCATACGAGATGTGCAGCAGATTAGCATCCATGCTGTAGGGGCTGCCGCCGGCCTTGTGCTTCATCTCGACCGGGATGCCATGCTGTTCCGCATAGGCCAGCAACTTCTCGCGCGAGGTGAGATCCCACTCGCGCCACGGCGCGATGATTTTGATGTCCGGGTTGAGCGCATACGCGCCCAGTTCGAAGCGCACTTGGTCGTTGCCCTTGCCGGTGGCGCCGTGGGAAATCGCGGTGGCGCCGGTCATCTGTGCGATTTCGATTAAGCGCTTGGCGATCAGCGGGCGCGCGATCGAGGTGCCGAGCAAATACTCGCCTTCATACACCGTATTGGCACGGAACATGGGGAACACAAAATCACGCACAAATTCTTCGCGCAGATCATCGATGAAAATTTCCTTCACACCGAATTGCTTGGCTTTAGCGCGCGCCGGTTCCAGTTCATCCCCTTGGCCGATATCGGCGGTGAAGGTGACGACTTCGCATTGATAGGTATCTTGCAGCCATTTCAGAATGACCGAAGTATCCAGCCCGCCGGAGTAGGCGAGCACGACTTTTTTGATATCGCTCACAATATTTCCTCGTTGCCTGGCGCTAGTGGGCGGCGCCTGCCACGGCATGCACTTCGCCGGGGAAATTGCCCACGCGCAAGAGATCCAAATTGGTTTGTTTGCTCGCGTGCTCGATCTCGATGCCGACCACGCGGCCGTCCTCGGACAGATTCAGCACCACACCGGCATGCGCTTCCCATGCTTGCGTGGCGTTCTCGGGCGAGAGTTCGATGTAAAGCGTGTCCATGTCTTTAAAGTAGGCGATGTTCATGCGACGCGCCCCAATAGCAAATACTCCAGCAAGGCTTTTTGGACGTGCAGGCGATTCTCGGCTTCATCCCATACTACACTGTGCGGCCCATCGATGACTTCCGCCGCGACTTCTTCGCCGCGATGCGCGGGCAGGCAGTGCATAAACAGCGCATCGGGCTTGGCCACTGCCATCATTTCGGCGTCCACTTGCCAATCGGCGAAGTCGCGCTTGCGCTCTTCATTTTCGGCTTCGAAGCCCATGCTGGTCCAGACATCGGTGGTGACGAGGTCGGCTCCCTGCGCCGCTTGCATCGGGTCGGCGAATTCTTCGTAGTGGCCGGTGCCGTACAGTCCGGCGCGCTCCGGTTCTACTTCATAGCCGGGCGGGGTGGAGACATGCACGTTGAAGTCGAACACCTCGGCCGCTTGCAGCCAGGTGTTGCATACATTGTTGGAGTCGCCGATCCAGGCCAGGGTCTTGCCTCGAATGCTGCCGCGCTGTTCGATGTAAGTGTAGATATCGGCGAGGATCTGGCACGGATGATATTCGTTGGTGAGGCCGTTGATCACCGGCACCCGCGAGTGACCCGCGAAACGTTCAATAATTTCCTGCTCGAAGGTGCGGATCATCACCACGTCCGACATGCGCGAAATCACTTGAGCCGCATCTTCCACCGGCTCGCCGCGCCCGAGCTGCGAGTCGCGGGTGTTGAGATAAATCGCGGAGCCGCCAAGCTGCTGCATGCCGGCTTCGAACGACAAGCGGGTGCGAGTAGATGCTTTTTCAAAAATCATGACCAGGGTGCGGTCGGCGAGTGGCCAGTAGCGCCGGTAGGCCTTGAATTCGTTTTTGATCCAGCGCGTGCGCGCGAACACGTAGTCCAACTCGTCGCGGCTTAAATCCTTGAACTGCAAAAAGTGTTTGAGTTGCATGATGTCACGCCGCTGGGACGAGAAATTCCTGCACCAGCGATACCACGCCGGCGACCAGTTGCTGCGCTTCTTGCGCGTTCATAATGAGCGGCGGCACCAGGCGGATCACTTTGTCCGATGTGACGTTGATGAGTAGCCCTTGCGCCAGCGCGCGCTTGACCAGTTCGCCACACGAACGGTCGAGCTCGATGCCTATCATCAAACCATTGCCGCGAATCTGCACCACGCCCGACATGCCGCCGAGCGCTTGTTTGAGGCTAGCGACAATCAGCTCGCCGATGCGGACGGCGTTTTCGCGCAAACCATCTTGTTCGATGGTCTCCAGCGTAGTGAGCGCGGCGGTGCAGGCCAGCGGATTGCCGCCGAAAGTGGACCCGTGATTGCCGGGTTTGAAGAGTTCCGCTGCCGGGCCGGCTGCCAAACAGGCACCGATGGGGACACCGCTACCCAAACCTTTGGCTAGGGTCATCACATCCGGTTTGATCGCAGTGTGCTGATGCGCGAACCAGGTGCCGGTGCGGCCGATGCCGCTTTGCACTTCGTCCAGCATGAGCAGCCAGTCGTTGGTGTCGCAAATCTGGCGCAAACCCGCGAGGTAGGCGGCATCGGGAATATTGACCCCGCCTTCGCCTTGCACCGGTTCAACGAGCACGGCAACGATGTTTTGATTGTGCTGACCCACTTGGCGCACCGCTTCCAAATCATTGAACGGTACGCGCACGAAGCCGGCGAGCAACGGCTCGAACCCGGCTTGCACTTTGCGGCTACCGGTCGCAGTCAGTGTCGCCATGGTACGGCCGTGGAAACTTTTTTCCATGACCACGATGGTCGGCACTTCAATGCTTTTTTGGTGGCCATACAGACGCGCGAGTTTGATCGCGGCTTCGTTCGCCTCGCAGCCGGAATTGCAGAAGAACACACGGTCCATATTGGCTAAATTGCACAGCTTGGCCGCGAGTTTTTCTTGTAGCGGGATTTCATACAGATTCGAGGTGTGGATCAGCGTCTGGGCTTGCGCGCACAGCGCCTGGGTGAGTTTCGGATGGGCATGGCCCAAGGTGTTCACCGCGACGCCGGCCACGCCATCCAGATAGCGCTTGCCGCTGGTGTCCCATAGCCAAACGCCTTCGCCGCGGGTGAAGGCGACTGGAAGCCGGGAATAGGTGTTCATTAAATGCGACATTTCAACTCACCAAAAAGCACACGGCGGCAAAAGCCGCCGTGTAGGATTGCATAAAAATTTAATTATAAGGCGTTTTTAGAAGACGTGCACGCCACCAATGGCCATGAAAAACAGCATGGGGATAGAAAGCATGGTATTGGTGCGCGACGCCAGGAAAGCGACGCGGCGCGCCTTGGCTTTTTCTGCGTCCGTAGCGGGCACCATGCCGAGAATTTTCTTCTGGTTAGGCCAAATCAGCACCCATACATTAAATAGCATGATGGTGCCGAGCCAAGCGCCGAGGCCAATCAAGGCGTTACCAGATTCCAGAGTGAAAGCCGGTACGAAGCGCGGGCCGAGTAATGCCGCGCCGGCCAGCCACGTCACTACGGCGGCCCAGCGGAAGAACAGTAATGCGCGCGGCGCGATGTGCTTGGTGATGCCCGCGCCAGTGCCGTCTTCAGCAGCGGCTTTGAGTGCGGCCACTTGGACAAAATTAAAATAATACAGTAAGCCGATCCACATTACGCCCGCCATGAAGTGAATCCAGCGGAAAATTGCCGGCATATGTTCCATTTTTATACCCCCTTACTAATTAGAAAGTTGACGGCGACGTAGTACAGCACTACGGTCAGGATTAGGCCGGAAATGACCGTCCCCCAAAGGGAGTCCAATGGATTTTTCATGCGGTTCCTCCTTCAAAAGCGTGTTGGTTTAAGAAAGGTGTAGCGATAAAGTCGGATATTTTTAGCGAAACTGGCCAATGGCGCAAGGGAAAAATGTGGCTACATAAAATAGGATTTCGCATTATCGTGGGGTTTTCTGAACAATATTCTGACCTTAGGCGAAATAGATGCAACTTCTTTTATATGGCGCAGTCACAGGCAAAACGATATTTAGCCTCAAGCCCGCCAAAATTTTGCCGAAATGGCTATTAAGTTGCGCGTAAAATGGCGTGGCGTCACAAAATGGTGATTTCGGGTACGTAGAATCAAAAACGATGCATATTTCCTCTCAAGACGTGATTATCAAGGGCGTTACCAAAGCCGGCAAGCCGTTTCGCCCGAGTGATTGGGCAGAACGCCTGTCGAGCGTGCTGTCTTCCTTCGGTGCAGACAATCGGATGAGCTATTCGCCTTATGTGCGGCCAATGACCCTAGACGGCGTCAAGTGTGTAGTGGTGGATAAAAAACTGGAACAAGTGGAGCCGCAGGGCTACCGCTTTCTCATCGGTTTTGCCCAGGATAACGACTTGCAACTGGAAGACGGGGATGTATGGGCGCTCGCCCATCAAGAAACGGCGGCCGTCACGAACTGACAGCCACCGAGACTGACGTTTTGGCGCTGATCAGGCTAAGGCTTTAACTTGCGCAGACAGGCGGCTCTTATGACGAGCCGCTTTGTTTTTGTGGATAATCTTCTTGTCCGCTATGCGGTCGATCGTGCTAATGGATTCCTGATAAACCTTCTGTGCCGCAGCTTTATCGCCGGCGCCGATGGCTTTTTGCACCTTCTTGATTGCGGTGCGCAATTCCGAGCGCAGGCTCGCGTTGTGCATATTTTGCTTGATCGACTGGCGCGCGCGCTTCCTGGCTTGTACTGTGTTGGCCATAACAAACTCCTTAAACCCTTTAGAAATAGCGAAAACCCGCCATTCTAAGCGGCATTTCGTGCTTTGGCAATGACTGCGCCGCATGCCGGGAATCGAACACTTCACGGCAGCGCCATAATCTATCGCAATGGCACGCCATTTAAACAGCTTTGGGACTGAACCTTGCGTTTATAATCAGCGCGTTTCCTTAAAATGTGCTCGATTTTCCATGAATTTACTTAAAGTGCTCGCTACCATGAGCGCCATGACCTTGATCTCGCGCGTCCTCGGCTTTGTGCGCGATACCGTCATCGCCCGCGCTTTCGGTGCGGGATTAATGACCGATGCATTTTTTGTCGCATTCAAAATTCCCAATTTGTTGCGCCGTCTATTTGCCGAGGGGGCTTTTTCGCAGGCGTTCGTGCCGATCTTGGGCGAATACAAAGCCAAGCGCAGTTTCGATGAGACACGCCTGCTCATCGATGATGTGGCGGGTATGCTCGGCCTGGCCTTATTTATCGTCACGCTGATCGGCGTGATTGCCGCGCCGCTCGTGATCTATCTGAGTGCGCCGGGATTCTCGGCCGATGCGCAGAAATTCGATGTCACGGTCAGCATGCTGCGCATTATTTTCCCCTACATTTTTTTTATTTCGCTGGTCGCTTTCGCCGGCAGTATTCTGAATACCTATAGCCGTTTCTCGGTCCCGGCACTTACGCCGGTGCTCCTGAACCTCTCGATGATAGCCGGCGCACTGTGGCTCACGCCGTACTTTCATCCCCCGGTGTTGGCCTTGGCCTGGTCAGTGGCGATCGGCGGCGTGTTACAACTCGCTTTCCAAGTGCCATTTTTGCTTAAGCTAAAATTGTTGCCGCGCTTCACCTTGAATTTTCATGATGCGGGGGTGTGGCGTATTTTGAAGTTAATGGGGCCGGCCTTATTCGGCGTTTCGATTAGCCAGATATCGTTGCTGATCAATACGATTTTCGCTTCGTTTCTCGTCACCGGCAGCGTGTCGTGGTTGTATTACGCAGATCGCCTGATGGAGTTTCCCACCGCCATGCTGGGCGTAGCGCTGGGCACGATACTATTGCCCAGTTTGTCCAAGCACTACGCTGACGCATCGCACGCAGAATATTCGAAGCTGTTGGATTGGGGCTTGCGGCTCACGCTGCTGTTGGCGCTGCCCGCCGCACTGGCGCTGGCGCTGCTCGCCGTACCGTTGATCGCTACCCTGTTCCACTACGGTAAATTTAGCGCACACGACTTGTTCATGACGCGCGAGGCCTTGATGGCCTATAGCCTGGGCCTGCTCGGACTCATCATGGTGAAAGTATTGGCGCCCGGCTTCTACGCGCGGCAAAACATCCGCACGCCGGTGA
Organism: Betaproteobacteria bacterium; assembly: GCA_025361165.1. Taxonomy (GTDB): domain Bacteria; phylum Pseudomonadota; class Gammaproteobacteria; order Burkholderiales; family Thiobacteraceae; genus RBG-16-58-11. Next base: position 6,133 of record JANYAU010000089.1, on the reverse strand, counting down.
AAATTGCTATCGCCACCCTGTTGGCCACCCAGCTTATGAATTTGGTTTTTATTGGACAATTGAAGCACGCTGGGCTTGCACTTTCGATTGGTTTGGGCGCGTGCTTGAACGCGAGTTTGCTGCTCTATCACTTGCGCAAGGCAGGGGTGTATGCCCCGCAACCGGGTTGGCGCGGTTTTTTTCTCAAAGTCGCCATCGCTCTGGCGGCGATGGGCGGCGCTTTGTTTTGGGCGATGGGGGATACGCAAGTGTGGCTACATATGCGCGCAGGGGAGAAGGTGCTGCATCTCTCGGCGCTGGTGGCGATTGGCGCCGGCGTTTATTTCGTCACGCTCTACACCTTGGGGCTACGGCTTAAGGAGTTCGTGAAACGTGGCGCGGCATAGTGCGCATTCCGCGCGGCTAGAAACCACCTGCCTAACACGTTAAAATTCCCGGCCTATGTTTAGTTTATTAAATTTGAATCCCGCGCTGGCTAGAGGGGTGATCCCCTGTGCCGTGACCATCGGTAATTTCGATGGTGTGCACCGCGGACATCAAGCGATGTTCGCACGCTTGAAGGCAGCTGCCGCGGAGCGCGGCCTGCCTACCGCGGTGATGACCTTCGAGCCGCATCCGCGCGAAGTGTTTACGCCCGAACAAGCACCGGCGCGGCTCACGAGTTTGCGTGAAAAAATGGAGTTGTTCAAAAGCCATGCCATCGATCGTATGGTGTTGGCGCGCTTTAGCCGGCGTTTCGCAAGCTTGAGCGCGGAGGAATTTATTGAGCGCATTTTGATGACGGGCATCCAGGCACGCTGGATTTTGATCGGTGACGATTTCCGTTTCGGCGCCCAGCGTGCCGGTGATTTCACGCTGCTCAAGCAATGCGGAGAAGCGCGCGGCTTCGAGGTCGAAAGCCTGCCCAGCGTATTGGTCGGGGGCGTGCGTGTCTCGTCCACCGCGGTGCGTGAGGCGCTGGCTCAGGGCGAACTGGCGCTTGCCGCACAATTTCTCGGCCGCCCCTACAGCATCAGTGGGCGGGTGGTGCATGGCGATAAGCTTGGCCACGCCTTGGGCTACCCCACCGCCAACATCCAGATGAAGCACAACAAGCCGCCGTTGTCCGGCATCTTTGCGGTAGAATTGTGCGGGATTGATGGCGGTCGGTTGCCCGGCGTGGCGAGCCTAGGCGTACGGCCAACGGTGAAGCAAAACGGCGTTGCCACGCTGGAAGTGCATGTCTTCGATTTTCACGAACGTATCTATGGTGCCCATGTCCGGGTGGATTTCCTGCATAAATTGCGGAATGAAGAGAAATTTCCCGACTTGCCTGCATTAATCGCGCAGATTGCGCGCGATGTGGCGGATGCCAAAGATTTTTTTGCCGCACGACGCTAACGATATTATTCATGGCTGATTACAAACACACACTCAACCTTTTCGACACGCCCTTCCCCATGCGCGGCGATCTCGCCAAACGCGAACCCGCCATGCTTAAAGCGTGGCAAGAAAAGCACGTTTATCAACGCATACGCGAGGCGGCCAAGGGCCGGCCAAAATTCATTCTGCACGACGGCCCGCCGTATGCGAACGGCGACATTCACATCGGCCACGCGGTAAACAAGGTGCTCAAAGACATTATCGTCAAGAGTAAAACCTTGGCCGGGTTCGATGCGCCTTATGTGCCGGGCTGGGATTGTCACGGCTTGCCGATCGAACACCAAGTGGAAAAGCAACACGGCAAGCAAATCGCGCCGGCGCAATTTCGTGCGCTGTGCCGTGACTACGCACAAGCGCAAATCGAACGCCAAAAGCAGGACTTCATTCGTCTCGGCGTGCTGGGCGATTGGGCGCACCCTTACCTCACGATGGATTTCAAAGTCGAGGCCGACATCATTCGCACCCTCGGCCGCATTTTGGAAAGCGGTTACTTGTACCAAGGCGCGAAGCCCGTGCATTGGTGCATTGATTGCGGTTCCTCTTTGGCCGAAGCCGAAGTGGAATACGAAGACAAAACGTCGCCCGCGATCGACGTCGCCTTCGAAGTAAAAGACCCCGCGGCGCTGGGCGTGAACGGCCCAGCCTTCGCCGTGATCTGGACCACCACGCCGTGGACCTTGCCCGCGAACCAGGCGGTGAGCGTGCATCCCGTGTTCTATTACGACTTGGTGCAAACGCCGAAAGGCGTGCTGATTCTGGCGCGCGATCTAGTCGAGGTGTGCATGGCCCGTTACGGCTTCGCGTCGTGGGAAGTGTTGAAGAGCGTCAAGGGCGCCGAGTTGGAGTGGGTTGCGCTGCAACATCCTTTCTACGAGCGCGTGGTACCCATCATCTTAGGCGAGCATGTGACCTTCGACACCGGTACCGGGCTGGTGCATACCGCACCGGGCCATGGCCTGGAAGACTATGTAGTGGGCTCGCGCTATACATTGGCAGTCGACAACCCGGTCGGTGACGACGGCAAATTTTACGCTCAGACGCCGTTGGTGGGCGGGCAATTGGTGTGGGGAGCGAACAAAACCGTAGTCGCTGAGCTGATCGAGCGTGGCCGTTTGCTAAAAGAAGAAAAACTTAAGCATAGCTATCCGCATTGCTGGCGGCATAAGACGCCGATTATTTTCCGCGCGACGAGTCAGTGGTTTATCGGTATGGATTTTAAATCCCCCCCATCCCCCCTTTTACCCGCAAGGGGTACGCCGGTGGGTGCCCCGCTGCTACGCAGCGACCCTCCCGCAGTGCAAAGGGGGGGGCAGGGGGAACTGAAGACCTTGCGCGAACAGGCAATGTCGGCGGTGGAGGCGACGGCTTTCTATCCGGCGTGGGGCCGTGCACGTTTGGAGGCGATGATCAAAAACCGTCCCGATTGGTGCGTATCGCGCCAGCGCTTTTGGGGCGTGCCGATGGCGTTGTTCGTGCATAAGGAAACGGGTGCGCTGCATCCGCAAACACCAGCCTTAATCGAGCAAGTAGCCAAGCGCGTAGAGCAAGCGGGGATCGAGGCGTGGTTCAGCCTCGATGCTGCTGAGTTGCTGGGTGCTGAAGCCGGCCAATACCAGAAACTCCCGCACACTTTGGATGTGTGGTTCGATTCTGGTGTGACCCACGCCGCCGTCTTGCGCAAGCGAGAGGAATTGCGATACCCCGCCGATTTGTATCTCGAAGGTTCGGACCAGCATCGCGGCTGGTTTCAATCCAGTTTGCTGACGGGTTGCGCTATCGATGGCCGCGCGCCGTATAACGCGCTGCTCACACATGGTTTTGTGGTCGACGGCCAGGGCCACAAAATGAGTAAGTCCAAGGGCAATGTGGTCGCGCCGCAGAAAGTGATCGATACCTTGGGCGCGGATATTTTGCGCTTGTGGGTCGCAGCCACCGATTACGCCGGCGAACTGTCGATCTCGGATGAAATTTTAAAACGCGTGGTAGAAAGTTATCGGCGCATACGCAACACGATGCGCTTTTTGCTCGCGAATATTGCCGATTTCGACCCGCAGCAACACAGCCTGCCGGTGGACGAGTGGTTGGAGATCGACCGCTACGCTTGGGTGATGACTGCGGACTTGCAACACACGCTGGAGCAACACTACGCTGCCTATGAATTCCATGACGTGGCGCAAAAACTCACCACGTTTTGCTCGGAGGAGTTGGGCGGTTTCTATCTCGATATTTTGAAAGACCGGCTGTATACCGCTGGCGCCAATTCCAAGCCGCGGCGTTCGGCGCAAAACGCCTTGTATCACATCGCCCACGCGCTCACCCGCTTGCTGGCGCCGGTGCTGTCATTTACCGGCGAAGAAATCTGGGCCGCCTTGACCGCCAACGCCGATGATAGCGTGTTCGTGCACACCTGGTATCGCCACGACTTGCCCAAAGATGCGGCGGCCTTGCGCGCCCGCTGGAGCGGCATCCGCGAGCTGCGCGCGATAGCGCAAAAAGAATTGGAAGCGGTGCGCGTGGCGGGTGGTATCGGTTCCTCGCTACAAGCGGAAGTGGTGGTGCATGCCAGCGGCGCGAAGTACGCCGTGCTGGCTTCGCTCAAAGACGATTTGCGCTTTGTGTTGATCACGTCGCAGGCAACAGTGGTAGAAGTGGCCGATCATGCGCAGGAAAAAATCGTAGTCACGCCGAGCGTGGAGCAGAAATGCGAGCGCTGCTGGCACTATCGTGCCGATGTCAGCGCCGATCTGGCGTATCCCGGATTGTGCGGGCGCTGTGTGGCGAATTTGCACGGTGCCGGGGAGGCGCGCAGCCATGCCTAAGCTGACGCGCTGGTTATTCCTTAGCCTCGCGGTGATTGTGCTCGACCAACTCACCAAGTTTTGGATCGCCGGTGCATTTCACTATGGCGAGATCTCTTCGCTACTGCCTTTTTTCAGTCTGGTGCATGCGCACAACACCGGCGCGGCGTTTAGTTTTTTGGCTGGTGAAGCGGGCTGGCAGCGTTTCTTTTTCATCGGCATCGCCTTGGCGGCATCTGTCCTGATCGTGTATCTCTTAAGAAAACACGCGGCGGAGCGCTGGTTTTGCCTGGCCTTGAGCTTGATTCTCGGCGGCGCACTGGGAAATTTAATCGACCGCGTGCGTTTCGGCTATGTGATCGACTTTCTGGATTTTTATTACGCGGGCTGGCATTTCCCCGCGTTCAATGTCGCCGATTCGGCGATTACCGTCGGTGCGGCGTTGTTGATTCTCGATAGCTTGCGCAAGAAGGAAAACACCACGGCATGACCGATTGGGCAAAATTTATCCAAGCCAAGATCAAGATCGCACGGAAAGGCGCTGCGCCGTCCAAACCGAATGCCGATGCGCGCACGCCGCCGGGCCAACATCTTGTTACAAATTTTCCAGTACTCGATCTCGGTAATCGCCCCGAGATCACGCGTGATATGTGGCAGCTGCATTTGTTCGGATTGGTGGGCCAGGAAATCACGCTGGATTGGGGCGGGCTGATGCGCTTGCCGCAAGTGAAAGCGATTTCGGATTTTCATTGTGTAACGCGCTGGAGCCGGCTCGATATGCAATGGGAGGGCGTGCTGGCGAGGGATGTGCTCATGCTGGCGGAACCGAGGCCGGAAGCGCATTTCGTCACGCTGCACAGTTACGATGGATACACCACGAATTTACCTTTGACGGCATTGCTCGATTCCGATGTGCTCGTCGCGCACAGTGTATTGGGCAAATCGCTTTCGTGCGAACACGGTGGCCCGGTGCGCTTAGTGGTGCCGAAACGCTACGGCTGGAAAAGTGCAAAATGGCTCAAAGGAATCGAGTTTCATCAGGAAGATCACCCCGGCTTTTGGGAAGTGCGCGGTTATCATAACGATGCCAATCCGTGGCAGGAACAGCGTTTTGGTTAACGCTCAGCCTGAGCCGGAAAAGCGTGTCGCGTGCGGCGACACGCTACGGCTGCGCTACAAACTTTCTAATCCTGCTGGGCAAGTATTCGAGGATACCTTCGAAGACGAACCCATCACGCTGACTTTAGGCCAAGGTGAGTTGGCGGCGACTTTAGAAAATTGCCTGATTGGTCTTGAGATAAATGCGCGTCACGTATTCATACTGGAACCGGCCCAGGCATTTGGGTGCTTCGATGCACGCTTGCTGCAGCGCATTCCGCTCACGGAATTCCCGCCCGAAATGACACTTGCGCCAAAAGCGATGATCGAGTTTCAACTGCCCAATGGCACAACGCTACCGGGCGTAATTCAAGCCATCGACCCCAGTGAAGCCGTGGTGGACTTCAATCACCCTTTGAGCGATTGCCCGGTCAACTTCGAAGTGGAGATACTGGAAATTACGCCGGCGGCGCAGCTTCGACCACTGGGCTCACGTTGATGGCGTGCGCACCTTTTTCTCCGTGCGCAATTTCAAACGCCACGCACTGGCCGTCTTTTAGCGTCCGGTAACCATCCATATGGATGGACGAGTAGTGGACAAACAAGTCTTCGCCTTCTTCCGGTGCGATAAACCCGTACCCCTTGCTATTGTTGAACCATTTGACGATGCCGTTAGCCATTTGGAACCTCCTCCTTCTGTGCTGCGTAAAACCTTGTTATTATGAGTAATTGGCTATATTGATAAACTATTTGGTGAATTTATGCAAGTGTTCTTAGCCAACCCGCGCGGCTTTTGTGCCGGCGTCGATCGCGCG
>JANYAU010000069.1 GCA_025361165.1 Betaproteobacteria bacterium | reverse complement strand
GCATCACCGTTGCCCTGATTCAGCCGATCGCCATGGAAGACGGTTTGCGCTTCGCGATTCGCGAGGGCGGCCGGACTGTGGGTGCGGGTGTGGTAGCGAAAATTATTGAATAGGGACGTGGGGGCGAGGCATGCCTCGCCCGATGCTAGGGTCGTTCACGAACGACGCATAAAGGAAAATAGATGCAAAGCCAAAAAATTCGCATTCGCCTCAAAGCGTTCGACTATCGTCTCATCGATCAGTCGGCGCTAGAGATTGTGGAAACCGCGAAGCGCACTGGCGCGGTGGTAAAAGGCCCTGTGCCTTTACCCACCCGCATCGAGCGTTTCGATATTCTGCGTTCACCGCATGTGAACAAGGCATCGCGCGACCAATTCGAGATGCGTACCCATCTGCGTTTGATGGACATCATCGATCCCACCGATAAAACAGTGGATGCGTTGATGAAGCTCGACTTGCCCGCAGGTGTGGACGTCGAAATTAAGTTGTAAGTTTTTTAAGGTGCCGGGCTAGCGTAGCCGGCTCTGATAAAGGAAGCGAAAAATGAGCCTTGGACTTGTCGGTCGCAAGATTGGCATGACCCGATTCTTCACCGAAGACGGCATTGCCGTGCCGGTGACGGTGGTGGACGTGTCCAACAACCGCGTGACCCAGATCAAGACCCCGCAGACCGACGGCTATGCCGCGCTGCAGGTCACTTATGGTGTGCGTCGCGCCACCCGCGTTTCAAAGCCGCAGGCGGGTCATTTCGCCAAAGCGGGCGTTGAAGCCGGAAGCGTGGTGCGTGAATTCAATATCGCCGATGGCGACGTGGCGAACTACAGCTTGGGAAAGCATATCAGTGTCGATATTTTCCAAGTGGGCCAGAAAGTGGACGTCTCCGGCGTGACCCAAGGTAAGGGTTTTTCCGGCGCGATCAAACGCCACCACTTCAGTTCCAACCGCGCCAGCCACGGCAATTCGCTATCGCACAATTCGGCGGGTTCGATTGGTATGGCGCAGGATCCGGGCCGGGTATTTCCGGGCAAAAAAATGGCGGGTCATTTGGGCGCGGTCACGCGTACCACGCAAACGCTGGAAATCGTGCGTATCGACGCTGAGCGGCAACTGTTGCTGATCAAGGGTGCGGTTCCCGGTTCCAGGGGCGGTAATGTGGTCGTGCGCCCCGGCGTGAAGGCAGGTGCGTAATGGAACTTAAGCTGATTAACGAGCAAGGTGCGCAAGTGTCGAGCCTGCAAGCATCCGACACCACGTTCGGCCGCGAATACAACGAGGCGCTGGTGCACCAAGTTGTTACCTCTTTCTTGGCCAATGCCCGCAGCGGCACGCGTGCCCAGAAAGACCGTGGCGAAGTGTCGCACACCACGCACAAACCCTGGCGCCAAAAGGGTACCGGCCGTGCGCGCGCCGGTATGTCCTCCAGCCCGATTTGGCGTGGCGGCGGAAAGGCATTCCCGAATAGCCCGGACGAAAATTTCAGCCAGAAGATCAATCGCAAGATGTATCGCGCGAGTATGCAGGCGATCCTATCCGAGTTGGCGCGCCAAGGCCGTCTGTCGGTGATCGACGATCTGAAAGTGGAAGGTCCCAAGACCAAGGCGCTGTCGGAAAAATTAAAGGGCATGGGGTTCGATCAAGTAATGATCGTGACCGATAACGTAGATGAAAACCTCTACTTGTCGTCGCGCAACCTCGCCAATGTATTGGTGGTGGAAGCGCAACACGCCGATCCGTATAACTTGGTGCGCTACCCGAATGTGTTGCTCACCAAGAGCGCGGTGAAGAAATTCGAGGAGCTGCTGGCATGAATCCCGAACGTCTGATGCAAATTATATTAGCGCCGGTGATCTCCGAGAAGAGCACGCTGGTTGGCGATCTCCACAATCAAGTGCCGTTCCGGGTGTTGGCGGACGCCACTAAGCCCGAAATCAAGGCTGCTGCCGAATTAATGTTCGGCAAAAAAGTGGTGGGCGTCAATGTCACCAACGTCAAGGGCAAAGCCAAGCGTCACGGCCGTTTTGAGGGCCGCCGCCGCGACTGGAAAAAAGCCTATGTGTGCTTTGAGCCGGGCACCGAGATTAACTTCATCGGTACCGAAGCGTAAAGCCGAGGCCAGGAGAAAAATATGCCATTAGTCAAAGTTAAACCGACTTCCCCCGGCCGCCGCGCCGTGGTTAAAGTTGTCCATCCGGATCTGTATAAAGGCCGTCCGCTGGAGAGCTTGACCGAATCGCAATCGAAGAAAGCCGGCCGTAACAACAACGGCCACATCACCACGCGCCATCAAGGCGGCGGGCATAAGCAGCAATACCGCATGGTGGACTTCAAACGCAACAAAGACGGCATCGCGGGGAAAGTGGAGCGGATCGAATACGATCCTAACCGTAGCGCGCATATCGCCTTGTTGTGCTACGCCGACGGCGAGCGCCGTTACATCATTGCTCCGAAAGGCGTGGCGGTGGGTACGGAATTATTGAGCGGCGCCGAAGCGCCGATCAAGCCGGGCAATACGCTGCCCTTGCGTAACATCCCGGTCGGTAGCACGGTGCATTGCATCGAAATGCTGCCCGGCAAAGGCGCGCAATTGGCGCGCTCCGCCGGCACCTCGGTACAATTGCTGGCGCGCGAAGGCAGCTACGCCCAATTGCGTTTGCGCTCCGGCGAGATTCGCAAAGTGCACGTGGATTGCAAAGCCACCATCGGTGAAGTCGGCAATTCTGAGCATAACTTGCGCTCGATCGGTAAAGCGGGCGCCATGCGCTGGCGCGGCGTGCGTCCGACGGTGCGCGGCGTCGCCATGAACCCGGTTGACCATCCGCATGGTGGTGGTGAAGGCAAGACCGCCGCCGGCCGGCAGCCAGTGAGCCCATGGGGCGTGCAGACTAAAGGCTATCGCACGCGCCGCAACAAGCGCACCACGAATATGATCGTGCGCCGTCGTTTCAAGAAATAATTGAGGTTCCATTATGGCTCGTTCCGTTAAGAAAGGCCCATTCGTTGATGTCCACCTGGTCAATAAGGTGGAGACCGCCAATGCCACGCGCGATAAGCGCCCAATCAAGACTTGGTCGCGCCGTTCCACGGTGTTGCCTGACTTCGTTGGCCTCACCATCGCCGTACACAACGGTAAGCAGCATATCCCGGTGTTCGTCACCGAGAATATGGTGGGTCACAAGCTCGGCGAATTTGCATTGACGCGTACGTTTAAAGGTCATGCTGCCGACAAAAAAGCGGTTAAGAAATAGGAGGGCATGATGAAAGTTTCCGCAATATTGCGTGGCGTACGGCTTTCTGCCCAAAAGGGCAGGCTGGTGGCCGATCAGGTGCGCGGCAAGAAGGTCGAGCAAGCATTGAACATTCTCGCCTTTAGCCCGAAAAAAGGCGCGGATATTATTAAGGGCGTGCTGGAGTCCGCGATTGCGAACGCCGAGCACAACGAGGGTGCCGATATCGACGAGCTGAAAGTGACCACGATTTGTGTCGATCAAGGCCCGGTGATGAAACGCTTCCGTGCCGCCGCCAAAGGCCGCGGGGTGCATATTCACAAGCCTACCTGCCATATCACCGTCACCGTCGGCGACTCAGTCAAAAAGGATTAGCATGGGACAGAAGATCAATCCAACCGGCTTCCGGCTCGCAGTCACCAAAAACTGGTCGTCCAAGTGGTACGCCAATAGCCGCAAGTTCCCGGTGATGCTGAATGAAGACATCAAGGTGCGCGAGTTCCTGAAAAAGAAACTGGCGCACGCCATGGTGTCGCGTGTCGTGATCGAGCGCCCGGCGCGCAACGCCAAGATCACCATTTACAGCGCTCGTCCCGGCGTAGTGATCGGTAAGAAAGGCGAAGACATCGAAGCATTGCGTAGCGCGCTGCAAAAAATGATGGGTGTGCCAGTGCATGTGAACATCGAAGAAGTGCGTAAGCCGGAAGTCGATGCGCAACTCATCGCCGACAACATCGCCCAGCAGCTGGAAAAGCGTGTGATGTTCCGTCGTGCCATGAAGCGTGCGATGCAGAACGCTATGCGTCTCGGTGCACAAGGCATCAAAATTATGAGCGCAGGACGGCTCAATGGCGCCGAGATAGCGCGCACCGAATGGTATCGCGAAGGCCGTGTGCCATTGCATACCCTACGTGCGGATATTGACTACGGTTTCGGGGAGGCCAAGACCACCTACGGCATCATCGGTGTCAAAGTGTGGGTGTTCAAGGGCGAGACCCTGAATAAACACGAGATCGTTGCGCCGGTCGAACCCGAGAAAAAACCGCGCAAGGCAGGAGTGAGAAATGCTGCAACCAGCTAGAACCAAATATCGCAAACAGCAAAAAGGCCGCAATACCGGTATTGCGACTCGCGGCAACAAAGTCAGCTTCGGCGACTTCGGCTTGAAAGCCGTTGCCCGTGGCCGTTTGACCGCGCGCCAAATCGAAGCCGCGCGCCGCGCTATGACGCGCCACATTAAACGCGGCGGCCGGATTTGGATTCGCATTTTCCCGGACAAGCCGATTTCGACTAAGCCGGCCGAAGTGCGGATGGGTAATGGTAAGGGCAACCCTGAGTATTGGGTCGCCGAAATCCAGCCGGGCAAAGTGCTATATGAAATGGACGGCGTGAATGAAGTGCTGGCGCGCGAGGCGTTCCGCCTGGCCGCGGCGAAACTGCCGATTTCCACGACGTTTGTCACGCGTTCCTTCGGTTAAGGCGCAAGAGGTAGAACATGAAAGTCAGCGAATTACGTACCCAGTCGGTGGATGAAATGAAGAGCGAATTGCAAGCGCTGCTCAAGGCCCAGTTTGGTTTGCGCATGCAACTCGCCACCCAGCAATCCACCAAAACCGACCAGTTGAAAAAGATGCGCCGCGATATTGCTCGCGTGCGAACTCTCCTTACGGAAAAAGCGAGTCAAGTATGACTGAGCCAATTAAGACCGAGCAAGTTGCTAAAATGCAGCGCACCCTGACCGGGCGCGTAGTGAGCGATAAAATGAACAAGACGGTAACCGTGTTAGTGGAGCGCAAAGTGAAGCACCCCCTCTACGGCAAAGTGATCCGTCGTTCACAGAAATACCATGCGCACGACGAGAACAACGAATTTCACCCGGGTGATTTGGTGGAAATCGAAGAATGCCGTCCGCTAGCCAAGACCAAAGCCTGGCGGGTTGCGCGCTTGGTGGAAAAAGGCCGCGCGATCTAAGGTTTTTGAGCTTTAAGTATTGCGCAAGGCGTGAGTTTCCAGTAAGATCTCGCGTTTTCCCTGGCGCGCTGGCGGCAAGGTCTCCGGCGGGCCAACCAAAACTGACCGTCGTGAATAGGCGCCCAGGAACAGCGGGCAAGACGGATTAAGTTGGAGAGTTAAAATGATTCAAATGCAGTCCATGCTGGATGTTGCCGATAATACCGGGGCGCGCACCGTAATGTGCATCAAGGTATTGGGCGGCTCCAAGCGCCGCTACGCCGGCATCGGCGATGTCATCAAAGTCAGCATTAAAGATGCGGCGCCCCGTGGCCGTGTCAAAAAAGGCGAAATCTACAACGCCGTAGTGGTGCGCACTGCCAAAGGCGTGCGCCGTCCCGATGGTTCCCTGGTTAAATTCGATGGCAATGCCGCCGTGCTCCTGAATGCGAAATTGGAGCCGATCGGCACGCGTATTTTCGGGCCTGTGACCCGTGAACTGCGCACCGAGCGTTTCATGAAGATCGTGTCGCTCGCGCCGGAAGTGCTGTAAGGATCAATCATGCGCAAAATCAAAAAAGGGGACGACGTGGTCGTCCTAACTGGAAAAGATAAGGGTCGCCGCGGCACCGTGTTGCGTGTCTTGCCGGACACGAAGCTGGTGATCGAAGGCGTCAATAAAGTGAAGAAGCACGCTAAGCCCAACCCGATGCAGGGCACGGCGGGCGGGATCGTCGAAAAAGAAATGCCGATCCAGCCTTCCAACGTGGCCTTGTTCAACCCGGCGACGCAAAAAGCGGATCGCGTGGGCATTAAGGTGTTGGAAGACGGGCGCAAAGTGCGCTTCTTTAAATCCAATGGCGAAGTAGTGGACGCGTAAGGAATTACCATGGCTCGCTTACAAGAATTTTACAAAGAAACCGTCGTGCCCAAGCTCATGGAAGAGTTTGGCTACAAATCCATCATGGAAGTGCCGCGCATCGAGAAGATCATCATCAATATGGGTGTGGGCGAAGCGGTGGGCGACAAGAAGATTATGGAACACGCTGTTGGCGATATGCAAAAAATCGCCGGCCAGAAAGTGGTTGTCACCAAAGCGCGTAAATCCATCGCCACTTATAAAGTGCGCGAGGGTTACCCGGTCGGCTGCATGGTGACGCTGCGCAAACAACGCATGTTTGAATTCCTCGATCGTCTGGTGACGATTGCGATCCCGCGTATTCGCGACTTCCGCGGTATTTCCGGGCGCGCCTTCGACGGCCGCGGCAATTTCAACATGGGCGTAAAAGAGCAGATCATTTTCCCCGAAATCGAATACGACAAAATCGACGTGTTGCGTGGGATGAATATCACCATCACCACCACCGCGAAGACCGACAAGGAAGGCCGCGCGCTGCTCGCCGCCTTCAGCTTCCCCTTTAAGAACTGAGGTTGCTATGGCCAAGTTAGCTGTCATCAATCGTGAGCAAAAGCGCCGTAAAACGGTGAAAAAATTCGCCGCTAAACGCGCCGAATTACTTGCGGTCATCAACAACAGCAAGTCGTCTGACGAGGAGCGCTATGAAGCGCGCCAGAAGTTTCAAGGGCTACCGCGTAACGCAAGTCCGGTGCGGCTGCGTAATCGCTGTGCGCTTACTGGGCGTCCGCGCGGGGTTTTCCGCAAGTTTGGGTTGGCGCGTACGAAGGTACGCGAGTTCGCGATGGCCGGTGAAATTCCGGGCATCGTGAAAGCTAGCTGGTAAGGGGTAAAAAACGATGAGTATGAGTGATCCCATCGCCGACATGCTAACCCGCATCCGTAACGCGCAAGCGGCGGACAAAGTGAGCGTGTCCATGCCTTCCTCCAAGCTGAAAGTGGCGATTGCCAAAGTGCTGAAGGATGAAGGTTATATCGATGATTTTGCAGTGCGCGAAAATGGCGCGAAGCCGGTGCTTGAGTTGGCTCTCAAGTACTATGCTGGGCGTCCGGTGATTGCGCGCATCGAGCGCGTGTCGCGCCCCGGTCTGCGGATTTACAAAGGTTCCGGCGATATTCCCAAGGTCTTGAACGGCTTGGGCGTTGCTATTGTCTCCACTTCGCAGGGCGTGATGACCGACAAGAAGGCGCGCGCGGCCGGTGTGGGTGGCGAAGTCTTGTGTATCGTGGCATAAGGGAGAAACGCTCATGTCACGCGTAGCTAAAAATCCAGTAGCGATTCCCGCCGGCGTCGAAGTGACGCTCGCCGCGAATGAAATTATCGTCAAGGGCCCGCTCGGCACCTTGAAGCAAAAACAGAACGCCAACGTCAAGATAGTGCAAGACGGTAGCGAGCTTAAGGTCGAAAAAAACGCCGAGAGCCTTGCCGCTAATGCTATGTCCGGCACCATGCGTGCTTTACTCGCCAATATGATGCATGGGGTGAGCAAAGGTTTCGAGCGCAAGCTCACGCTGGTCGGCGTGGGTTACCGCGCTCAGGCCAAGGGCGATGTATTGAATCTGACGCTTGGTTTTTCGCATCCCGTAGATCACAAGATGCCACTAGGCGTCAAAGTGGAAACGCCGACGCAAACCGAGATCGTGGTTAAAGGGGCCGACAAGCAACAAGTCGGTCAGGTCGCCGCTGAAATTCGCGCTTATCGTTCACCCGAACCCTATAAGGGTAAAGGCGTACGCTACGCTGATGAAGTAGTGGTTATCAAAGAAACCAAGAAGAAGTAATTAGGGGCTGGTCATGAATCCGAAACAAGCTCGTCAGCGCCGTGCACGTAAAACCCGTGCCAAGATCGCTGAGCTGAAAGTGGCGCGGTTGTTGGTGAATCGCACCAACTTGCACATTTACGCCCAGATTATCGACGCCACTGGCGGCAAGGTGCTGGCTTCTGCATCGACGCTGGATAAAGCGGTGCGCGCAGAAGTGAAAAATGGTGGCAATGCCGCCGCGGCAGCCTTCATCGGCAAACAGATTGCGGAGAAGGCAAAAGTGGCAGGCATCGAGACCGTGGCGTTTGACCGCTCCGGCTTTAAATATCACGGGCGCGTCAAAGCGCTGGCGGAGGCCGCGCGTGAAGGCGGTCTCAAGTTTTAGGCGAGGTTGAATATGGCGAAAGTCCAGGCAACAGAAGAACGCGGCGACGGTCTGCGTGAAAAAATGATTTCGGTGAACCGCGTCACCAAAGTGGTGAAGGGCGGCCGCATCATGGGTTTCGCTGCACTCACCGTGGTGGGGGATGGCGACGGCGGCATCGGCATGGGCAAAGGTAAGTCTAAAGAGGTGCCGGTGGCGGTGCAAAAGGCGATGGAAGAAGCGCGTCGCAATATGGTCAAGATTTCGCTCAAGAGCGGTACGCTGCAACATGCGGTGATCGGCGAGCATGGCGCCTCCAAGGTGATCATGCAGCCGGCGTCCGAAGGTACCGGCATTATCGCCGGTGGCGCGATGCGCGCAGTGTTCGAGGTGATGGGTGTGCATAACGTGCTCGCCAAATGCATCGGTTCGACCAATCCTTACAATGTGGTGCGCGCTACCCTGAATGGATTGCGGGCTATGTCCACCCCGTCTGAGATTGCTGCCAAGCGCGGCAAATCGATAGAAGAGATTACGGAGTAAAAACATGGCAGCGGCGAAAAAAATTAAAGTGACGCAGATGAAGAGCATCATCGGCACCATCGAATCGCATCGCGCCTGCGTGCGCGGTTTGGGTCTGCGCCGCATTCGCCACACGGTCGAAGTTGAGGATACCCCGGCGGTGCGCGGCATGATCAATAAAGTGTCTTATCTCGTGAAATGCGAGGGCTAAATGAAACTTAATACGATGAAACCGGCGCCGGGCGCCAAGAGTCCAAAACGGCGCGTCGGCCGCGGCATTGGTAGCGGTTTGGGCAAGACAGCCGGGCGCGGCCATAAGGGCCAGAAATCGCGCTCAGGCGGCTTTCATAAAGTGGGTTTTGAAGGCGGGCAGATGCCATTGCAACGGCGTTTGCCGAAGCGGGGATTTGTTTCTCTGACTAAGGGCGATACCGCGCAAGTGATGTTGTATGCGCTTGAGAAATTGGGCGCAGATAAAGTCGATTTGCTCACGCTCAAGCAAGCGGGCCTGGTGCCATCGCGCGCTTTGCACGCCAAGATCGTTTTATCCGGCAGCATCAGCAAGGCGATTACGGTGCAAGGTTTGGCTGTGACCAAGGGCGCGCGTGCCGCGATTGAAGCCGCGGGCGGCAAAATTGCCGAAGCCGAATAAGTGATCGCATAAAGCGTGGCCCTAGACAAACTCATCGGCGCTAATGCCAAGCTGGGCGATCTTAAAAAGCGCCTGCTGTTCCTGCTTGGTGCGCTGATTGTGTATCGCATCGGCACCCATATTCCGGTGCCAGGGATTGATCCGGCGCAATTGGCGCAGATGTTTAGTTCCAAAGGCGGTGGCATCCTGGACATGTTCAATATGTTCTCCGGTGGTGCGCTGGGGCGGTTTTCGGTATTGGCCTTGGGGATCATGCCGTATATTTCGGCGTCCATCATCATGCAGTTGATGACGGTCGTGTCGCCGCAGATGGAAGCCCTGAAAAAAGAGGGCGAAGCCGGGCGGCGCAAGATTACGCAGTACACGCGCTACGGCACGGTGGTATTAGCCACATTCCAATCGCTGGGCATCGCGATCGCGTTGGAGTCGCAAGCCGGTTTGGTGCTAGATCCGGGCCTGGCGTTTCGTCTTACCACGATGGTGACGCTGACCACCGGCACGATGTTTTTGATGTGGCTGGGCGAGCAAATTACCGAGCGTGGTATCGGCAATGGTATTTCGCTGATTATTTTTTCGGGCATTGTGGCGGGCCTGCCGCGAGCGATTTACGGCACATTGGATTTGGTGCGCACGGGCGCTTTCTCGATTCCGCTAGCGTTGATGATTTTTGTGGGTGTTGCTTTGGTCACCTACTTAGTGGTCTTCGTGGAGCGTGGGCAACGCAAGATTGTAGTGAATTATGCGAAGCGCCAAGTAGGTAACAAGATTTTCGGCGGGCAGACGAGTCATCTGCCGCTAAAGCTGAATATGGCGGGTGTCATTCCGCCGATTTTCGCGTCGAGCATCATCTTGTTTCCAGCGACCTTAGCTGGCTGGTTTGGCTCACACGAGGGTCTGGGTTGGTTGAAAGATGTATCCGGCGCGTTGTCGATGGGGCAACCGCTGTACGTGATGCTGTATACGGCGGCAATCATCTTCTTCTGTTTCTTCTACACGGCGATGGTGTACAACCCGAAGGAGACGGCGGATAACTTGAAGAAGAGTGGTGCCTTCGTGCCCGGCATCCGTCCCGGTGAACAAACTGCGCGCTATATCGAGAAGATCATGCTGCGCTTAACGCTGGTGGGTGCGCTGTATATCACCCTGGTGTGTTTGTTGCCGGAGTTTTTGATTTTGAAGTTTAATGTGCCGTTTTATTTTGGCGGTACCAGCTTGCTGATTATCGTGGTGGTGACCATGGATTTCATGTCACAGGTGCAGGCTTACCTGATGACGCACCAGTACGAAAGCCTGCTCAAGAAAGCGAATTTCAAGGGCGGCTTGGCGCGGTAACGGTAAGAGGATATGGCGAAAGAAGAAACGATAGAGATGCAGGGTGAAGTGCTGGAGAACTTGCCCAGCGCAACATTTCGCGTCAAGTTAGAAAACGGACACGTGGTTTTGGGTTACATCTCCGGGAAAATGCGCATGCACTACATCCGTATTCTGCCGGGGGACAAAGTCACCGTGGAAATGACGCCCTATGATTTATCGCGCGCCCGGATTATTTACCGGGCGAAGTGAAATGGCGGTTGGTGTGTGCCAATAGCCGGTAAGGAGAGTAAAAATGCGAGTACAAGCGTCGGTTAAGAAGATCTGCCGTAAGTGCAAAATTGTGCGCCGCAAGGGCGTGGTACGCGTTATTTGCGCCGACCCGCGTCACAAGCAGCGGCAAGGTTAAGCGCTTAAGCTGTTGATCGTTAACGGTTTGAATGTTATCATTTAAGGTTTTCGCAAGCCGAAAACTATTTTGCTGGGAGTAATGGTATGGCCCGTATCGCTGGGGTAAATATCCCCAACCACCAACATGCTGAAATCGCGCTGACCGCGATTTACGGCATTGGTCGCACTCGCGCACGCAAGATTTGCGCGTCTGCCGGCGTTAACACCGCCAGCAAAATGAAAGATCTGACCGACAGTGAGATGGAAAAGCTGCGCGATGAAGTGGGTAAAGTCACGGTGGAAGGCGATCTGCGCCGCGAAGTCACCATGAATATCAAGCGCCTGATGGATCTCGGCTGCTACCGCGGTCAGCGTCATCGTAAAGGCTTGCCGGTGCGCGGCCAGCGAACCCGTACCAATGCGCGTACCCGCAAGGGCCCGCGCAAGGCGATTAAATCCTCCAAGTAAGCCTACCGCTTAAGGAAAAAGTTTAAACATGGCAACTAAAACCCCCGCCGCCAAGGTGCGCAAGAAAGTTAAGAAAAGCGTATCCGAGGGCATTGCGCACATTCATGCGTCGTTCAATAACACTATCGTGACCATTACCGATCGCCAAGGAAATGCCCTGTCGTGGGCCACTGCTGGCGGCGCCGGCTTTAAAGGCTCGCGCAAGAGCACGCCGTTCGCGGCGCAGGTGGCGGCCGAGCATGCCGGCAAGGTGGCGCAGGAATACGGCGTGAAAAACCTCGAAGTGCGTATCAAAGGACCCGGCCCTGGCCGCGAATCCGCAGTGCGCGCCTTGAACGCCGTAGGCTTTAAGATTACCCAGATTGCCGACGTGACGCCGGTGCCCCACAACGGTTGCCGTCCGCCTAAAAAGCGTCGCATCTAATTCAGGAGAGACATCGTGGCGAGATATATCCAAGCCAAGTGCCGTCAGTGCCGCCGGGAAGGCGAAAAGCTTTTCCTAAAAGGCGAGAAATGTTTTACCGATAAATGCTCGATCGAGCGTCGCGATTACGCGCCCGGTCAGCACGGACAGAAGAGTGGCATGCGCCTCTCCGACTACGGTCACCAATTGCGCGAGAAGCAGAAAGTGCGCCGCATCTATGGCGTGCTTGAGCGTCAATTCCGCAGCTACTACAAAGCCGCCGATGCCAGCAAAGGCGTGACGGGCGAGAGCCTGTTGCAATTGCTGGAAAGCCGGCTGGATACCGTCGCCTATCGCATGGGTTTCGGCGCTTCACGGACTGAAGCGCGCCAAGTGGTGCGTCACAACGGTATTCTGGTGAACGGCAAGCGCGTGAACATTCCGTCCTATTTAGTGCGTCCGGGCGATGTGGTGGAAGTGGCCGGCCCGGCTAAAACCCAGTTACGCATCAAAGGCGCGGCGGCAGCAGCCGAAGGCCGTGGCTTTCCTGAGTGGGTCGCGGTAGACATCGCAGCACTAAAGGGCACCTTTAAAGCATTGCCGGTGCGGGCTGAATTGTCCGCCACTATCAACGAGCACCTCGTGGTCGAGTTGTACTCCAAGTAATCACATTCACTGAACGGGGAACGATTCATGCAAAGCAGCGCAACCGAATTTCTGAAGCCACGCGTCGTCGACGTGGAGCAAGTATCTCCCTTGCGTGCCCGCGTCGTGATGGAGCCGTTCGAGCGTGGTTATGGCCACACCCTGGGCAATGCGCTACGCCGCATTCTGCTCTCGTCGATGCCCGGCTATGCCATCACCCAAGTGAAAATCGACGGCGTGTTGCACGAGTATTCCGCGATCGAAGGCGTGCAAGAAGATGTCGTGGATATTCTGCTCAACCTCAAAGGCATTTCGCTGAAGATGCATAATCGCAGCGAAACCACTCTGCGCTTGGTCAAACAAGGCAAGGGCGTGGTAACCGCGGGTGATATTGAACCCAATCACGACGTTGAAATTCTCAACCCGGAACACGTGCTCGCGCACATGACCGGCAACGGCGCGCTCAATATCGAAATCAAAATCGAGCATGGCCGCGGCTATCAGCCGGTCGCCTCGCGCCGCCTGGAAGAGCAAGAGAACGCCATCGGCACTATCATGATGGATGCTTCTTTCAGCCCGGTGCGTCGCGTGAGTTACGCCGTCGAGAGCGCACGTGTGGAACAGCGCACCGACCTCGACAAGCTGGTGATGGATATCGAAACCAACGGTGTGATCGATCCGGAAGAAGCCGTGCGTTACGCTGCACGTATTCTGATGGATCAGTTGGGCGTGTTCGCTGATCTCAAAGGCACCCCGGCGATTGCCGAGACCCCGCGCGCACCTGCGATCGACCCGATCCTGCTGCGCCCGGTGGACGATTTGGAATTGACCGTCCGCTCCGCGAATTGCCTCAAGGCCGAAAATATTTACTACATTGGCGACTTGATCCAACGCACCGAGAACGAACTGCTCAAGACCCCGAATCTCGGCCGCAAATCGCTGAACGAAATTAAAGATGTGCTCGCTTCCAAGGGACTCACCTTGGGCATGCGGCTTGAGAACTGGCCGCCCGCCGGTCTTGAGCACCACGCTAAATTAGCGGCGAGCTGAAGAAAAAAAGGAAAGCACCATGCGTCACGGTAACGGTCTACGTAAACTCAATCGCACCAGCAGCCATCGTTTGGCGATGCTGCGCAATATGGCAAATTCCCTGTTGCGTCATGAAGCGATTAAAACCACGCTGCCCAAGGCTAAGGAATTGCGCCGCGTGGCCGAGCCACTCATTACGCTGGGTAAAAAGCCCTCACTCGCCAATCGCCGTCTGGCTTTTAACCGCCTGCGCGACCGCGATATGGTGGTGAAATTATTCGACACGCTGGGTCCGCGCTACCAGAACCGCAACGGCGGCTACCTGCGCATCCTCAAGTGTGGCTTCCGTCAAGGCGATAACGCGCCGATGGCGTTTGTTGAGTTGATGGATAGGCCGGAAGTCAGTGACGCCGTCGCAACCGAATAACAACGAAGTCTCTCCCTTTTAAAGCCGGCCTTGTGCCGGCTTTTTTCTTGTGTGCTTATTAACGGGCGAGGGGTGCCTCGCTCCGACGCCCTGATTAAATCCAGGCTGAAATAAAGGCGACTTCGTCGCCGTCTTTGAGCGGCGCATTGAGCTCGACGAATTGTTTGTTCACGGTGATGCGCACGCTGCTTTTGCTGAACACCTCTTCCCATGGACCTCCGCGCAGTTTGAGCCAGGCAACGAGCTCGCGCACGGTATAGGGCGTGGCGGGGAGTTCGAGTTGTTCACTGGCGGTACCGAGCCTATCCACTAAGGCGGCAAAGTAGAGTAGTTTTATCATGGAGGGATTTTGACCGGTTGCGGGCGAGGCTTGCCCCTACATTTCGAAAGGCGGCGGAGTGACTTTGAGCACTTCTTCGGGCGTGGTGATGCCGGCCGCAACTTTGGCTGCGCCGGAAACGCGCAACGCTTTCATGCCTTCGCGGTAAGCGGTTTCTCGCACCTTAGATAGTTCGCAGTTCGTTGTGATGAGGCGGGCCACGGGCGGTGTCATGGTGAGGATTTCATAAATACCGCTACGGCCACGGTAACCTGTCATGCGACATTCCAAACAGCCGTTGGGCACATACACGCTTGCGGGTTTGGGCGCTTTCCATGGGCGGACCAGTTCGGTCCACGTTTCCTCATCGATAGTCGATGTCTGTTTACAGTGCGGGCACAGTGTGCGCACTAAGCGTTGCGCCAGCACGCCGAGCACGGTGGATTGAATCAAATAAGGCGGCACGCCCAGATCCATGAGGCGCGTGATGGCCGAAGGCGCATCGTTGGTGTGCAAGGTGGAAAGCACTAAGTGCCCGGTCAACGCCGCTTGAATCGCCATTTCCGCGGTTTCGAGATCGCGTATCTCGCCCACCATAATGATGTCCGGATCCTGGCGCATCAGCGTGCGGATACCACTCGCGAAATCCAAACCGATACCGGCTTGCACTTGCATCTGATTGAAATGCGGCACCACCATTTCAATTGGATCTTCTACCGTACATACATTCACTTCCGGCTCGGCCAATTGTTTGAGCGAAGTGTAGAGCGTGGTGGTTTTTCCCGAACCGGTGGGTCCGGTTACCAAGATGATGCCGTTGGGGTGCGATACGAGGTGATCCCAGCGTTTGGATTCTTCTTCAGAGAAACCCAATTCGGCAAAATTACGCACCAATACTTCCGGATCGAAAATCCGCATCACCAATTTTTCACCGAAGGCGGTGGGCATGGTGGAAAGCCGCAGTTCGATTTCGTCGCCGTTAGGGGTGAGGGTCTTGATGCGGCCATCTTGCGGACGGCGCTTCTCCACCATATCCATGCGGCCCAGCAATTTGATGCGGCTGGTGATGGCGTTATACACCGCGCTCGGAATTTGATATACCAGATGCAACACGCCATCAATGCGGAAGCGCACATTGGCGGCCTCGCGCCGCGGCTCAATATGAATGTCGCTGGCGCGCTGCTCGAACGCATATTGCAACAGCCAGTCCACAATGCGCACCACGCTCTGGTCGTTGGCATCGAGTTGCCCCATGCGCCCCAGCGCGACCAGTTGCTCGAAATTGGTGATGCCGCTTTGCAATGCGCCTTCTTGCGCGCTCACCGCCTGCTTCATCGATAAGGCTAAGCTATAGAACTCGGCGATGTAGCGGTTGAGATCGAGCGGACTCGCAATCACCCGGCGAATGGGGCGCCGCGCGACCTGCTGCACGCTTTCTTCCCAGTCGCGCACATACGGTTCCGCCGTGGCCACCAGCACTTCGTTCGCGTTCACTTCTACCGGCAAAATGCGATAGCGCGCGGCGTAGGCATGGGACATCACCCCCGTCACCGCAGCGACGTCGATTTTTAGCGGATCGATATGATAAGCAGAGAGCCCTGCTTTGTCGGCTAGCCATTCGACCAGCAGTTCCATGTTGATCGGCGCATGGGGCGGCTGCAAGCTGCGCCATTTTTGCGCCGCCACGAGCGCCAGCGGGTGCTGGTCGGCACGCTCGCTGCGGTGTGCGGCGAGCAGGTGATTACCTTCATCCTTAGGGATATGGCCCGCGGCTAGCAAATCCGCGAGCACCTCCTTTAGGCGCAAGGGGCCGGCCGGAGTGGGGCTATTGTCACGCGGGCGGGTGAGATCCATCAGGTCAGCTTCAAAGGAGCGATGTCATACGCTACTCAGCGCCGTGCGGCATGTCAATGAGTGGTTTTTCAGGGCTGGTTTTACCCGGCTACTGCGACGCGTTTGCGATAGCGGTTGAGGTCGGAAACCTTGTCAAAGGCTTCGCCCAGCAAGCTCGACAGGTTGCGCAGAATGCCGCCCACCACGCGCGATTCGCAGCTTTTATCGAATTG
>JANYAU010000056.1 GCA_025361165.1 Betaproteobacteria bacterium | reverse complement strand
TGGTGCGGCATCTGACGCCACTCACCACCTACCTCAGCAAAAAAACCGGCATAAAAATCTCGTTCCGGGCATCCCCTAATTTAGGTTCAGCGGTAAATGAATTGGGTAATGATTTCACCCAAATCGCGTATCTCACACCGGTTGCATATATCGATGCGCATGCCAAATTCAAAGCCAAACCGCTGGTTTCTCCCCTCACCCACGGCAAATCGACATTCAACCTGGTGGTGGCAGTGCGCCGAGACAGCGACATCGAAACCATGGCGGACTTAAAAGGCAAAACGTTCGCGCTCGGCGATGAAAAAGCGATCTTGCAGCGTGCGGTGGTCGTAGGCGGCGGTATCAATCTAAACCAATTCTCACGCTTTAGCTTTCTCAATCACTACGACAATATCGCCAAAGCCGTGCTCAACAAAGATTTCGATGCAGGAATTTTGAAAGATACCGTCTATGAACAATTCGAAGCCCAGGGCTTGCGCAAGATTTATACTTCGCCGCCGCTCGCGTCCTATTTGTTCGCGGTCAGCGACCGATTGCCGGCCGAGACCGTAAAAAAACTGCGCGCTGCCTTCCTCGCCCTCAAAACCGATACGCCGGAAGGAAAAACGATTTTGAAAGAGCTTGATCAAGGTTACGACGGCTTTGTCGCGGTAGAAGATAAAGACTACGATGTGGTGCGTAAACTGATTGCACCGTTTCAGAAACCCAGCAAATAGTCCATATCAAAAGCAACGCGCCGGGTGAGATGGCTCACCCGGCGCGTTTTTTTATGCTGCGAAAACTCGCTTAATACAGTTTAGGCGGCAGCATTTGGCTACGAATGCGCTTGTAATGCCGCTTCACGGCGGCGGCCAGCTTGCGCTTACGCTCCCAGGTCGGCTTCTCGTAAAACTCGCGCGCGCGCAACTCGGTCAGCAACCCGGTCTTCTCCACGGTGCGCTTGAAACGGCGTAGCGCTACGTCAAACGGCTCATTTTCTTTTACGCGAACAGTTGTCATGCAACATCCTTATGTCTGGCTAACTTTTGGCTCTGGCAAATTCAGAAAAGCGGGCATTCTATCAGCAAAATCCAGTTTTTCCAAGTCAGCATCCTTACCCCTTCAGTTACAATTCACCCATGCAAGTACTCGGCATCGAAACCTCCTGCGACGAAACCGGCATCGCGCTCTACGACACCGAGCGCGGCTTGCTGGCCCACGCGCTCTATTCCCAGGTACGGATGCACGAAGAATATGGCGGCGTGGTGCCGGAACTCGCCTCGCGCGACCATATCCGGCGTGTACTGCCCTTGATCCGGCAGGTGCTCGCCCAAGCCGGGGTGCAGCTCAACGATCTCAGCGCCATCGCCTACACCGAAGGGCCGGGCTTGGCTGGTGCCCTCCTGGTGGGCGCCAGCATTGCCGCCAGCCTGGGCTTCGCTCTTCAGCGCCCTACGCTTGGCGTCCATCATTTGGAGGGGCATTTGTTGGCGCCCTTACTCGAGCCTAAGCCGCCCGCCTTTCCCTTCGTCGCGCTGCTGGTGTCGGGCGGCCACACGCAGTTAATGCGCGTGGACGGCGTGGGGCAATACCAGCTCCTCGGCGAGACGGTGGACGATGCGGCGGGCGAGGCCTTCGACAAAAGCGCGAAACTGCTGGGCCTGGGATATCCCGGTGGCCCGGCGCTCGCCCAGCTGGCGCAAGCAGGCCAACTCGGGCGTTTCAAGCTGCCACGCCCGATGTTACATAGCGGTGATTTGAATTTTAGCTTCAGCGGTCTGAAAACCGCTGTGCTTACCACTACCCGCGAACACCAACTTGACCCAGCCGGTCGCGCCGATCTCGCGGCCGAGGTACAGGAAGCGATTACCGAGGTGCTGGCGAAAAAATCGATTGCAGCGCTCAAACAAACCGGGCTCACGCGCCTGATCGTTGCTGGCGGCGTCGGCGCCAATACGCGCCTGCGCGCACGCTTAAGTGAAGCAGTGCCGAAATTCGGTGCGCAAGTGTTTTACCCAAAATTGGAATTTTGCACTGACAACGGCGCGATGATTGCCTTCGCCGGTGCGATGCGGCTGAAGCATGCGCAAAAAAATTATAGCTTCGGCGTCAAACCGCGTTGGGAGTTGGCAGAACTGCAAGCGCCGTGAAATGCATTGCGCTTCAATGGCCGCCGTGGAGCGTGGAACTCATCCATTTGCTCAGCGCCTCGCTACCACTCAGTTTGGCGAACAGTTCCGGGTAAAACACGAGGGCATACAGCGCGATCAACAATACGATCAGCAATAAATGCCAGAACACGCTCTCGGGCCGCAGCACCCCCCAGTATTTCATCGCCAGAAACATGACATCCTTGCGGTGTTCCGACATCTGGCGATAGCGGCGCAGCATGGAGACGCCCAAATACACCACATAGCCCGCCGCGAGCGAGACAAAGACGATGCGGAAAATACCGAATAAATCGACTGTACCGGCCGAGTAGCGGTGGTACATAAGCGACACCCCACCCATCAAGAACGAAGCCGCGAAGGCGATCAACACATTCATAATCAAACGCCGCCGCTCGCGCGCGATGTCTTGTTGGCGCTTAATAAAAAAAGTGTCGATCTCCTGCTTGAAGTATTCGACCTTCTCTTGCACCAGACTGGTAATTTCCTGCTTCATCACCCCCACGCGCGCATCGATGGTGGCGCCGAGTTTATCCGCCGCATAATCCACCAGCTCTTTCACATCGGTCTTGGTAAATTGGCGCTGGTCGTGCAGCTCGTTAGAAATTTTATCGAGTTTGATATCGATATGCTGGCTGGTGCTCTCCACCACTTCGCGCAGTTCAGTGCTGGCATGTTCGATGCCGTCGCGCACGACGCCACCGAGTTTATCGGCGGCGCGATCAATAGCGCTCCCCGAGACTTTTTCCAAGCTCTCGCGTGCGTAATCCATCTCTTTCTGAAACCAGGCCATGTTTGTCACTCCTGTGCTTTCTTAAAGTCGCCTTCTTTGCCTTGCAATAAGTTGCGAATGTTTGCGCGGTGGCGCCAAATTAACAACAGCGCGAGCACCAACACCATCGCAACATACACCTTGCTTAAAAAAAACCAGGCATACACCGGCGCCAGTACCGCCGCCACCAAGGCGGAGAGAGACGAGATGCGGCTCAGGGCAAAAGTCAGTAGCCAGCTTGCCAATACCGCCAGTCCCAGCCACAGGTTGAGCGCAAGCAGAATACCAGCGGTGGTTGCCACGCCCTTGCCGCCCTTGAAGCCGAAGAACACCGGAAACAAATGCCCGAGAAACGTCGCCAGCGCACACGCGGCTATCCCCGCCTCGCTCACACCCCAACTAGGCGCTAATTGTTGCGCCAGGAAGACCGCCGCCCAGCCTTTCGCGCCGTCGCCGAGCAAGGTGAGCACCGCAGCGGCTTTTTTGCCCGTGCGCATGACATTCGTCGCGCCCGGATTGCCGGAGCCATAAGTACGCGGATCGGGCAGGCCGCAGGCGCGACTGACCAATACCGCGAAAGACAGCGATCCGATTAAATAACAAATCAAGATGAGCGCTATCGTGCCCATAGGAAAAGCCTTAAAATGTCGGACTTTTTCATTCTACGCAAAAATCCGTGGACATCATATTCCTGCACGAATACAAATTGGCGCTGGTGATCGGCGTCTATGAGTGGGAGCGCCGTTTACCGCAGACGGTCCAACTCGACATCGAGATCGGTCTGCCCCCCAGCCGCGCCGGCGAGACCGACCGCGTCGAGGACACCATCGATTATGGCAAGGTGATTCAGGCGATCGAAGCCAGCGTCCAGCAAAAACATTTCGACCTCCTGGAAGCACTCGCCGAACACATTGCACATCTCATCCGTACCGATTTCAAAGCACCTTGGGTGCGTCTCTCCATTACCAAGCTCGGCATGCTACGACACATTAAACGCGTCGGGCTGACCATTGAGCGCGGTAGCCGACCCTGATTCCAGAAATCGCACTGTGAAATGCATAGTTTAAAGTGGGTTCACCCCCGCGGGTGATGCTTGCCATGCAGTTGTTTTAGCCGCTCGCGCGCCACGTGGGTATAAATCTGCGTGGTGGAAATATCGGCGTGACCGAGCAGCATTTGCACCACGCGCAGATCCGCACCGTGATTGAGCAGATGGGTAGCGAACGCGTGGCGCAGCGTATGCGGCGAAAGCGGTTTCTGAATGCCAGCACGCAAGGCATAACGCTTAATCAAATACCAGAACATCTGCCGCGTCATCGCCGCGGCGCGTGCCGTCACGAACAAGGCATCGGCTTGTTTGCCCTTGAGCAACACCGCGCGCGCCTCGGTCAAATAATGCGTCAAGCCATCGAGCGCCTCTTCACCCAGCGGCACCAAACGCTCCTTCGATCCTTTACCCATCACGCGCACCACACCCATATCCAGGCTGACTTCGGCGAGTTTCAAGTTCACCAATTCGGATACCCGCAGCCCGCTGGCGTACAGCGTTTCCAGCATCGCCCGGTCGCGCAGGCCCAAGGCGGTGTTGCCCTCCGGCGCGTCGAGCAAAGCTTCCACTTCCGCCTCGCTCATGCTCTTGGGCAGACCGCGCGGCAGTTTCGGGCGTTCGATTTGCAACGAGGGATCGGCTTGGATCGTGCCCTGGCGCACCGCGTATTGATAAAAACGGCGCAGACTGGAAAGGAGGCGGCTGGTGCTGGTGGCTTTCATGCGCGGCGCGTGCTGCGCGAGAAAGACGAGCAGATCGGCGTGCGTCGCCGTGAACAAGCTTAACTCACGGCGCGTAAGCCACGCCGCCACCTTTACCAAATCGCGCCGGTAGCTGACGAGGGTGTTTTTCGACAGGCCTTCTTCCAACCACAGCGCGTCGCAAAATTCGTCGAGCAGCGCAGCGTCGTTTTCGAGAATGGCTTCAGTCATAGTGTAGGGGCCGGGCATGCCCGGCCCGCATATCGGGCGTGGGCGAGACATGTCTCGCCCCTACCATAGCCGCTAACGCCGCCAGCCCTCATGGCGCAGCAGCCAACCCTTGATTGCCAGCGGCGCACCGCTGGCATGATGCATGAAACCGCCGGGGCCGTTTTTCGCCACGACGCGGTGGCAGGGAATGATGAGTGGAATCGGATTATCACCGCAGGCGCGACCGATTGCACGCGGACTGGAACCCAGTTGCTGCGCGAGCGCGCCATAAGTGCGCGCTTCGCCCCGCGGAATGTCCCTCAGCGCTTGCCATACTTGCATTTGATGCACGGTGCCGGAAAGCAGCACAGGCACATCGAAACGAAAATCTGGATCACATACATAGGCGGCGATCTGTGAGCATACTTCGCGCGCCAGCGCATTGCTCGGCGCAAGCGTGCCGGCATTCAGCGGCAAAAATTCAATCCCGCTTAATTGGTCCGCTGTGACGCGAATGCCCAGAACGGCGCAGGGAATTTTAAATTTGGCTTGATAGCTCACACTGGTGGTGGGCCATGCATGCGCCGCCCCGGATTCAAGCATACTCGGCTCCGTGTAAATCATTTTTTGCGCTTATCTTTGCGGCCGACAGCTGGCTTCGGCATCACTTTTTGCGCCATCGCCGTGCGGTAAAATTGCTCGGCATCGTCTTTGAAACCGGCACGCTCGAGGCTCGCCACCGTCCGTTGCAAAGCCAGTGTCGCCAAGCCATCGGGATGATGCAAATCGCTCTTCAGCACTGCTTGCGCATAATAATCCGCCGCGCCGAGCGCATCGTGTCGTTGTTCCAGCATCCGGCCCGCGGTGAAATACAGTTTGCGCGTCGCTGCATCGGGTAAGCCATCTGACGCGCGCGTAAGCAAATGATCCAGCGTGCTGCCCATGATTTTTTCCCCGCCCCAGGGAGTGGCATTGAATAGGCGCACCGTTGCACCCTCCATTTGCGCTGCGATGAGCGCGGCATACAAACGGCTCAACGCGATTTCACGCGCGGCCTCACTGCTCCCCTGCTGGGCCACATACGCGTATAAAGCCCGGGCGCCGAGCGTATCGCTAGCGGCCGTGTGCAACGCCAAATCGAGCCAGGAAGCATCATCGCCTTGCAATACTTGCGCGTGGTTACCTAAACTGTCCGCTTCTTGCAGATACGCACGCCACAATTGCGCTACCCGGTCGGTGCTGTCTTCTGCTGGTTCGGCCAAGCCCAGCCATTTCTCAAGAGCACCAATACGCTGGCGATTGTCTTTTAACATCTCCGCACCATCGGCAATGATCGCCGCATAAGGCGCTGCATTCGGCTGTTTTTGCAGTGCCTTACGTGCTTTTGCGAGCGCCGCTTCGGGCGCGATCAAGCCGGCCTGCATTTGCAGCGCCAGTGTCACCGGATTCGCCGGATCTAATTCGGCGAACCAAGTCATCGCTTCGGTCGCGCCCCCTTCTGACAGCAAACCCTGCGCGAACTCTGCCGCGACGTCTTTGGGTAAGGGTTGGAAATCTTGTCGATAACGCAACATGGCGCGGTAGGCTTCATCCGCTTTAC
Source organism: Betaproteobacteria bacterium (assembly GCA_025361165.1). Classification (GTDB taxonomy): domain Bacteria; phylum Pseudomonadota; class Gammaproteobacteria; order Burkholderiales; family Thiobacteraceae; genus RBG-16-58-11. The sequence goes on along the minus strand of JANYAU010000056.1, from coordinate 16,250 downwards.
GTTCGACGAGATAGGAGCGAATCACCAAACGCCGCGCCCATTGCTGATCCGCTGGATTGAGATCGAATTGCCAAATCAAGCGCGCCAATAAGGTTCGCGCCGCCGCGCCGTGTTTCAACGTTAACTGCGCCCAGGCGCCGTGGCCAAGCGCCTTTTGTAGAAAATCGTGTGGCGCGTTCTGAGGGTATAAGGTGGCGCGCGCGGCGATCTCCGCCGGCTGCTGGGTTGCGGAAAGCAGGGTGAGCCGCAACGATTCCCAGTCGTACCAAGCGGGGCCATTTGGTTGTGGTGGCTGGTCGCGCACCACGCGCGCCAGCGCGAGTTGTGGCGCGCCTGCTTGGTTCAACTGCTGCGCGATTTGCAGCGCATCTACAGCGCTGGCGGCGAAGGAAACGAGAAATAGACTAATGCACAACGCGGTTCGCATGGCGCTATTCTACTCCTGGTCTACTCCAGGCAAATCCCGCGCCAAAACAAAACGGGCGGCCCGAAAGCCGCCCGTTGTTGGCACTAACCGCGACAAAAAATTACTTCGCTGCGACTTCCTTCGTACGTGCCGACAGTTTTTCTTTGATCCGCGCGGATTTGCCGGAGCGATCGCGCAAGTAATACAGCTTGGCGCGCGCCACATCTCCCTTGCGCTTCACGTCGATACTAGCAACCAGTGGCGAGTGCGTTTGGAAGGTGCGCTCCACACCGACGCCTGAAGCGATTTTGCGCACAATGAAAGCCGAATTGAGGCCGCGGTTGCGCTTGGCGATTACCACGCCTTCAAACGCCTGCAAACGCTCGCGGGTACCCTCTTTCACTTTCACTTGCACCACGACCGTGTCGCCGGGCGCGAAAATGGGAATGGCCTTGCCCATGCGGGCGATTTCTTCGGTCTCGAGTTCTTGAATCAGGTTCATGGTCTTACTCCTTATTTCCGTTGCGCCGCTTCAGCGCGGCTCAATCAAATGCTTGTTCGCGTTTCACTTCTTCCAACAAACGCGCTTCCTCTTTGGTCAGCGTGCGGCTTGCTAATAATTCTGGGCGCCGGGCCCAAGTTCGCACCAAGGCTTGCTTCAAACGCCATTTACGAATTTCTTCGTGGTGCCCGGACAACAACACCGGCGGCACCGGCATGCCTGCGTACACTTCCGGCCGCGTATAGTGCGGGCAGTCGAGCAGCCCATTTACAAACGACTCTTCGACTGCCGAATTCGCATCGCCCAACGCGCCGGGTAACTGACGCACCATCGCATCGATCACCACCATCACCGCCAACTCTCCGCCGGACAATACGTAATCGCCGATAGATAACTCTTCATCTACTTGGCGCTGAACTAAGCGCTCGTCCACCCCTTCGTAGCGCCCGGCTAAAAAAATCAACCCCGCTTCGGCTGCCAATTCCATCACCACCTGGTGGGTGAGAAGGCGCCCTTGCGGCGAAAGATAAATCACTTTCGGCCGCTCTATCCCTGCTGCTTGCTGCGCGGCTTTGGCCGCTTCGAGCGCCTGTTCCAGCGGCTCCACCAGCATCACCATCCCCGGGCCGCCACCATACGGCCGGTCGTCCACGGTGCGGTAGTTGTCAGTCGTAAAATCGCGCGGATTCCACATCTGCAACGCAAATAAATCTTTTTCCAGTGCGCGGCCGGTAATGCCTTGCTGCGCCACCGCATCGAACATGGGCGGGAACAAAGTCACCACATCGAAGCGCGGCTTAATAATCTGCTCCCCATTCGACCCGGATCGTGCCGCCATCCAGATCCACCGCCTGGATCACTTGGCGCACAAACGGAATCAAGCGCTCCCGTTCCCCACTCACCACCAGCACATCGTTCGCACCGGTCTGCAGCAAATTCTTTACTGTGCCGAAGCTCTGGCCTTCGGTATTTACGACTGTTAGACCGATCAAATCGGTCCAATAATATTCGTCAGCTTCAGGTTTAGGCAGCGCGGCTTTCGGCACGGCTACTTCCATCCCGCGTAAGGTCAGCGCCGCATCGCGGTCGTCAAAACCCGGTAGCTTTGCGATCACCTCGGCGCCATGCACTTTAACTTCCTGCACTTGATACGCGCTAAAGCTACCCTGTTTACCCAACCACCACGTCGCATAAGCCGCGAGTCCTTGGCTGGTTTCGGTGTAGGGGTGGACTTTGATCCATCCCTGAACACCAAATGGGGCCATCACATGCCCCATGGTAATCAATTGCTCAGGCAGCAGCGGGGCCCGCTTGCTTGAGAAGCCGCGCCACGGTGTCGCTGAGTTGCGCACCTTGGCGTTGCCAGTAAGCAATACGGTCCCGGCTCATGCGCAGAGACTCGTTGCCACTAGGTGCTTTCGGGTTATAGAACCCGACGCGCTCGATGAAACGGCCGTCGCGGCGGCAGTGAGAATCCGTCACGACAACGTTATAAAAGGGGCGCTTCTTTGCGCCGCCGCGTGCAAGTCGAATTACAACCATGGTTGTTCGCCTAATCGGAATACGGAAAAGGGCGTGATATTACGGGATTTCAGGGAGAATCACAAGCACAAAACCAGTTAGGGACTCGGCGGGAGAGAACGCAGCGCAAATTTTCGATCTGGATAAATCACTATCGAATGCGCAAAAAACCGAATAACCCGCACGCGCAAGGCTCGCCACCGCAATAAATAAACCCCTATCGGCCCGAGATTAATTATGCCATATCAATGAATCTCTGCTACGCTTTTCCTTGCGCTGTTGATGGGTCGTCTTGATGCAAGCCCAGTTTGACTCAGGCGGCGCAAGCCGCGGCAAATACCCACAAGAAAGAAAAAAGGAGTAGAAATGCCAGCATTCCGCCATTTCGTGTTTCGTCTATTTTTTCTGTCGCGCTTCTCCCTGTTTATGTTAAGCGGGCTTGTCCCCAACGCAAGTCACGCTGCAACACCTACTTATGAATTGCAGGCGCGCATAGTCGCCGTTGGCCTTCCTGCGGTAGCGGGAGTGCAGCAAGTCGGTATGTTCCACAGCGGCGGCCCGATACCGAGCAATCCTGAATTCCTGATGCAGACGCGCCCAGGCCATGTCCTCGACCCGGAGCGGGTGCTGGTTGCTAGTGGCTCCAACTTCGGTGCGCCGCTCGCCAATCCGAAGCAGGCACCGGGGTCGATACTCTCGATCGATATCAAGCGCAGTGCGCCGTTGCTGATTCCGCAGCAATTTGCCGCGACCGGCCGCCAAAGTGAAGCGGCGAACGGCGCGATCAAACTGTACACGGCGCAGAGTCCGGCTTTCGTCAACAGCGCCTATAATCGCCGCGCACGCACGGCCAATTTGCCGGCGGTATCCAGCCCGCGCTACATCTCGATCAACAATGCTTTTGGCCGGCCCTGGATTGCAAACAGTCCCCTGGGTTTGCACGGATTCGGCACTGACAGCGTGCTCGACCCGAATGGCCGGCCGCTGGATAACGCGCCCAGCACCGAGGCGGGGGGCGTGTTTGCCGCCGCGCTCACCAATCGCGCCGGTAGCCAATTCACGGCCGGAGATCTCCTACAGGGTGCGCTCGGTACCGCGTTCCTCGGCGCGTCGCCGGACAGCAGCGGGTTTGCGGTATTCGCCGTGGTTAAAGCCGACGGCAGCGTGGCGCAAATCCACGTGCAAGACGGTGTGGACGGGCTCGCGCCGCCGGGCACCGTCAGCCCTGTCACACCAACGCAAGACCTGGACTTGATCGGCATCGCGTTTAAATGGAATCCGGATCGCGTGCTGTATATCGCCGACGCCGGGCGAGATCGCATCGCTGCACTGCATCTGAGCGACGACGCGCGCCACTTTCAGCTCGCGCGCGTGAGCTATCTCGCGGCGCCAGAAATCAAACAACCGATTGATCTCGCCGCAGCGATTCCGGAAATCGCCAATCCGCGCTTCGCCAGCCACACCACGCTGGCTAGCGGTTCCGATCTTTATATCGTCAATCGCGGCGATGGGACGCTATTACGCATGAGCCAAGACGGCCGCATACTGGCCCGCGCCGTGATAAAGATACCAGGGCTCGGCATAGTCGGTAGCGCGCGGTTGCGCGGCATCGCAGTCGCGGCGGATGCGCAACGTATCTGGCTCACATTGCAAGGCGAGTTGCCCGATTATCCGGGTTACGCTGGCGTCTTAATCGAGGTCAGCGCTTTCGACGCGAGCGGGCCGTATCGGCGCGAGGCGCAGCGCTTGCTTACTGTCGACAGCAATCTCGCACAGCGCGGCGCGCTCGCTTTCCATCAAATATTCACCCCGCAACAAGGGCTCGGCCCCCTATTCAATGCCAACTCTTGCGTGGCCTGCCATAGCCAACCCACTTCCGGCGGTACCAGTACGCAAGAAGAACATTTTGCGCTGCGTGTGGCGCGCATACACTCGGTGACTGGCCGGCTTGAAGTGTTGGACGACGCGAATAGTCCCATCGCCCATCGCCATTCGATACGCGAAATGGGCATACAAAACGCGCCGCGCGCCGGTATTCCCCGCGATGCAAACGTGACTTCGATGCGCATGCCGCCCGCGCTGTACAACTCGGCGCGCCTGGATCAAATACCGGACGAAGCGATTCTCGCTAATGCGGTCAGTAAGGGCGATGGCATTCACGGCCGGCCCAACCGTGTCACCGCCCTAAACGGCGAACAACGCATTGGCCGTTACGGTTGGAAAGCGGACATCGCCAGCATCGACGAAATGGTGGGATCGGCCTACGCCAATGAACTCGGCATCACCAATCCATTCGCCACAGCGACAAGATCCGGCCCCGGCAATCGCCTGGAAGACGATGGTAGTCTGATTCACGCCGTGGTCGCCTATCTGCGTTCGCTACGGCAGCCGGAGCGGCGCGCTACCCCATGAACATGCAACTTTCACGGAGGTTATCCCGTTTCGCGCTCTGGTTTAGCCTAGCGCCGTGGCGTGTACGGCTACCAGGCTTGATCATCGCCGCGCTGCTCGCGTTCGCCGCGAACGGCTTGGCTGGGGGACTCGGCGATCCCCTCGCACGTAATCCGCTACTGGTAGCGATGTTGCTCGGCCTGGTCATCGGCAATGCCTTTGGCTGCCCCGAACGCTTGCGGCCCGGCCTGCAATTCACCACGCGCTATGTGCTGCGTTTCGCGGTAGTGTTAGTGGGGTTTCGCATCACGGCACACTTATTGGTCGACCTCGGTGCAGGGCCGGTGCTTATCGCTGCTGCGGAACTCTGCCTAGTATTGCTGGGCGTGTTCTGGATAGCGCATAAAGTATTTAAACTCGACCGCGAATTTTCGCTGCTGCTCGCTGCCGGCAGCGCAATTTGCGGTGCGGCGGCCATTCTTTCCGTCGCGAGCCTGAGCCGCATTCGCACCCAGCAAGCCGCGATTGCCATCACCGTCATCACGCTATTCGGCACCCTCGCGCTGTTCCTCTATCCCGTGGCTTTTCTCGGCGGCTATCTGCCGGGCTTAGACGATGACCGCTATGGCATTTTCGTCGGCGCCAGCATCTACGAGTTGGCCCAAGTGTATGGCGCAGGCTTCGCCATTTCCGAGCTCGCACTCAACACCGCCACCTTGGTCAAACTCACCAAAGTATTGATGTTGATTCCGCTGTTGCTGGCCCTGGGTTATTTCATGCGCCGCAGCCAGCGTAAGAGCGATACAGTGGCGTCTTTCCCTTGGTTCGTACTCGGCTTCGTCGCCGTCATGCTGTTCAATTCCGCGATTACCCTACCCGGCCCGCTACGCGCAGTGATTCAACAAGTTGATTTATTTCTCTTCACCATGGTCATGATCGCGCTCGGACTCGACACGCAATTTTCCCGGCTGGGAGAAGCAGGCGGCGTGTGGCGTCTCGCCGGCGCAGGCATCGTGGGCTTAGCCTTCACCACCGGCGTAACTTACGCGCTAGTGCGTTACGCTTTACCCGCCATACCGGGCGCAAACGTCTCCAGCTCTCGCAATGAACGCGCGGGGCCCAGCGCGAGCAGTCCAGGCGAGCGCATTTTCCTCGCCACGGGCTGCGGGAAGTGTCACGTCCCTAGCCTGGCGGCGGACGATCATCCGGTCACGCTCTATTCCGACTTATTGCTGCACGACATGGGTCCAGCTTTGGACGACAAAATCATCCAAGGCGAAGCCAGTGGACGTGACTGGCGCACCGCGCCCTTATCCGGATTAGGACTGCGCAGCCGCTATCTGCACGACGGACGCGCAACGACCCTGTACCAGGCAATCGCTATCCACGGCGGCGAAGCCGAGATTGTGCGCGACCGCTTCCTCGCTCTAAATCCGGACGAACAAAAAGCGCTCTATCAGTTTTTGAATTCCCTTTAGCGCTAAGCCTGTTTATAGTGAGGGAATGCAAGCACATCCCATCACAGCTATCTTGCTCGCCGGCGGCGCTGGCCGGCGCATGGGGGGCGAAGACAAAGGCTTACTCAAGCTCAAAGATAAACCCCTGACGGAATGGGTGTTGGCGCGCATTCAGCCGCAAGTGGATGAAGTGCTCATCAGCGCCAACCGCAATCTGGATATCTATCGCACGTTTGGCTTCCCAGTGTTACCGGACAAAACTGAAGGCTACGCGGGGCCGTTGGCCGGCATCGCACGCGGCTTGCTCGATGCTCAACACGATCTGATTCTCTCCGTGCCGTGCGATACGCCGTTCTTGCCGGACGATCTCGTTGCGCGCCTCTATGCCGCGCTCCACGCCGGTGATTACGATCTCGCCGTGCCGCTCATCGCGGGCGCGGGACAACATGCGATCTGCCTCATGCGGCGCCGAGTCGGCGCGAATTTGGCGCTGTATCTGAGCCAAGGCGGGCGCAAAGTGCAGGAATGGCAAGCCGGTTTGAAATGCGCGCACGCAGATTTTAGCGACGCCGCGCCGTTCTTCGTTAATCTCAATCAGCCGGAACAATTGGCCGCACTGGAAGGCCGGCTTCAGCGCGCGTAAGCGCTGCGTCAATCAATTCTATCCAATGCGAAACCGGCCGCTGCGTGCCACTTCGCAGGTGGAGCAGACAGCCGATATTGGCGGTGACGATGCGCTCGGGTTGGTTGGTTTCCAGCGCAGCAACTTTATTCTTGAGCAGTTGCTGCGATAATTCCGGTTGCAAAATCGAGTACGTCCCCGCTGCACCGCAACATAAATGCCGATCCGGTGTGTCCACCACTTCAAATCCTGCAGCCGTCAGAATCGCCTCCAACACGCCATTGATCTGCTGCCCATGCTGCAAGGTGCAGGGCGTGTGCACGGCCAGTTTCGCGTTTCGCATTTCGGGTTTCGCGTTCGAGAGCAATTTCAAAAGCGCGTCCTGCTCCGCCAGTACGATCTCGCTCACATCGCGCGTGTTATCGGAAATGCGCCGGGCCTTTTCGGCATAAGCCGGATCGTGACGCAGGTAATACCCATATTCGCGCACCGTCACGCCGCAGCCGCTCGCCGTCATCACAATGGCTTCCACGCCCTGATCCAAATACGGCAGCCAAGCATCCACATTGCGCCGCATCGCGGCCAACGCTTCGTCATGCGCGTTCAAGTGATACGCCAGCGCGCCGCAACAGCCAGCTTGCGGTGCCACGACTAAGCTGATGCCGAAACTGTCCAGCACGCGCGCAGCGGCAGCGTTGATCTGTGGCGCCAGCGAGGGCTGCACGCAGCCATCCAGCACCAGCATTTTTCGCGCATGGCGCGGCGCAGGCCATGCGCCGGGCGCAACCGGCACGGGAAGATTCGCTTGCACTGATTCCGGCAACAGTGGGCGAACGAGTTGGCCCAATTTAAACAGTAGCGCGAACAAGCTTGGCTTGGGCAACAACACGCGCAAGGCTTTGCGTTGTAGATGCGCAAACCAGCTGCGCCCAATTTTCTTTTCAGCGATGCCGCGCCCGATGTCGATCAACTTGCCATATTGCACGCCGGAGGGACAGGTAGTCTCGCAAGCACGGCAAGTGAGGCAGCGATCCAGATGCAGCAACGTTTTTTGCGTGACCGCCTCCCCTTCCAGCATCTGCTTGATCAAGTAAATACGCCCGCGCGGGCTATCTAATTCATTGCCGAGTAATTGATACGTCGGACAAGTGGCCAAACAAAAACCGCAATGCACACAGGTACGTAAAATTCGATCGGCCTCTTGGCCATCGGGCGTGTTTTTTATGAAGTCGGCAAGCTGAGTTTGCATGATCTAAAAATCCGAATACATCCGGCCAATATTGAAAATACCGTGCGGATCGAATGCGCGCTTCATGCGCTGGTGCACTGCCAGCAAGGGTTTAGGCAAGGGATGAAAAACGCCCGATGACTTTTTCGCGCTGCGGAATAAGGTGGCTTGGCCCTGCATTTTTTCGGCCGCAGCGCGTATCGCACCGGGGTCGCCTTCGGTAAACACCCAGCGCAAGGCGCCACCCCATTCGATGAGTTGCTTACCGGGCACAGTTACCGCCGCAGTCGAAGGCACGGACAAACGCCATAACGGCGCGCGCTCCCGAAAGAAAGTCGACGTCTGCTCGCGAATGCCGCGCCAAAAATCTTCACCGGCGATCATCATCTGCCCACCCAACTTGATCTGCGCCGCATGCACTGCGCTTTGCGCGCCGGATAATCTCACGGTAAGCACATGGTCGTGGTAGCAGCTTGCGGAAATAGGTAGCGGCGCACCCGCCCAGCGATTCATTTTTTCCAGTGCCTGCATTTCATCCAGTTCGAATTGCAAGGTCGCTTCGGTTTTCGGCCTAGGCAGGACTTTGAGCGAAACTTCCAAAATCAAACCTAAGGTACCCAGCGAACCCGCCATGACACGCGATACGTCATAGCCCGCCACATTCTTCATCACCTGGCCGCCGAAGCGCAGCAAGTCGCCTTGACCATCCAGAATTTGCACCCCCAACACAAAATCGCGCACCGCACCGGAACTTACGCGGCGCGGGCCGGAAAGCCCAGCTGCGACGCAGCCACCCAGAGTTGCACGCGGGCCGAAATACGGCGGTTCGAACGGCAGCATTTGCCCCTGCTCGGCCAACACCGCTTCGATTTCATGCAACAGGGTTCCGGCGCGCGCGGTGATGACCAACTCTTCCGGCGCGTAATCGACGATGCCGCGATAGGCCGTGGTGTCGAGCACTTCCCCCTTGGACAGGCCGCCATAAAAATCTTTCGAGCCCGAACCGCGAATGCGCAACGGCCGCCGGCGCGCAATGGCCTGGTGGATGACTTCGGTAAATTGATCGAGAGTCGTGTTCATCTCAAAACCGCGGCACACCGGGAAACTTGGCTTGCCCTTGATGCACATGCATCGCGCCGAATTCGGCGCAGCGATGCAATGTCGGCACTGCTTTACCGGGGTTCAATAAACTTTTTTCATCCCATGCCTGCTTCACCGCATGAAATAGCGCCAATTCTTTCGGTGCGAACTGCACGCACATCTGGTCGATTTTTTCCACGCCCACGCCATGCTCGCCGGTAATGGTGCCGCCGACTTCCACACACAATTCCAATATTTTTGCGCCGAAGACCTCAACGCGGGCGAGTTCGCCCGGCTGGTTGGCATCGTACAAAATCAAAGGATGCAAATTGCCGTCACCCGCATGAAATACATTCGCCACTTGCAAGCCATAATGCGCGGAAAGTTCTTTGATGCGCCGCAGCACCTCGGACAAACGCTTGCGCGGAATGGTGCCGTCCATGCAATAGTAATCGGGCGAGATCCGCCCCACCGCCGGAAACGCCGCCTTGCGTCCGGCCCAGAGAGTGAGCCGTTCCGCGTCGTCTTGCGCGGAACGCAAACTGGTCGCGCCGCTCGCCTGCAAGATATCGTGTACGCGTTTGATTTCTTCCGATACTTCTTCATTGGTGCCATCCAGCTCGCACAGCAATATCGCCTCTGCATCGAGTGGATAGCCGGCGTGCACAAAATCTTCGGCGGCGTGGATCGCGGGCTTGTCCATCATCTCCAAACCAGCGGGAATAATGCCGGCGGAAATAATCGCGGCGACCGCCGCACCGGCTTTTTCGATATCGTCGAATCCGGCCATGATCACTTGCGCGCGCTCGGGCTTGGGCAGCAACTTCACCGTTACCTCGGTAATGACGCCCAGCAAACCCTCGGAACCGGTCATCAGCGCCAATAAATCATAGCCCGCGCTATCCAGCGCTTCGGAGCCGATCTCCAGCACTTCGCCTTCGATCGTGATCACCCGTAAGCGCAAAATATTGTTCACCGTCAGGCCGTATTTCAGGCAATGCACGCCGCCGGAATTTTCCGCTACATTGCCGCCAATGGAGCAGATGATTTGGCTCGACGGATCGGGCGCGTAATAGAGCTTGTGCGGCGCGGCGGCTTCGGAGATGGCGAGATTGCGCACACCGGGCTGCACGCGCGCAATACGCGCCACGGGGTCGAGATGCAGAATGCGCGAAAATTTGGCGAGCGACAGCAGCACACCGTTTTTGAGCGGCAGCGCCCCGCCGGATAAACCCGTGCCGGAACCGCGCGCCACCACCGGCACCGACTCCTCATAACAAATCCGCAGTATCTGTTGTACTTGGGCTTCCGTTTCGGGAATCACCGCCAGCAGCGGCAACTGACGGTAAGCGGTCAGGCCATCGCTCTCGTAGGGGTTGAGGTCTTCGCGTTCTACGAGCAGGGATTCCGGCGGAAGAATTTCACGCAGGCGTTTGAGTAGGCGGTCGGGTTTCATCGGATATCACCACGAAGGCTTTATTTGCTGAGCCGATTGTACACCGTGGCCAAGGCATGCTGATCGCCGACATTGCCGGGGAAAATTACCACCGGAATATTCGGTAAGCGCGGATGATCTCGCGGTGTCAGCACCACTGAACAGCCAGCGTGAATCTGGCCGACGATGCGCGCGGCGGGTATCGCCAGCCCCAGCGAGAGCATGTCGTTGGAAGTGATGCCGCCCTTGCTGATAATGAAGCCTATCGTCTTAGGCAAGCCATGCACCACGCTCATGAGAAAGCCCGACACCTGCTCGCCAAAGCGCAAACGTGTTTGCGTATCGGTAAATTGGCGTTCGCTGCGCGAGGTATAAATCACCGGCGTTTTGCCTTGGGCGTGCGCCATTTCCACCAAAGCGAGAATCTGCGGCAGGAGTTCGCTCACCTGTTCCGGTAAGCGATTCACATCCACTTCCACCGGCACGATGCCCGGTTGCTTGAGCAATTCTCCCAGTTGTTCGGTCGTCTTCTTGACGTGCGAGCCGACCACGACCACACCGGGATGCCCATCCTGCACATATTCGCGCATGCGCTCGGCCGGAACCGGTTGCGGCGGTAATTTGGCGAGCGCGGTGAGCAAACTCGCCGCGCTCCTGAATAAAAAACGCTTGCCGTGCTCGGCCGCGCTGAGCAACTCGTCGGCGAAACGATTCAGGTCGTCCTGATGCTCGGCATCGACGACGCAACAGGCGTTGTCGGTCAGCGTCATGAGCTTATCGAAGCTGCCGCTGCGCACTTCCTCGATGGGAAAGCGCACCACCTCGTCGGCCTTGATACGGCCGCGGGTTTTCTCTTCCACATATTTCGGCATAAAGCTGTGCTCATAACCGAACACGGAGTCCTTCGCGAATTCCGTTTCGTGCGCCGGAATGGCCTTGTCGCCTATGCGCACATAGTGGATGCCGTGCAGCGTGAAGCGCCCGCCCTCGAAGAAAGCGGGAATCAGGAAATGCGCATCGAACGGGCCGAGTTCTTCTGCCATCACATCCGTCTCGACCGGATAATGCCCGCGCAGAGTCGAATCCGAACGTGAAACAAACAAGGCCGCTTGTTTAAACCCAGCCATCGCTTGTTTTAGGTTTTGACACACCTCGCGCGTAACAGCCGCCGCCTGCGTCGCCCCCATGCCGCGCGTATTGGTGAGCACGAACATTAAGGGCGAGGTGTCGTCGAGGCCGAGCTTGAGCGTACCGACATCCCAGCGCGTGAGCAATAGACAGCCATGCACGGTTTGGGAGCCGGTGGGATCGTCGTCGAGAATGATGATTTTCGGTTGCATACCATTTCATTACAGAGACACGGAAAAAAACAAAAAACTTTTCACCACGAAGGACGCGAAGGTTCGCAAAGGACTGCAAAACAGGACAGGGAGTTACTTTGCGTTACTTCGCGTCCTTTGCGGTTCAATGTCTTTAACCCAATAATTCCACCGCCCGCGCCGCCATCGCATTTGCATTCATGGCGTTGAAATCGAACAACTGATTCGGACTGGCCGTGGTCTCGCCGCGCTTCCAGCAGAACACATCGCGCGTCGGCACGGCGCTGCGCAACATCAGCGGCTCCAGCATCGCGCCCGGCCCGCCGGTGACGCCGAGCAGCACATCGCCGTGGAACAGTTGATCGAACTGCGCACGCGACATGAACTTGCTGTCCGGCTCGGAGCAGGTATTCCACGCCACATCGGTTGGCCGGTACAAACGGCGCGGATTGACGATAGCCACAATGCGCGTAGCGATGCCTTGCGCTTCCAACTGCTGCGCCGCTTCGAACACCGGCAGCAGCACCATGTCGCCGGTCACCGCGAACACTACGCGGCAACTGCCTTTTGATTCATGTAACACTACGGCGCCCTCTTCGATTGCGGCGCGGCCTTGCGCGAGCGTGGTGCGCACCGGCAGCGGGCTTTTAGAGGCGGTGATCACGATGCCCTTATTGGATTGCTTGAGCGCCCAGTCGTAGGCCACTTGGATCATATTGGCATCGACCGGGAACAGCGGATAGACGTTGCCGTTGCGCATCATGGCCGCAAAGTAAGCTTCGATTTCGGGACGCTGATGCGTCCAGCCATTGCGCCCTTGTTCCAGTGCGCCAGCGGTGAAAATAGTAATCGCGGACGGCGTCTTATGCCGCAACTCGGCCATGGCTTGCGTCACCGTCTGCCAAATCGGCAGACCGTTGATAGCGAATGATTCGTAGGAGGCCCATAGCGAACGGCCGCCGAATAGCGCCACGGCCACGGCGAGGCCCGCGCATGCATCTTCGCTCAAGGGCTCGTACACTTGGCCGCTTGGCCCTTGGAAATACAGCTTGTCTTCAGTCGGGTGGCGTATGGTCAGCGCCTTGTTGATGTTGGCCATGCTGGATGCTTCGTTACCGTCGGCATTGGTAACGATGAATTGCGGGTCGCGCTTACCTACGGCGGCAACGATGTCGCCGAGGGCGGCAGTCGGAATTTTGTTTTCCTTGCCTGGCTCGAATTCGGCGAGCGGCAATTTGCCCAAGTCCGGCAACGGGCGCTCGAACTCCGTCACTACCGTTTTCGCGGCTGGGCCGCCGCCGGCATGGCGGAAATTTTCGCGCACAATTTGCCAAGCACGCGGCGGCAGCGCGCGACGCTGCAAACCGGCCTTCACGTCTTCACTTTCCAGCGTGTGATGCGCATACAAGTTGTGCGATTTAGCGCCGCTGGCGTGCACACCCGCGCCTTTCAATTGCTTGACGATAATCGCAGTCATTTCGCCATTCAGCGCATTTTGTGCCGCGACACTGGCAGTCTTCAGTAAGTGCGCCGTGAACGCCATGCGCTGCTTCCAAGAGAACTTCGTGCTGTCCACATACTCGCCTGCTTGATTGGCATCGTCAAAATCCTTGGCATTGATTAAATGCACCTGGCGGAAACCATGCGCACGCCAGTAATCCAACATGCGCTGATTGTCCCAAGTGGAAACCATGCTGTGATGCTCTTGCGAGTAACCGTTCCAAATCAAAATCGGCAGAAAGTTGGTGGACTGGGGATACGCGGTATTGAAGTGCTGAAACGCGCTCATGATGTAGGGCTCGCCCAAGCCGCCATCGCCGATGGTCACGGGGAATAATTTTCCCGGATAGAGCAAGGCGCCCGCCATGGCGAAATGTTCGCCCTGGCCAAGCGGCCCGGCCGGTGCGAGCAAGCCCGGGATCGCCCCCGACAAATGCCCGAGTAAACCGTGCGTTTCGCGGAAGCGCGCGCGCATGTCGGACACGGTCTTGATACCCATCTCTTCTAATGAAGTATCGAGAAACATCGCGCTGTAAAAACCCGGCGCATGGTGCCCGACTTCGGTCACGATATTAGTGTGGCCGAGCATCACCATCGCCGCATAAGCTTCCGCGCCGGAGGCAAAACCGCCAGGGTGGCCGGAGGATTTCGCGGCGGTGACTTGCAAGGTGAGATAGCGCAAAGCATCGGCGGCGAGCAGCGTTTGATACACGGCCTTTTCGTCACCGGGGTCGGCGATCGCCGCCTGGCTGGACGACAACAGCGGCGCATCGCCCAAACGCTCGATATCCGGCAGCGTTTCGGAGAAATATTGAATGCCTTCACAAAAGGCCGGCATTTGATCGAAATCAGGGGAAGAGAGAGGTTGGTTCATGGTGTACTCGCTTAGTCAGAATATTTCACAATATGAAATCATTAATCACATATTAAAATCATAGCAAAATGCCCGGGGTTTTGCCAACAGAAAATTGCACCACCTTTCTATCAGCATAGTTTTACTCGGTTCAGATAGGGCGCGGTGTTCTGACAACTACTGGGAATATCTAGCGGGACGGCAGGTGATTGAGGACAAGACACCTACCTGGCTGGAATGACAAGCGAAAAGCCCATCAATTTGTGTAGAACCGGGCAATGTTGGTGAACTACAGATTCGCTGAACTCGACCCAGAAAAAAACATGCCCCATTGCAAAGCAAATATAGCTCGAAATTCTCGCAGCTTAGAAAACGTTAGCTGAATGCAATTTATCGTCGTGCCTGAATTTATTATGCGGCCTTCAGGGTTTGGATCTTGTCGTAATCCCGGCGTTTGGCGAGTTCCCACAAGTCGAGGGTTTGCTGCATGCGCAGCCAAATCTCGGGACCGTTCCCGAGCAGACGTCCCAACCGCATGGCCATATCCGGGCTTACCGCACGCTTCTCATTAATTAACTCCGATACCGTCAGACGAGAAACACCCAACCGTTTTGCAAACTCAGCTTGAGTCATGCCTAGCGCAGGCAACACATCTTCGCGCAAGATCGCACCGGGGTGCGTCGGGCGGCGTTTGGGATCGCGTAACGATTTAGCCATCAGTGATAATCCTCCAAAGTGACGTCCGTGACGTCCTCCCCTTCAAAGCGGAAAGTGATACGCCAATTACCCGATACGCTCACTGCCCACTCGCCCTTGCGGCTGCCTCTTAGCGGATGCAGATATAAGCCGGGGATATTCACTTGCTCGGGCGAGCTGGCATCCTCCAGCAGATCAAGAATACGAATAATGCGGGAAACATGCTGCGCTTGGATACTCTGCGATTCACCCTTGCGCAATAGGCGCTCTAACCCTTTATGGCGGAAGCGTTTGATCACGCTGAAAAGCGTAACATATGACAATACATAATGCAATCCATGGCATTACAAAGTAAAATCGCTGGCGACCCCTAACTTCTTCATGGGGTGATCATGGCGGAGGGTAAATACAAGAAGCAGGACTTGACCCCTTTTGTTTGACCCCTTCTGGCTGATCGGTAGGGCGAGGAATACGACCCAAGGGCGTTACCTAGAACGTGCCGTCTACAACAGACTTCCCGAAAATGCTCTTGATAGCGTCTTCGGGGGCAGCCTTTCCGTCCTTGACCGCCTTAGCGTGTGCTTCAAATCGCGCCATGAGCGCCTGGTCACGCACGACTACTGCTGGTTGAAAGCGCTGAGACCTGAAGTCCTTGAGCCAAGCTTTTGCTCGCTTGTGAAGGCGCATGAAGCAAAGTGTCGCATTCGTACGGATGTCTTCATGCGAAGTCGCAATAATCTCGGATTTCCGCTCCCCTTGGCTGGGTTGCGGGAACGTTCTTACTACCACCTTCTTTTTGCGCAGGTACCGCGATGCATCTTGAGCTACTTTGAATATATTCGCAGCAGAGCTAAATGTGTATACGTTCTCAGAAGCAGCGACAACCTGCAACAGGTTTAGTTCGTGTACGTCTATCGCTGAAGCCATGTGGACGAGGTCCGACTTAGCTCTGCCGAGGTGATATACGTCTCGGTCATACATGACAAGAGTGAGGAATGGCCAAATCGGAAAGAATATCTGAAGCCCTTTCGAGGCTATCCCGGTGTTGCTGCCGTGGGTCCGCCACAACATGAACTGGTTGTACATCACGACAGGATTGTCGCTCGTAATGAATTCGGTTCCTCGAGGAGCCAATAGCACGCGGCATTCGAGGTCCATGAAGAGAGGGTAGGCTTGCACAGCATGCGCAATAGAGATCAGCGCCGGGTCATCGTAGCCGAATTTTCCTTGAGAAAGCATG